>BDSW01000185.1 GCA_002898175.1 bacterium BMS3Abin04
AAACAAAAAACCGTGAATAGTATATTCCAACTATCCACGGTTTATATAAATTTTTAATTATTAGCGGGATAGCGGAACAGAGTCATTCCACCACCACCAATTATTTAAGTTCATATTTACTGTTCTTGTTTTCACTTGTACAAACCTAATACAAATAAAATTATTCTGCAACAAAAAATATATTTTGTTATTCTTCAGCTTTTACTTCAATTTTAACAATATCATATCCTTTCTTTGTTTCAAAAGCAGCCAATAAAATCCCAACCAATACAAGAAAAACGCCCAAGACAAAAAAGACCAGAGCCAAAGACTGCATATTAACATCTTTTGCTAGGAACTCAACCCCGATAAAAATAGAAGCGAGCACAAAAAAAGCCACTGCAATTGAATAACTGATTACAATATCTCTCACCAAACGCACCCTGTAAAGCAGCTTCTGCATCTGCATCACTATGCTCTCTAATCTCACTTCTTCATCATAACCCAGGTCTTTAATACCGGACTTAGCAGCTAATCTTCTTTTTTCTTGGTTTAGGAGTCTTATGCGATTAACAATTAAAGAATATTTATTATTTATACCAAGCAGAAGTAAGCCGCAACCCGAAATCATTAAGCCGGGCGCCAGCATTGCTTGAATTATTTGAACTATTGAAATTGAGTTCTGCATAATTTATTTTATTTTGTTTATAAGTCTTTTACCTTTTCTATCTTCAAATAAATAGTAAAATGCCGGAATAACAAATAACGTTAATATTGTAGAGACAAGCAAACCGCCGATACTAACAACACCGAGCGGCTGTCTCATTTCCACTCCTGAGGATCCGACGCCGATTGCTAAGGGAAGCATGCCCAATATAATAGCAAGTGTCGACATAATAATCGGTTTCAACTTGGTCGGACAAGCTTCAATCAATGCATCTCTCACCCCAACTCCGCGTTCACGTACAAGCTGGTTTGTATAATCAAGCATCAATATTGCATTATTCACCACAATACCAATCAGCATTATTATAGCCATCAAAGATGTAATAGCGAAAGATATATTAGTATAATACAACGAAGCCAGCACACCGATAATTGCAAGCGGAACGGTCAGCAGAATAAATATCGGCTGAACAAAACTTTCCAGGATTGCAGACAAAAGCAGATAAGTAAGAAGCATTGCTAATATAAATGCAAATCCCATATCGGCAACCATTTCCTTCATCATTTCCGCCGTTCCGGCCCATTTAATTTTATACCCGGGTGGGAATTTAACATCCTTCAATCGTTTTTCAATTTCGTTTGTTATATTTCCCAAAGGGACACCCGGTGCAGGTGAACCGGTAAATTGGATTGCAACATATTTATCCCTGTGAAGAATTTTAGAATAGCTCTTAGTGAAATTTATATTCGCAAGCTGAGCTAATCTATATACCACACCTCTTTTAGAGGGTATCGATATTCTGCCTATCTTTTCAGGCGAATCGACGGATGCATCGTTCATTGTAACGGTAATATCGTATTCATCGCCTTTTTCCAAATATTTTGATGCGGTTATTCCTTCCAAAGCAGCGCGTGCGGTAAGTGCAATTTCCTGTGCGGTTATTCCTGTTTCGGCAAGCATTGTTCTTTTAGGAATAATTGTAATTTCCGGCTTCCCTTCGCGGGAACTTTGGTCGAGGTTTATCAATCCCGGAACATCGTGAATTTTTACAAGTATTTTATCTTTCAATCTATTCAGCTCTTCCAAATCCTGCCCTAACAAAAAGAACTGCATTGGAGTTCCGCCTTTATTTGTGAAGGACTTAAAATCGACCGTTATCAATCTTGCGTTTGGAATATCTGAAAAATCTCTTACAAAAGAAGATATATAGTAACTCAGATTTCGTTCTCTCTTATTAGCCAGAACGAGATTTACATCCATTCGTGCAAGGTTTGTACCGGTATTAACATCCGAAATTTTTCCAAGCTCGGTAATTATATTTGTAATTCCCGGATATCCTTTAATCTTATCTTCCATCGATTTTAGAACAAGACCTGTTTCATGCAAGTTATATTCCTTAGGCAGTTCAACCGTTATCTGGATTTGCCCGTTATCGGATTGCGGAATCATATCGAAACCGATTTTAGGTCCGTATATTATAACCGAAAGAATAAACAACACAAATGAAACTACAATTATTGTGATACTTACAAATTTACTCTTTAATGATTTTGATAGGATTCGCCTGTAAAATTCATCCCATGAACGGTAAAATGCATCTATCCTTAGAGATAATTTTCCACTACCCCCGTCTTTCCTAATCATCAAAGATGCAAGCATCGGTGTTAATGTAAAAGAAAAAAGCAGTGAAAAAAGTGTAGAGAAAGCAGCTGCAAGAGCCAGTTCCTTCATAAACAACCCGACCATCGAAGACATATTTGCAATCGGCAGAAAAACCACAACGTTAGTTAATGTTGCCGCAATAACCGCAACCGCAACTTCGGAAGTACCTTTTACAGCAGCTTCCTTCGGGGTATTACCCAAACTTTTATGCCGGAAGATATTTTCAATTACTACAACCGAGTTTGATACAAGTACACCCACGGAAACCGAGATACCCATAAGAGACATTACGTTCAAGCTCATATCAAACCACTGGAACAAGAGGAAAGTTGAGATGATAGATGCAGGCATTGAAAGAGCAACAATAATAGTTGAGCGAATATTAAAAAGGAAAACAAAGAGTATTATTGAAGTAAGAATAATTCCCAGAATAATATTGCTCATTGTATCGTCAACAGAAGCACGCGTAAATGTTGAATTATCACTAACAATTTTTAAACTTAGTCCTTGCGGTAATGCCTTATTGATACCCGGCAAAGCCGCACGGACAGCATTGGAAACATCTACTTCATTACCGTCACTACTTTTAATAATTGAAAGGCGGACTGCGTTAGTGTCCGTTATACCTGTTTCGGCGTCAAAGAACACGGCACGTTTACGAATTTTTTTTCCGCCGTCTTCTACGTTTGCAATTTGACTTAATCTCTTATTTCCGAATGCCGTAGGAATTTGCAGATTTTTTATTTCATCTATATTTTGGAATTTACCTTTAACGCGGACAGAATATTCCTGGTTAGTTAAGTTAAAGGTACCGCTGGGTAAATCGACATTCTGTGCCGCTAAAATACGTAACAATTGCGGAAGAGAAATAAGGTTTTTGTATACAACTCTATTTTTAAAGGCAACTCGAATTTCGCGTTCCTGACCGCCCGTTATTTTCACATCTGCAACACCCTGAATTTGAGAGAACCGATCTTTCAAAGTTGTGGAAGCTAAATGATAGAGTGTTCTGGGATCCGTATCCCCGCTGAGCACAATATCCATAATAGGAAATGCATTAATATCAATCTTTTGAATAATAGGTTTTTTAGCATCGGAAGGCAGTTCATTTATAATCTGATCAACTTTATCTTTAACTTCCTGATTAGCAACGTTAACGTTTTTTGAAAGATTAAATTCTATTAAGGTTATTGCGGCGCCGTCCAGGTTATATGATTCTATCTTTTTGATCTGACTAATTGTAGAAACCGCATCTTCAACTTTTTTTGTAATAAGTGTTTCGGTTTCTTTAGGTCCCGCTCCGGGATAAATAGTTGTAACCGTAACATAAGGTATTTCAACTTCCGGCATGTGATTAAGATTCAGCTTATTAAAAGCCAATCCGCCGAAGATAATAAATACTAATAATATTACTGTGGTAAGTACCGGGCGGTTTACAGAAAGTTTTGCTAAGAACATGATTCCTCCTCTACTTTACCACGTTAATTTTTATTCCGTCAGTTAATCTTGCATTACCTTTTATTATCAACGAATCTCCGGCTTTCAACCCCGAGCCGATCTCGTAATTGATTCCGCTTTCATTTGCAATTGTTACATATTGCGTCTTAGCCTTTCCGTCTTTTGCAAGATAAACATACGATTTAGAATTATTTACTTTAACTAAATTACGGGATACAATAATTGCATTATCCTTTTCGACGGTAAATATTTTTATATCGGCGGTTGTTCCGGCAAATATTTGGCGTTTGCTGTTGTCAAAAATAATATCCGCGTAAAAAGCTTGTTTCATAGGATCAACGCTCAGCGATAATTCCGAAACTTTACCGGAAAATGTTTTCCCATTCACAGTAGCAAAAGCTTCCATTCCTCTTTTGATCTGCATCCTTTCCGAATCCGAAAGCCAAATTCTAATTTTCATTTTATTAAGCTTCGCAACAGTAAACAGCGGCGCTTTTTTCTTTACATTATCGCCTTCGTGAACCATTATTTCCGTAATTATGCCGCTATAAGGAACATTTAAAAGTATGGTCTGTCTTAAAGTTTCATAATTTCTTTTATCTACAAGGTATTTCGTTTCTGCTCCGTCAAACTGCGCCTGTGCAATTTCTCCTTTTTCCAGCAGGGCTTTCATCCTTTTATAAGTTTTCTCGGAATTTATAAAAGCTGCTTTTGCCTGCTGTATTCGGGAAGCCGGCGCATCATCGGGGAACTTAATTATAACTTGATCTTTACTTACTCTATCACCCGGTTTTACAAGTATTTTATCAACTCTACCGCCAATCATTGCACCGATAGTAGTTTCTTTTATCCCTTTGAATTTACCGTAAAAGGAAAAATATTTCTCAAATTTTTGAGGCATGACTTTACGAACTACAACAGGAATTCCATTTTCTTTTTGAATCTGTTCCATACTCTCGGATTTCTTTTCTCCGTTGCTCGAGCAGCTTAACAGAAGCATTACAGTAAGTAAGTTAAGAAGCACCATTTGCAATAACTTGAACTTAGATTTTTTCATAATTCTTTCCTTGATTTATATTTAAATATTTTAGTTCTCTAAATAATTTTTATATTCATCGAAATATTTTTGGTTTACCGCTCCGAGTAAATTATCCAACTCGGCTTTAGCAACAAGATAATCGTGAATTGCATTAGCACTGTTTACCCGCGCTTGACTTAAAGAAACATTGGCATCTTTTACTTCAAGCTCGCTGCCTGTTCCTTGTTTGTACCGGTCTTCCGCTATTTGATAAGCCCTTTCGGCAAGTTTAATATTGTTGTTCATTGCTTCTATCTGTGCTTGCACCCTTTTCAAATCATTTAGCTTAGCTTTTATTTGCGAAATAGTTGCATCTCTTAAAGTTGCAATTTGTTCTTTTGTTTGCAACCCGGTAATTTCATCTTGCTGAACTTTTCTTAAAGTTCTTCCGCCCTGAAAAAGGTTCATTGAAAAGCTTAAACCTATTGTTGAAGAACTATAGTTATTAAAATTCCAGTTATCGGAATTACCTGCCAATGAATATGCTCCGAATGCCGCTATTGTAGGCCAATACCCTCCCCGGTCAATTGCAGCAAACTCATCGTCTAATTGATTTTTTATTTTTAATGTATTTAAATCGAGATTGGATTCAATTCCTCTGTTTATAGTTTCTTCTTCACCCGGTAGAAGCTCTTTATTGTATTTCATTTCACCGGTTAATTTTATCGCTGCTGCTTGATCAACACCTAATAAAATCTTCAATCCGTTTTTTGCATTCTTATAAATATTCTCCATTTGCAATAAAACCGGACGAATATTTTCTACCTGAACTTCCGCCCGCATTTCATTAAAATCGGAAACCAGCCCATGCTTTTTCATTGCTTTAATATTTTTTAAGTGTTCTTTTGCATTTGCATAACGTTCTTTAGATATTTTCATCAAATCCCTTGCAAGAAGAGCGCCGTAATAAGCTTTTTTAACATTCAGAACGGTTTTGGAAATCTCACTTTTTAATTGCTCTTTTGATAAATTCAGATAAATTTGCGATGCTCCAATACCCCTGAACACAGCCGAATTAAAAAGGATTTGAGAAATTTTTAGATCTGCTTGATAATTATTCCTCTGAGCAAAAGTTTGAAGAACATTTTGAATCGGTAGAAATTTTGATTTATCCCTCGGCAAAATACCTTCATTAAAAAGGATGCCGTATGTACTGTTTGTAAGCAATGCTTTAAAATCCGGGAATGACATCTTAGGTTTAGTTAAAAACCTTGAGAAATTTGCGCTTAAGTTAACCGTCGGTAAAGCGTAGCCGAAAGCTTCCGATACGGCTTTTTCGGATTTCTCCACATTCAGTTTAGCAATTTGAATTTGCCTGTTACTTTTAAGCGCTGTTTGAATAGCGCTTTCTAATGTTATTACTTTTGCCTGTCCGGAAATTGTAGAAGAAAGTAATAAAAAGAAAAATACATACAATTTTAGATTTTTCTTCAGTAAATGCATAGTTATTTATCCTGTATTTTTATTCCTTCAATTAAAAATTTTACTATTCTTAAAATAGATTGTGATATTTCATCAAAATTAATTTCGTGAACAAATTCGGCATCCGAAATTATATAATTATTGTTTATAATTGATTCTACGGTCATTTTAACATCATCTGCAAATTGTTTAGAATTTATTTTCTTAAATTCACCGTTCTTAATTCCTTCCTCTAATACCTCGCTTAATATATTGCATTCGCTGTTATCAAAATCAGCCCTGGAATTTTTTATGACTTTTACAATTTCCAGGTATGATTTTATTCTTATGGTAAACTTTACAGATCTCTCTCTAATAAAAGAGATGAAATTTTTAACTATCTCAACGGTTTTATCTTCCGCAGATATTTTTTTTAAAAGAATGATATTCTGCTGTTCAAGATGAGTTTGCATCTCGCATTTAATTATTTCCTTGAATAATGCATCCTTGCTTTCAAAATAATAGTAAAGCGAATTTTTCTTCATTCCCATTACTCCGGCAATATCCTCAAGCGTTGTTTTGTAATAACCGTACGCAGCAAACATTTTCATGCCGGCATTTTTTATTTCTTCTTTCTTTTGCTGAAATTTATCCATTCTATTTTTCTACTTTTCGAACTTTCGATAATAATGTTCGAAACATAAATAATTTTAACGAAAATGCAAAATATTTTTTTGTCTTAAAATTAGCGAAAGAGGACTTTCGCTTTACACAACAGCCCAAAATATCTACATAAAATGTTAATATTAATTTTCAATTTTGTTATGTTAACGGTGAAAATTAAAATAATTCATATACAGTGAATAATCTTGATAGATTCGGCGAATTAATTGATACTCATATTCGTAAGAGAAGAAAGAATAGAACCAGTAAAAAATAGTTATAATATATAGATTTGTAGCCGGCTCCTAATTATGAACTTTACAATAAATTTTAACATTACAAAAAATGAAAAAACCATTAGCCTTATTAATTCTGAAATTATTGGGTTGGTCGACCGAAAACAAATTTCGCCACGAGCATAAGTATATTATAATAGGAGCTCCTCATACCAGTAATTGGGATTTTCTATATTTTATTTTACTCGCCCGGACGACCGGTATAAAAATTCATTGGATCGCAAAACATACTCTATTTAAGGGACCTTTCGGTAAGATATTTAAACGCCTGGGTGGAATTCCTATTAACAGGCAGATTCACAATAATTTAATTCAGAAAATGACGGAAGAATTTAATAAACGGGAAAACTTTGTTGTTGCAATTGCCCCGGAAGGGACAAGATCGAAAGCGGAATATTGGAAAACCGGGTTTTATCACATTGCCCGGCAAGCGAATATACCCATCGTGCTTGGTTTTATCGACTATAAAAGAAAAACGGTCGGTTTTGCAGATACCTTTTATCCTTCCGGTAATATTGAAGAGGATATGAAGAAAATTAGAAAATTCTATGAAGATAAAACCGGTAAACACCCCTCAAGGCATTCTGAAATTAAATTAAAAGACCAAAATTAAGGACTGTTGAGGATTAATCCTTATCGGCAATATATAACTTTTGGGAGCACATCTTTTAATGAGGGGTTATCTCTTTCGATAGCATCCGTAGCAACATCTACATCTTTCCCAATTTCCGGCAGTTTTGCTATTTTTAACTGGTAACTCCATCTTGACGAAGGAGGGACAAAGAAAACATTTCCTGCTTTGTACTCGTCTCGATCTTCGGGATCAGTACCTTCGTTCTTAGCTGCGGTTAATTTATTGTATAAATCTTCAAATGCATCTGAAATATATTTAAGAAAAATTAGTCCTAATACAATTTGCTTATACTCTGCTGTATCAATATTTTTTCTAAGTTTATCAGCAGCTTTCCAGAGTTGTTTTTCTAACGGTTCCCCGCCATTCGATCGGGCAAGTTTTTTGTTGTTATTGTTTTTTGCCATGTTAATTCTATTAATTTACTTAAATAAACATTTGCAATGTGTTTAGTATTTCTACCATTGCTAAAGTATCCATTTTACAATACTCTAACAAATTCTTTCTTGTTTCTTGAACCTTAAATAAATCAGTTTCTGAAAATAATCCCTCAAATGACATGGAAGCGCTTCCTCCTTCTTTTATTTCTAACTTATCATAACTTAGCTCGGGTACTAATGCCGGTAAGACGTATTTAATAGAATATGAGCCTTGCATTTCCGGTGTGTAGTACCATTTCCTCTGGAAAGGGATCATTAAATCTTTAATTCTTAAGATTCGTTCATTTATTTCTTTTGTATATTTTGGAAAATCTCTAGCTATCTCTTTTAATCTTGTTATCTCAAAACTCTTGTTGTAAACAAGCATATCACCCGGTTCTTTTGTGTCTTTAAGCAATCGTTCAATAAATTCCGGTCTAGGATCTTGCCCGGCTTCAGCTAAGAATTCAGAATGTTGAAGTGTACTATCCTTACTTTTCTGATAATGCAAGGAAAACTGAAACGGAATCTGTTGGTATGGCTTAGAGTTGTCAAACAAAGGTATTGCCGGCTGGAAGGTCTCAAAATCCATATAGTACAGTGGATAATTTATTGTTTTTAGAAATTCCTTAATTGCTTGCTCGTTTATTGTTGTTTTACCGTTTATGTAGCTGTCAATTTGTAACTTTTGACTTGCCGGAAGTTCATAATCTTCGGGGATATCTTCCAAACTAACTATTCCTTGTTCATACAACTCAAACTTTTTTCGTCTATGCATTCTGCTTATATCAAAAACCGAGTTCTCCGGTATGTCGTTCCAACAATAGCCAATGAAAGCGCACTGGTAAGGGTCTGTACATTGCATACCTATATCAACATTAGGGATTTCTTTCAGAGCGACAACATTCTTAAGCCGCTCAACTTCTTCGCTCACCCATTCTTGTTTTTCTATTGCGAATTCTAAAAGAGATTCAATATTGAATAATTGATCCAATTCCAGCTTTCCGTGTCTCACATATTCATTATTGATATATACAATTGAGATGTCGGAAATATGAAGTCCGGAATTTGAGATTACATAATACTGTACAGAGATATCATTTAGGTAAGTCTCTGAAATGGATGTAGAACTTTTTACTTCATAAACTTTCCATTTGCTTCCATGCTTAACCATAATATCTGCGATAATTAAGACTTA
>BDSW01000186.1 GCA_002898175.1 bacterium BMS3Abin04
TTTGCAGGATCGTATTTTCCTTTTTTACAATGACCTAATACCGGAGGAGCTGAACTATCAGCAGAAATAATAGCAAATCCGCCATCGGGATAGGTAAAAATATAGTACAGAGTATCATTTTTCAAACCAACAGGAATTCTTTTTCCGAATACCGGATTTTTTAAATATGGCTTATCTATTCTTAAAACTTTTTCTGCCACATTCAAGGCTGTTTTCTCATTTATTCTTTGGCAATAGCCCCAAAATGGAATTGCAAGAAAAACGGTGTAAAGGATTATCTTTTTCATTGTGTTTTTTATTTGAGACGTTTAAAATATTTTCCCAATTCACCGTTTCTAATTATCCGGTTAATCTCGGCAGAGTCGGAAAGCTCATATTTCCTCGGACGGTGAGGATCATAATATAACTCGGTAAAAGGATTCGCATCAAGTATATGGGCTTTTAGCGTATCGATGGGGATATACTCTGAATGATGATTTATTTCATAATCAAGGTATTGATTCATAGTCCAATTCAGAAACACCATGTCTTTGCTCCATTCGGTACATAGTACATAACCATCTATAAGCCTTACCCTACCTGAATATGTCGTGTCGGTGCCTGTTACTTTAAACCTTGAGATTGAATTATATCTTGAGCTGTAATAAGTCATATATCCATAAATTCCAGAAGAATTCATAAAGACAAAAGCTTTATTAAAATAATCACCTTTCGTCTTATAAACAGCCAGTCCGGGAGCAGTTGCCGTGTCTTTTGGTTTTACACAGCTAAAAAACATAAAGGCCGGAATGCTGATCAGTAGTAAAATTTTTAATATTGTTTTCATGGCAATAAATTTTAGTGAATTTTTTAGCTGAATAAATCTTTTTATTGTTGAGCATTGTTTCGTAAACAACAGGATTTGTTCTATGGAGGAACACTTAGTATGATCATAACAAAAGGCATGTCAGTTATGACTTATAAGTTAATTGGTATAAAAGTACAAAAAAAACTATTGTCCGTTTTATTTTTATTGTTAAAATTATTATTTTTTATTTTATGTTGCTTCAACTGCATTGTTTCTAACGTGTTGGCTATGCGGAGTGCGTGATTTTATTGCGCTTCACTTCCAACTTAACGTTATGTTTTATATTGCCATACCATTTATACTCAACGTGTTGCACGCATTACGCATAGGTGGTGTTATATGGCGTTTTTATTCTTTTCAATGTTCAAAATCAGTTCGTTAGGACTTGGATAAGAAGTCGGCAAAAGATCAATTTTAAATGGCAATTCCTTTCCGTTTAATTCTTCTATTTTCTTATCAATTAAGTCATTTTCCAGACAGTAATTATACGTTAATTTCAAATATCGCCGAATTACCATTAATGGTAAAAACTTTCCACGAAAGTCCATCCATTCCATTAAGTCTTTTTTGCCTTTTGAACTATTACAAGACCTACAAGCAAAAATTAAATTTTCAGCATTGTCTTTTCCCCCAAATCGTTGTGGAAAAATATGGTCAAGTGCTAAATTTTCTGAAGAACCACAATAGTTGCAAATCTGTCCAGTTTGAAGTTTGATTTTTTCATCATCGAAGATTGTCCGCATATTCATTGTGCCTTCATTTAATCCTTTGAATAATTTGGCTCGTATCATATAGTTAAACCGACCATATTTTTCTTGTTTTTTGTCAACTGCTGTGTGAGCCATTGCAAGATTTGCATATGACCAGTAAATTTGTTCCCTTACTGTCTCTATTTTCTTTTTTGTTTTAGCCATCAATTGTTCTAAATCGTTAAATCCTTCTTTTGTCTTTTAATTCTTGCTTGATGTGAACGCCCCAAATTTTTATCCTTTCTTACAATTCTTAAATTTGCTTTTTGTTTGTGATATTCAATAAATTTTCTTTTTAATTCATTGTCTGCGAGTTCATTTGGACCACCATCTATTTTGATATATTCAATTTTATCTATGTTGATTTTATTCAATTCGATAAATCTATCTAAAATCACTGAAAATGTATTTGGTTGTCTATGGTCTACATTTAATTCATCCCATTTTGATAATTCCTTAGTTTCTTGGCATTTTACTTGTCCTTTAACTGAAAACTTATCAAAGTATTTTTGTTTCACATTTATTAAGTCTTTTTGAATTGCTTGACGACAGGCTTCATTAAATTTTGCGAAACTTTTTCTCGGTGGATTAATTCGTTTTACATAAGAAAATAGTTCAGTAGAATTATCAGTATGCACAATTTCAAAACAATTCAAATTGAATTTTGATTTAGCGATTCTCACATAATCTATTCCTGACCCAATCAATTCTTTGCTGTCTGCTTGGTATTCAAAAAGATAATTCAAATTTCTAAAATCATTTTCGGAAACAATGTCTCCAAAATCATATGAGTTCAAGATTTTCTTATAAAAATTCAAAATGTCTTTTTTATACTTGAATTCTAATTCTCCTATTTTAATTAATTCTCTCAATGTGTCGTTTTTTCAAATGCCATATAACGGATTTGGCTATGGGACGTGCCGCACCCGACTTGCCGTATCTTTCTATTTTACAAATATATTCATTTAATGCTTAATCTTCATATTTACAATACACTGCGGCATGAACCATAGGTGGTGTTGGCCGACTTGTGTCCCAACGGCTATGCGGATACTGCTCAAAAAGGCGGCGGGATCATTTTTGC
>BDSW01000187.1 GCA_002898175.1 bacterium BMS3Abin04
GGCGGAAGTGCAAATCAAACTGTTTTTATGATTGACGGTTTATCTACAAATGACGAGCGCGGAAATATTCCCAGTACTAATATAAGTTTATCATCAATTAAGGAAATTAAAATTCAAACAGGCGGATTTAATGCCGAATATGGCGATGCAAGATCGGGACTGGTAAATGTTGTAACCAAAGAGGGTAATTCAAGTAAGTATTCTTTTTCAGCTTCAATTAATCTTCGTGCTCCGGCACCAAAACATTTTGGAACCTCACTGTACGATAAAAATTCCTATTTCAATAGACCTTTTTTTGATCCGGAAGTTGAATGGACGGGTACGAACAATGGAGCTTGGGATGCTTATACGAAAAAACAATACCCTAGTTTTGAGGGCTGGAATTCAATATCGGAAGCTACATTAAGAGATGATGATCCGAATAATGATTTAACCCCCGAAGGAGCACAGCGGGTTTTTGAATGGCAGAGAAGACGAAAAGGCGATATTGAAAAACCCGACTATGTCTTAGATATCGGTTTCGGCGGACCGGTTCCGTTTATTGGTAGTAAACTTGGAAATTTAAGGTTTTATCTTTCGCATTTTAGGGAAAGGAATATGTTTATTTTCCCGCTTTCACGGGACAGTTATTCCGAGAATAACACTATCCTTAAAATAACATCTAATGTAACAACCGGAATGAAATTGAATTTATTTGCCGGCTATAATGAAGTTAGTTCCGTTTCTCCATATCAATGGACTACAACACCAACAGGCAGAGTATTAAAATCTCAGAGTGAAATAGCTAATTTGTTAAGTAGTAATGTTGGAGCTTCAATACTATATATGCCCGGTTATTTTAGTCCTTCGGATATTTATAGAACATCATTTGGTGCAAAATTAACCCACGCAATAAATGATCATATTTATTATGATGTAAAAATTCAATACAAAAAAAGCAGGTATAATACTTTTAAGATAAGAGACCGTAACTTAAGTAAAATAAATCAACCTGTTAAAGGTTATTATGTAGATGAAGCCCCTTTTGGATATTACGGTTATAATGTGAATGCTATTGACGGTACGAGTATGGGCGGGTGGATGAACTTAGGAAGAGATAATAGTGTTAACTCTACTTCAACATTAAGCGTTGATTTAACCGATCAATTGGATTCAAAAAATCAAATTAAATCCGGCTTTAGTTTTATTTATAACGATTTTAACATCAAATCTTTCACTGATAACCCGGCAATGAATACTTGGCGAAGAAGCATGATTTACAGAATATTTCCATTTAGAGCGGGAGCTTATTTGCAAGATAAACTTGAATTTGAAGGATTTATAGCTAATATCGGTGTTAGGTTCGACTATGCAAATTCAAACACAAATGATTATTTATTAAGCACGTTCGATAAAAACTATAAAGCAGGTTATGGTAACTCGCTTGAAAATGATGTCCCTTTTGCTAAATCTAAAGCCGATTATAGTTTTAGCCCGAGGCTTGGCGTATCGCACCCGATAACAAAAGATTCTAAACTATATTTTAATTACGGCCATTTTAGATCGGTGCCTATATCTTCATTCAGATTTCGTTTGCAGAGAGAATCGAATGGTTTAGTTACATATATCGGCAATCCGGATTTGCTGATGGAAAAAACTATTGCTTATGAACTGGGATATGAACAAAGTTTATTTAACGATTACTTATTAAAAATTGCAGCTTATTATAAGGATGTGACTTATCAACCGGGATGGATATATTACCAAAATATTACGGGTTCGGTTCAATATAGAAAGTCTGCAAATAACAATTACGAAGATATTAGAGGTCTTGAAGTTACACTTTCAAAAAGAATTGGTACTTGGGTAACAGGGTTCATTAATTATACATACGATGTTAGAACATCGGGGTATTTCGGTCTTAGACAAATTTATGAAGACCCTAACGAGCAGAGGGATTATCTTAGAACAAATCCATATCAATCAAGACCTCATCCGAGGCCTTATGCCAGGGCGAATATAAATATTCATCCTCCTTCCGGTCTTACACAAAGCTGGCTGACCGATGGGTGGTATATTAACATTTTAGCCGGCTGGAAAACCGGCAGTTATTATTTATACAAAGTAAACGAAACAAAACAAGAAGAAATTCAGTGGGAAGATCGGTTTAATTTAGACCTGCGTATTACGAAAGTAATTGATATAAGTAAATATTTAAATATAGAAGTATTTTTTGATATTACGAATCTCTTTAATTTCAAATATATGAATTTTGCCGGTTTCTCCGATAACTTTGACTGGCAGAATTATTTAGAATCCTTGCGGCTTCCTTATGAGACGGGTGTTCAAAAGGGAAATGATAGAATTGGAACTGTTCGTCCCGAAAATGTTCCTTACGAACCGTTAGAGGCAAATCCAGATAATAATCCCGATATTTCTGCAAGAAACAATAAAAGAATTGCAAATAAATCTTATATAGATAATCCGAATATTAAATCTCTGACCTTTTTAAATCCGAGAGATATTCGCTTCGGAATAAAATTGAATTTTTAAATATAATAGGGACTTGATGAAAAACTCGTACTTTACAAAAATGAATAATTCGAAATTGATTTTATTCATGGTGGTGTTTTTTAGTACTGCTCTAATATTTGGACAAATTGAATCTACTGAAAAGAGATATATAAGAATTGGTCCTCTCCAAAGTCATTTCTCGGCTTATGGCTCCGAAAGAGCATGGAATAACAGGTACTATGAAGGATTAAGGTGGCCGGCAGAATATCAGGAGCAGGACAATGCAATTATAAAAAGATTTTGGATGGCTTCAAAAGATTTTACAGATGACCTTGGAAATAATTGGGATGTAATGGGATTGTATTTTGCAGCAGATTTTGTGGGGTCAACACTTTTCCCCGTCGAGCTGAAAGAGACTGCTAAGTTTCCAAAGCCGTCGGTTATTGTGGATGGCAATAATTTAAGTGCACCGTTTGCCGGAGATATTGATGAAGTTGATCCTAATCAAATACCCGATAGAATAGTTACAAACGTAGTTAACACACTGATGGGCGTTACGGTTACCAGGAAGATTTATGCTTTCAGTCAGCAATATCATAACAATTATTTTATAAAAGAATTTACTTTTACAAATACAGGCAATATTGATTATGATGATGAAATTGAACTTAATGCTCCTGTAAAGGATCTGAGAATAGGTTGGGGAACTAGATATAGTGTGTGCAGAGAAGGAGCGCAATATATTCATTCGCAGCAGGTTTGGGGAAAGCACAGCTGGGTTAGTGTGCGTGGTGAAGACTATGCCGATCACTATACCGAACCTATTACACTGAATAATCCGATTGTTGATTGGATTAGATGCGGTTACGAATGGACAGGACAATACGAAGGAAATTCATGGGATAATTTAGGGGGACCGGATACAAAAATTACAGGTCGCTTAACAGCTCCGCAGTTTGCAGGTGTTGCAATTTTACATGTTGACAAAAGTGCGAGTGATTCAACAGATGATCCAAATGAACCGGTTACCCTCGGCTGGCATGCCGGAGATACTTACCCTTCTTATACTTCAATTTCGCTTAATGCTGTTCCTGCGATGGTGAAAATGTATTCTATGCTTAGCGGTTTGCCTTATAAAGGTTTGGGCGGTAACGAGAGGTTTTATGAAACGTACCATGAAACCACTGTTGATCCGTGGAAAGTACATGGCGACGAAGGCGGAACAAATTTATGGGTTAATTATGGTCCGTTTACTTTAAAACATGGTGAAAGTATTACCATTGTTGAGGTTGAAGGAGTTAATGGTTTAAGCAGAATTATGTGTGAGGAAATTGGTTCAAGATGGAAGAAAGCATATGATAATTCAGCTGATAAAGGTCCTTTTGTGTTGCCTGACAATTCAACAACTGATAACAAGGATGTATACAAGGATGATTGGTTTTACACAGGTCGGGATTCATTGATGCTATCGTTTAGTAGAGCTAAAAGGAATTATGATTTAGGATATAAGATTCCGCAACCGCCCCTTCCGCCGCCGCTGTTTCAAATTAAGTCGGGTGGTGATAAAATTAGTTTAAGTTGGTCGCCGAGCGATTCGGAAGGAGATTCTGATTTTGGCGGTTATAGAATATATAGGTCAGTGGGTAAAAGGGATACTGTTCATACGGAAATATTTGCGTGCGGCAGCGGTACCGGCAATCCTGAAATTGTTCACTCGTATGATGATGTTAGCGCCATTCGCGGATTTTCATATTATTATTACATTACCGCATTCAACGATGGAAGTAATAACAATACAAATGCGAACCCACACGGACCTTTGCACAGCAGTAAATATTATACACGAACAACGGAACCGGCTTTTTTACAGAGGCGTGCCGGCAAAAAATTATCCGATATAAGAGTTGTTCCCAATCCTTTTTATATCGGTGCTGCAAAGCAGTTACGTTTTCCTGAACAACCGGATAAAATAGTTTTTTATAATATCCCGGGAGTTTGCACTATTAAAATCTTCACCGAGAGAGGAGATTTAATTAAAACTATTTTACACGATGACGGCAGCGGGGATGAGTCATGGAACTCTGTTACAGATTCGCGTCAAGTAATAGTAAGTGGAATTTACATCGCGTATTTTGAAACGCCGAAGGGCGACTCTATATTTAAGAAATTTATTGTTATTAGATAATTTGTGTAAGGAATTTGAATGAATAAAAGACTACTGTTTTTAATATTATTTTTTTCTGCGGTATTGTTTAGTGGAGCTGTTTCCGCACAATCTAAATTAGCACAAACAGGATTACAATTCCTAAGTGTTTCTACCGACGCTCGCACAGCTTCTTTGTCCGGTGCGGTTACATCCGTAAATAATTATTCAAATTCAATTTTTACCAATCCTGCTATGTTAGCTGAAATGAATTCGACTCTTCAATTATCGGTTAATTATAATTTATGGATTGCGGATATTAAATATAATTCTTTCTCAGCGGCTTTTAATCCTTCCGACGGCTTGCTGGGGATATTTGGAATAAGTTTTGTCTATGTAGACTACGGAACCGTTGAAGGGACAATTATCGCGCAGAATAATCAAGGTTTTATTGATGTTGGAAATATATCTCCGTCAGCATATTCAATTGGGTTAGCTTATTCTAAAGCTTTGACGGATAAATTTTCTGTTGGTGGGCATGTGAAATACGTTAGTCAAAATTTGGGCTCTGCTTATATAAACTATGATGAAGAAAATATTTCTTCATCGGGAAAAGCTTCAAATAAAGTTTCTGCTGTTGCATTTGATTTTGGAACAATATATAAAACAGGATTCAAGAGTTTAGCATTCGGTATTTCAGTCCAAAATTTTTCTAAAGAAATTAAATTTGTAAGAGAAAGTTTTCAATTACCGCTTACTTTTAATATCGGAATCTCAATGAATATGGTTGATTTTATGCGTGAAGAATTTCGTTCTCATACTTTATTATTAAGTATAGATGCAGTACATCCAAGGTCTTATCCTGAACAATTGAAGCTGGGTCTTGAATATGAATATTTGAACATCTTATCATTGCGGGTAGGTTACATATCAAGTTCCGATTTGGAAAAATTATCTTATGGGATTGGGATTCATAAATTTGGATTATCATTTGACTATTCATATACTCCAAATAAGTTTTTTAATAATGTTCAAAGATTTACTTTGAGTTTTGTTTTGTAAGAAGAGGGTTAGTGTTTTTTGCGGGATAGATAATTATTGGAGAAGAAAAGTGGTGTTGCTTTTTACATAGTACTTGCTTGTGAATTATAGAAATCATATTTTATTTTTTGAAATAAGAGTAATATTACATCAAGTAAATGAGTTTTTTAATATCAACCTCGTCTTGTTATTTCAGCATCAAAAGGAATACCGGAATCTGGGAGAAATAAAATGAAGAAAAAGTTACTTTTTTTAACTTTAAGTATTCTCTTTTTAAGTATACAAATATTTGCCGGCACAACGGGAAAGATATCCGGTCGAGTAGTAGATGCAGACACCGGCGAACCGTTACCGTTTGTTAATATAATTGTAATTGGTACAACTATGGGAGCGGCGTCGGATATTAATGGATATTTTACAATTTTGAATGTGCCGCCCGGGAACTATAGCGTTAAAGCTTCGGCAATAGGGTTTACAAGTGTAACAGTTAAAGATCTTAAAGTTATTATAGATTTAACAACGAGAGTAAATTTTAAATTAAGCGAAAGTAGCCTTAAATTATCCGAGGTTGTAGTAGTTGCAAAAAAAGAGGTAATTAAAAAAGATGTAGCCGGCAGTCAGAAAAGTATTTCTGCAAAAGATATACAATCTTTACCGGTTTCCAGTGTTGGCGGTGTATTAGGTCTTCAGGCAGGTATTACTTCTAATCTTTCTATAAGGGGCGGCGGTTCCAGCCAAACTTTATTTATCGTCGATGGAATTTCTTTGCGTGACGAAAGGACAAACGATCCGATTTCAGGAATCCCGTTGAGTGCAATTCAACAAATTGCTGTACAATCAGGAGGTCTGAATGCTGAGTATAACAATGTCCGTTCCGGGGTTATAAATGTTGTTACGAGAGAAGGGGATATTAATCGTTATAGCGGTACTTTAACATTTAAAATAAAGCCTCCGGTTCAAAAGCATTTTGGAATTTCACCTTATGATCCTAATTCTTATTGGCTTAAACCATATCTCGATCCTGAAGTAGCTTGGACTGGGACAAGTTCGTGGGATGCATATACTCAAAAGCAATATCCTAAGTGGGATGGATGGAATGCTTTTTCTCAAGCAACTTTAAAAGATAATGACCCAACTAATGATTTAACTCCCGAAGAAGCTCAACGTGTTTTTAAATATCAATACAGGAAACAAGGTGATATTAAAAAACCGGATTATTATTTTGATGCCGGTTTTGGTGGACCGGTTCCTTTTGTGTCGAAACCTCTTGGAAATTTAAGATTCTTTGCTTCTTATAAAAGAGAACGTAATATGTATCTGATGGAACTTTCCAGGGATGCATTAACCGATCAAACATTGATGGTCAAATTAACCTCTGATTTGAAAAAATCAATGAAGTTAAATATAATCGCTTTATACGGCGAAACATTTGGTACCACTAGTTCAAGATCAGGCGGAACGTCAATGATGACCAGCGTCGGTGATGTTGCAAGAGCGATTAATACTTCCAGTTTTACTGTGCCTTGGAGAATTTATACGGATATTTACTATGCTCCGACTGCTCGTTATAATCATGTTTTATCTGCAAAGTTTACGCATGTACTAAGTTCAAAAACATTTTATGAAATTCAGCTTAAACAATTAGGAACAAAATATTTTACATCTGCACCTCCGCTTAGAGACACAACAAAATCAACAAGATTGTTTGACGATTATTTCGTAGATGAAGCTCCGATAGGATTTGAACCCAACGCCGTTTTTTCTGTTGATGGAAGTCTTGGAATGGGAGGAGCTGTTAGCACTTCCCGCGATTATAGCAAAATAAATACTTATTCCGCGAAATTTGATATTATTAGTCAGGTTGACAATCATAATCAAATTAAAACGGGCGCTAAATTTGTTTACGATGATTTTGATATGGGATTTGGTATGGTGAACTTCTTTTTACCGGAAGGAAATACTTGGACAACAATTAAGAGGCAGCCTTATAGAAGCTCCGCTTATTTTCAAGATAAAATTGAATATGAAGGCTGGATATCTACTGTCGGACTAATTGCAGAGTACTCGAATTCAAACGGTAATTGGTACGGGGTTGGACCTTATAACAGGGACTTTTTCTCACAGTCATTTAAAGATTCGGAAGATCCCATTTTTAAAACCCAAAAAGCTAAAGGCATTTTTACTTTAAGTCCCCGTTTGGCAATATCCCATCCTATTACGGAAAATTCAAAGCTATATTTTAATTACGGTCATTTCAGAGAAATGGGAGCTTCACAAAATCTTTACCGGGTTCAGAGAAATGTTCAAAACAAACTTGATTTTATAGGTGATCCTACACTTCCTTTAACAAAGACGGTTTCTTATGAATTAGGATACGATCAAGCTCTTTTTAACCAGTATTTACTTCATCTTGCAGCATATTACAAAGATATTACGGACGAAGAACTCTATACAAGATATATTAGTTTTGACGGTAAGGTTAACTATAGAAAATTGACGGATAACAGTTATGAAGATATTTTTGGATTCGAAGTAGATTTAACAAAAATGTATGGAAATTGGGTAACCGGTGATGTGAATTTTGAGTATAGAGTAGGATCATCAGGTTACTTTGGCGCTCTCTTAAATTATGAAGACCCGGCTGCTCAAAGAGAATATTTAAGAAGAAACCCTGTACAGTTAAAACCACGTCCTCAACCAAGGTTTAAATCATATATTGATATTCATACTCCTGATGATTTTGGACCTTCCTTTGCAGGGCAAAGAATTTTTGGAGATTGGCATTTTAATTTTATTTCTCGTTGGACTTCCGGCGCCTGGTTTACTTGGAACCCCAATAATATACCGGGTATTCAAGATAATGTGCAATGGACACCATATTATAATATTGACTTGAAAATAGGGAAAGTTTTTCCTTTGGGAGTAGTTGATTTGAAATTTTTTGTTGATGTAAATAACTTATTTAATTTCAAACACTTTTCGGGAATTTCTTTTAGGGATATTCACGACAGGGAAGCATATTTCAAATCTTTGCACTTGCCTGAAGATGTTGCGAAAGATTTAGGATATCATAATATTGCAGGAAATGATCAACCAGGTGATTTTAGGGATTACGATGTTAACTTTGTACCTATGGAATGGATAAATACTACAGATGATCTTACATCCCCAAGTACCCGGCCAATATACTAT
This sequence comes from bacterium BMS3Abin04, assembly GCA_002898175.1. Taxonomy (GTDB): domain Bacteria; phylum Bacteroidota; class Ignavibacteria; order Ignavibacteriales; family Melioribacteraceae; genus BMS3ABIN04. Next base: position 8,870 of record BDSW01000187.1, read on the forward strand.
GTTTCTTCCACAAAGCAGTATATGCAGTATTCCGATGGTCAGTGGAAACAAGTAGATCAAAGTAAAGTCGATCACGTATTGAATGATAAAGCATATATTGATATGCCTAATCAAACATTTTTTACATTTTTAAATCCTAGAAATATTTATATAGGATTTACAATTAATTATCATTTTTAAAGTTTCCGGGTTTGATCCAAACCAATAAAGGTTCAATTATGAAAATAAATATTTTCAAAATTAAATATCATTTTTTAGTTCCAAGTTTAATATTATTGCTGCTTCCTCAGCTACTACTTGGTGACGGTACTAAATGGATTGCCGTTGGTTCTTTACAGAGCTGGTATTCCAGTGCGGGATCGGAAATTGAAGTCGGACGAACTCATCTTGTCTCAGATCAACAGGATGGATTGCGCTGGCCTGCAGAGTATAAATACCAAGATACCGAAGCTGCGAAAGCGTTGTGGATTGGTGCTACAAATTATAACGATTTACGTGCCGGCAAAACTCTAAATTATAAAGTTGTTCATGTGGGTCCAAGAGTTCTGGATGAAGAAACCGAATTTATGCCTCAAGAATTTAAATTAATTGGACGTTTTGATCACCCTAGAGTTTTTGTTGACGGCTTACCTGCCGGCAGACTGGATTTTATGGATTTTGTTGATGAAGTCGATGAAAATCTTCCATCGGATAGAATGATTTACAATGTAGTAAATACCGGTATGGGTGTTACTATGATTAGGAAGATTTACGGGTACAGTCAGGTAAACAATAATAATTACTTTATTTATGATTATACCTTTAAAAATACGGGAATAATAGATAAAAAAGGCACTGTCAATAAACAAACATTAACCGGGGTAGTATTCTTTTTCCAATATCGATATGCTCCTACTAGGGAGGGCGGTCCTTACGGCTTTAATTGGTTACCACAATCTACTTCATGGGGACATAGTACAATGAATGATGTTATTTACGAATTAGAGGGGAAACCATTCCGAACCGAATTTACTTGGCTTGGTCTTCATTCTAAAGCCGGTTATGATAATATCGGAGGTCCTAACGTAGGATCTGCCGCAATAGCAGCTGACGGACATTTGGGAGCTGCTCAAATAGTGGGAAACATTACTCTCCATGCTGATGTTGATGCCCTTGATAAATCCGATGACCCGTCACAGCCTTCTACGACTAAGGCTCTTGGTTCGGATGATCCCATTTCGTATAATAATGATCAATTTAACGAGGGTAAAATGGCTGCTGAATATGCTGCTATGACAGCCGGTAGACCGGCGGAATCTCAGGCGCAATTGGTCGGTAATCAATTCGCTGATCTTTACGGCAATACTTCAGGGGGATTTTCTCAGACAGAAGGATTTGGTCCTTATACTTTAACTCCCGGTGATAGTATTCACATAGTAATTGCCGAAGGAGTTGCAGGGATAAATAGAAAACTTGTCTATGAAATCGGCGCTAACTGGTTAAACGGGCAAGGTCCGTTTGTTCTTCCTGACGGAAATACTACTAATGATAAAGATCAATATAAAGATGCTTGGGTATTTACAGGTAAAGATTCACTCTTTCAAACTTTTCAACGTGCACAGAAGGTCTTCGAGAATAACTTTAAATTACCTATGGCTCCTCCTCCTCCCGACCAGTTTGACATAAATTCCGGGGGCAATAGAATTGAATTAAAATGGTCGAGTAATGCAGAAAGCTGGTCTAACTTTAAGGGGTACAGAATTTACAGAGCTATTCATGTACCGGATACAACTTACGAGATGATATTTGAAACAACTAAAGAAAATTTAGTCCATAAATTTGATGATACTCAATTACAAAGAGGATTTGATTATTATTATTATATAGTCTCTTTCGATGATGGGACTCAAAATGATGTTTACCCCGGCGTACCTTTGGAAAGTAGTAAATTTTATACAATGACAAATGATCCTGCTTTTCTTAAACGTCCTCCAGGTGAAACATTGGCGGACATTAGGGTTGTGCCTAACCCATATAATATTAAAGCTCGCGAACTTCAGTTTGGTTATAGTGCGCCGGATAGAATCATGTTTCTTGATATTCCCGGTGAGTGTACTATTAAAATTTATACTGAACGGGGTGATTTAATTAAAACAATTGAACATACAGACGGAAGTGGTGATGAAGCCTGGAATTCTGTAACAGAATATAGGCAAGTTGTTGTTAGCGGAATTTATATTGCTGTCTTTATTACACCCGATGGGAAACAAGCAATTAGGAAGTTTGTCATAATTAGATGATTTCTTGTTTGATAGATGCATTTGAGGTTAAAATGAAAAAAAATAAAATTATAAAATTTATCATAGGTTTCCTTTTTCTTGGAATTATACCGGCTCTCTTTGCACAGGATGGCAATGAAAAGCTTGCTCAGACAGGGTTCCAATTTTTAAGTGTTGGAACTAGCGCAAGAGCAGCCGGGATGGGTGAAGCGTTTACAACTTCTGAAGGTTCTTCTGAAGCACTTTTTTATAACCCTGCCGGTATGGCTAAAATGAGTTCATTTCTTAATATAAAATTCAACCAAATGACCTGGATTGCAGATATCAAATATTATTCAGCTAGTTTAGCTCTAAATATTGAAGATGGTAAATATGGTGTTTTGGGTTTAAGCTTTTTCTCTATTGATTATGGAAAGTTTCTATGGACTAGAGTAGCTCCCGAATTACCGAGCGGATATGAAGATATTGGTCAGAATTGGTCTGCCCCAACTTCCTTCATGATAGGGTTAGGTTATGCAAAACAGTTATCAGATAAGTTTTCCGTTGGTGGACAGGTTAAATACGTTAAACAGAATTTAGGAACGAGTAACGTACCTGTTTTTGATAGCGATAATAAATTAGTTGGCTCGCAAGAGCAAAGTTATGCTCAAGGGGTAATTGCTTTTGATTTTGGGACAAGGTATAGAACCGGTTTTAAGAGCCTTGTCTTTGGAATGACTGTCAGAAACTTTGCGAGAAACCTAAGATACGAAAAAGAAAGTTTTCAGCTGCCGTTAGTATTTAAAATTGGAATATCTTTTAACTTAATTGATTTTGTACCGGAATTATCCGATAACCATGCGTTATATTTATCTGTTGATGCATCACATCCAAGGTCACATCCCGAATTTATTTCTGTCGGTACAGAATATTTGTTTATGAATATGATTGCTTTACGGGCAGGTTATACAACCGGTCAAGATAATTATAATTTTACGGCTGGGTTCGGAGTAAGAAAGTTTGGGTTTGCATTTGATTATTCTTATACACCTTTTGATATTTTTAATAATGTACATCGCTTCTCAGTTGGATTTTCTTTTTAGTGATTAAAACTAAAATAATTATAGTAGTAGAAAGCATAGATTTTTTTTTAATATAAAGTGGTCGTTAATGATGAATGAAAATAATAGAAAAACTTTACCATCAACTTTAAAAAAAAGAATGAACTTATTTAACAAAAAAAGTATTTTATTATTTGCCGCTTTGATGCTGCTTTTAGCAGTATCTAGTTGTAAGAATGAATATCCGGATAGTATTTTTAATCCGGATGAAACTTATAAACCGGATCCTGTAATTACTGATGTTGTAGCTTCAAATTCATTGGTATTAGCGGGGGTTGATACGCTTACAATAGTTGGAAAGAATTTCTCAAGTAATGTAAAAGAAGATTTGGTTTACTTTGACGGTGAACTTGCACAAGTGCTTTCGGCAACCGCAACATCTATGAAGGTTGTCCCGCCAAATGTTCCCGGAGATTCGATTGACATTAAATTAAATGTTCATGGAGCGCTTCAGTTTGCCGATTACAGCCCTTTCCGGTTGGACTCTGCATTTGTACCTTATTTGGATTTTGGTAAATTTGATATACCATATCCATTAACTACAGATGCCGATGAAAATGTTTATGTCTCGATGCTTGGTAAAAAGATAATAAAAGTTTCACCTTCAAGAGAAAAAAGTGATTATCTTACAAATGCTTTTACTTCTAAAGCTTCAGGTATGAAAGTTGGTCCCGACGGCTCTCTTTTTTATGTTAACTTAATTCAATTTTTAATAAGAATTCCTCCTGGAGGCGGTAGTAATGAATTATATGCCACTTTACCGGGATATGTTACTGATTTAGATTTTGATGCTGATCATAATATTTATTGCGCAGGCAGCGGCGGGGCAATATATAAAGTTGCTCCGGACAAATCTGTTTCAACTGTAAAAGATTCTCTGTTTACAAAAATTGTTAGTTTAAGAGTATTTAACGGCTATGTATATTATGCCGGGGAATATGTTGGGAATGACCCGAATCATGTAAAAAAAGGTGTTTGGCGGAATAAGATATTACCTTCCGGTATTAGTCTTGGTGAGACGGAGTTGGTATTTGATTGGGTAAGTAATTTCTCTTTGGATTTAGATATAAATGCAATTACTTTTTCGGCAGATGGAGACATGTACATCGGTACAAATTCTCCGGAAGGTATTGTTGTTGTAGGTCCAAGTGGTAGTTATCATCCTTTATATCCTAATGTATTTAGATCATTTTTTGTTACAGATGATCCTGTGACCGAAGTTAAGGAATCATCAATTTCATCTTTTGCTTGGGGTACCGGAACTTTTTTATATACTATTCGCAAGTATACAATTTTGAATAAAAGTACTAATCTAGAAACTAATTTTTCGGTATTGCTAAGATTTCAAATGAGAAAATTTGGAGCACCATATTATGGACTTCAATAAAATCTATTTTGAATAAATATCAACTAACTATATAATTCATATTACCTAAGGAGGCAAAATATGAGAAAAGGTATATTTTCTATCTTATTATTCTTTTTTATGGGGAGTTTGGTTTATGGTCAAACATGGCAATTTGACAAATTATTAATTGATTTTCAAAAGCCACATAGTAATTTAACGGGAATACACGGAGTAGCTGTTGATCCTGACGGAAACATCTGGATTGCTATTCATCGAAATCTTTTAGGAGATACAACATTTACAGCAAATGGAGATACAGTTGTTAATGTTCCTATTATAATCCTTGATCCCTCAGGACAACCTGTTTCTTTTTCACCGTTGAAAGTGCTGGAATTTTCAGATGGTACTAAGGATACACTCTCAACTGCAATGGGTTCAGGTTCCAGAGGTATCAGTACGGGTATTGATGGAAATATTTTGTATACATTCTATAGTGAGGTTTACAAAATAGATTACAAAACAGGAAAGGCACTTAATAAATTCATCCCACCGGATCTTGGATCATTAACAGAAGCTGTACAATCTTCAGACGGTAATATTGTAGTTGGGCATGTAGGTTCGGGATATCCTTATTATCTTATGAATAGTGATCTTCAGTTAATCGGCGATGCTATTGATACCGTAAAATATATTAATAGAACTATAGCTATTAGTGATAATGGTAAGGATTTATATACCGGTTCTACTTGGAACGGTTTCGGTATTGTTCATTACCATTCGGATGCTCCCGGTCTTGTTCAATTTACTCCGGTAGATACTTTGGGAAATTGGCATAATGTGACCTATAAAGATTCAGTTTATGAAACTGTAAATTTATGGGCTTCTAGTTTAGATTTTGGACCTGACGGTTATCTTTGGGCAGGCGACTTAAGATCTGATTGGTCTGGACCTAAAGGAAGTATGTGGTATGCATTTGATGTTAATACCGGTAAGATAGTTGATAGTGTCGGTACTCCGATTCAACTAGATAGTACCGGTAATCCCATTTGGGGTGATCCTGCAAGCGGTGGAGTATTCAGTCCTAGAGGAGCAGCTTGGAGCCCTGACGGTAATACAATGTATTTAGCTGATTTTGACTACAACGTTGTCCAGATTTACAATAGAGTATCTGTTGGTGTTGAAAAAGATGGTGATGCTATTCCTAATTCATTCTCTTTAACTCAAAACTATCCGAATCCATTTAACCCGACAACGGTTATAAACTTTACTATTCCTAAAGCAAGTAACGTTACTTTAAGCGTATATAATATGCTGGGTCAAGAAGTTGCTACTTTAGTTAACGAGCAGAAACCTGCAGGTGCATATAAAGCTACTTTTGATGCTTCTCAACTTGCAAGTGGTGTATATGTTTACACACTTAAAGCCGGTAACTTTATTGCTTCTAAGAAAATGATGTTAATGAAATAAGCTTGTCGGAATTTTATTAAGCCGGTTTGAATAAAGCCGGCTTTTTTTATAATATTTTCAAATGGAGTTCCAAATTCGATGAAAAGATTTTTAATCATATTCCTGTTGGTATTTGTAAACACAATAAATTTTTCACAGAGCATTACAGCCAAAAGAGAATACAGAGCGGCTTGGCTTGCAACCGTAGTTAATTTAGATTGGCCTTCCTCACCAAATTTGACTCCAACCGAGCAAAGGAATAGTTTAATTACAATCCTCGATGAACTTGAAAAAACAAATATAAATACAGTTATTTTTCAGGTTAGACCTGAATGCGATGCTTTATACAATTCATCAATTGAACCATGGTCGTATTGGTTAACCGGGAAACAAGGAAAAGCTCCCGAACCGTTTTATGATCCGCTGGAGTTTGCTGTTCAGGAAGCTCATAAGAGAGGACTGGAATTACAAGCATGGTTTAACCCTTATAGAGCTGTTAGGGATGTTGGTAGTTATCAGCAAGCTGCAAATCACGTAAGTGTTCTTCATCCGGATTGGGTAATACAAATTGATAAAATTAAATTTCTCAATCCCGGTCTGCCTCAAGTAAGGTCTTATGTTACAAGTGTAATTATGGATGTTGTTAGGAGGTATGATATTGACGGGGTCCATTTTGATGATTATTTTTATCCGTATCCTCCGAATAATATTACTAATCAGGATAGTCAAACATTTGCCGATTACCCGAGAGGATTTTCAAATATTGATGATTGGCGGCGTGACAATGTGAATGAACTAATCCGGATGGTTTATGATTCGATTCAGGTTGAAAAACCTTACGTTAAATTTGGAATTAGTCCGTTCGGTATATGGAAAAACGGAGTACCTCAAGGAATTTCCGGTTTGGATGCATACAGTACAATCTATGCAGATGCAGTAACTTGGTTGAATGAGCAGAAAGTCGATTATATAGCTCCGCAGCTTTATTGGCCCTTTGGCGGCGGTCAAGATTATGGTAAACTTTTACCATGGTGGGCTTCGAAAACAAACGGAAGATTTCTTATACCGGGTCAGGCATTATATAGAGCCGGCAGCTGGTCGCCGGGAGAAATACCGAAACAAATCAGGTTAAATCGTGCTACCAATAATTGTTACGGCAGTATTTATTTTAGAGTAAATAATCTTTTCCAAAATCCGAACGGTGTAACAGATTCTTTAGCAAACAATTATTATAAATACAAATCTTTAATTCCAAGTATGAACTGGAAAGATCAAGTTGAACCGAATTTACCGGACAATTTAGAATATGCAGCATTACAAAATGAACGGGGTGCCGGTTTGAGATGGAATATACCTAATTTAGCTTCGGATGGTGATTCGGCATTTATGTATGTAATTTATCAATTTACCGATCCTTCGGTAACTGAAAGTGACCTTGATGATCCTTCAAACATTTTACAGATCGTTAATAGTAATAAATACAAATTTAATTCCGGCGATCTACATCTTGATAAATTAAATTTTGTGGTTACGGCATTGGATCGTAATTATAATGAAAGTACTATGAGTAATGTTTTGCAAGTTAATCCGGTTTTACCTTACATTCCTCAACTAGTTTTACCTGCGGATAGTGCGGGTAATCAAAGAGATACATTAGTGTTAATTTGGGATAACTCACTTCATTCAAGTTCAAATCATCTTCAAATTTCAATAGATTCAAGTTTTAATAATATAGTTATAGATGAAGACAATATCATTGATACATTTAAAGTTATTACAAATTTAGAGGGACAAACAAAATTTTATTGGCGTGTTTCTGCAAAAAATGTTTTTGGTGAAAGCAATTTCTCAAATATTTATAGTTTCAATACGGGATTTCCTGTAACACCACTACTAAAATTGCCTAAGGATCAAACTTTTGATGTTCCTATTCAACCTGAATTTGTTTGGTATTTTATTGACAGCACAGACGGCTATCAATTTCAATTAGCCGAAGGACTGGATGTTGATCCTAACTTAATAGTTGTTGATACAACAATAGTGGATACTTCTTTTATATCCTTCAAACTTATAGAAGATAAAATATATTCTTGGCATGTTAGAGCGCATAATAGTTATGGTTTTAGCCAATGGTCGGCTATTAGTAAATTTAAAACAACAAAATTTAGCGCAGTCACAGATGGCTTAGGACTACCTGTGGAATATAAATTAGAGCAGAATTATCCTAATCCTTTTAACCCTGTTACTAATATTAGGTTTTCAATCCCAAAAGCGGGTAATACTTCACTAAAAATTTATGATATATTGGGAAGGGTAGTGTCTGTCATATTAGAGGATGATTTATCAGCAGGTAGTTATTCAATCTCCTTTAACGGAGCAAATTTAACAAGCGGCTTTTATATCTATGTTTTAAGGTCAGGAGAAATTATTTTAATAAAAAAGATGTTGTTGTTGAAATAATGTTGTAAAGCAAACACATATTAATTAAATTTGAGATATACGAGAAAGCTCTTCAATAAACCAGCAAGGAGATATTATGATCAAGAAAATTTTTACAGTATTAGCAATAGTTTTAGTTTTTGCACCAAGTATTTTTGCACAATGGACTTATGAAGGTGCGTGGCCGGATACGTCATATAAAAACGGTACGCACGGTATAGCGGTAGACCCCGATGGTAAAGTTTGGACCTCAAGTTACTACCAGGATAATTGGGTTTCTCCTAACGAAGACACAATACTTACATCCCCAATATTTGTATTTAATGCTGATGGAACAGCTGCAGATTTTTCTCCCATATACACAGTTGCTACAGGTGGCGGATTTGTTCTTGACACATTAAATGGTCGATGTAGAGGAATGGGCGTAGATAAGGATGGCAATATACTCTATGTTCAGTCTGGAACAAGAAAAATGTTTAAAATTGACTATAAAACCGGTGAAGGATTAGCTAGACATGACTTTGGTGATGAATTAGGCTCTGATCCTACGGCTCCCTCAGTTGCTTCCGATGGTACTATTTTTGTCGGACCTGTTGTGGGAAATGGAAACACTTCAGCCAAAATAGCAATGTACACAAATGATTTTACTCTGATTGGTGATGCTGTGGTCGGACCTCCTAATATTGCCAGAACTATGGAGGTATCTGCAGACGGTTTAACAATTTACTGGACTACTTTTACAGGCGCTAAAGGAATGTATATTTATAAACGCGATAATGCTTTATCTGATTTTGCTTTAGTTGATTCGGCACTTATCGGTATGTCCATAGAATCTTCAGCATGGAATCCTGCTACCGGGTTACTCTGGGTTTCAAATGATGCCAGAGGAGACAGCATTTATGGTAACCTTACTTGGTATGGCTATGATACTGCAATAGGTACTTTTGCAGATAGTTTTGCTATGCCCGTTACCGGTCAACCGGATGAGTTTCCACGAGGATTGGACTTTAGCCCTGACGGAAGTATTGCTTATGTAGGTCTTTTCGGAACAGCATTTAACAAGATTTACAAATTTGTTAACACAACTGTTGACGTAAAAGAAATTGGGAACAAGATTCCGAACAATTTTGAACTGTCACAAAATTATCCTAATCCATTTAATCCGACAACTGTAATTAACTTTAGTATCCCATCAAGTAGTAATGTAACGTTAAAAGTATACGACATGCTTGGTAGGGAAGTTGCAAGTTTACTTAACGAAACAAAAGCAGCAGGATCTTATGCTGTAAGCTTTGATGCTTCTCAACTTTCCAGTGGAACTTATGTTTATACTCTAACAGCCGGTAACTTTGTTTCCTCTAAGAAGATGATGCTTATTAAATAATCTTGTTTTATGTTTTTATAAGTAAAGCATTATGTTATCCAAAAAGCCGGTTTGAAAAAGCCGGCTTTTCTGTTTAATTTATTAAGTGATTATTGAAAATTAAAAATTACGCGAGAGTCTTATGAAATCATATTTGAGTGTAGTCTTTTTACTTCTGATATTTTTGAGCTCAACAATTGCTCAAACAACCGATGAAATACTTGCCAAGCATTTTAAACTAATTGGTCAAGAAAAATTATTAACTTATGGACAATATGTAACGAAAGGGAAAATTTATCAAGGCGGTATGGAAATTCCATTTGTATCTTATCATAAGAAACCGAATAAATTTAAATCCGTTGCTACCATCCGTGGCAACAAGTTTACTAGAGCATTTGATGGAGAAAAAGGATGGTTGTTAAATGGTAAGGATAAACCAAAGGTCTTGCCGCTTGAGCAAGCTAAGGGGTTGGAAATTCAAGCCGATTATGAAGGAATATTTTACAATTATAAAAAGAAAGGAAATTCTGTAAAATATTTGGGAAGAGAAAAGGTGGACAGCATCAATTCATTTGTTTTACAGCTTACCGAATCTAACGGAAATGTAATTACCGCTTATTTAGAACCTAAAGGATATAAGATTGTTAGAACAAAATTCAAAACAACAATTCAAGGAACTAATAGAGAATTTGAAACTGATTTAAGTGATTATAAAGTTATTGACGGTGTAGTGGACCCTTTCAATATTAAAACTAAATTGGATGGTAAAGTTATAACTCACATTGTAATTGATTCTATAGATTATAACCAAGCTGTACCGGATTCTATTTTCTACATGCCGAAATAGTTTAACACGGATTTCATAATTACATTACGCTTCCTCTGCCCTTTTATTGTTTCAAAAGGGAAGCCGAATACTACAACGTTATAATCTCCCGTGTATGCAGTACCTGCACTAAATAAATTCTCTGAGTAGCGTAACACCGTTGTACTACCGTTAACCGGAGTAATTGCATCGGGAGCTTCAACCGCATAAATTGAGTCATTAAGTGAAGTGTTAAATGAAAAGTTAAAATCATCGGGTAAAAGTCCGTTCCCGATCGATATTACGTTTCCTGTTTTAACGGCATGGTCTGCATCCAATTGATACTTTAATAAATTTTTTGCAAAGGTTAAGTCATCATTATTTTTTTGTAAAAACAAATCCGATGCAACATATGCACCTGAGATAAAAATGTTACCGCCGGAATTTAGAAATTCACTGATTCGTTTTTCTAAATTTAGCGGGAATGTTTTAAATTGAACTCCCCAAAGTGAATCGGCAAAGGGTTTTTGCCAATGTGTAGTTTTTTCTTCCCCGAGAATTAAGTCAACTGTAAAATAATTCTTCATAACAATCGAACTATCCATTATCGCTTCATCGCTGCAGGATACGAACGAGTAACCCGCATCTAAAATAGACTTACCATGGATAAACGGGAAATCGAAAGTATTACCGGCAATTACTTCGGTTTCATAATTTGCGTAACTGGCACCGTAACCGGGTATATCATCGGTTTTCCACTTTGAGTCGGGATTAAAATCATGCTGCATACCAGTATAACCGATATCAACTTTGTCCGGCTCACCTGAATCGATAAAGTCTAAAAATCCAGCAAATTTATTCGTCCCTACTTTTGCCGGAGGAGCAATTCTATCGAACCCGTTAACAATTAACACAGGTTTTTTATTATTTACCCAACTGACAGACAATATTTGAGAAGGAAAACTTTCCCCACCATCATTAATTGCAGTTACTTTATATGAATAAATTGTACCTGGAGTCAAATTTTCCTTTACATAAAAAGTTGAATCGACAAAGATACCGTTGTCAAATCCCCCGTTATTTATTCTTGTATAAATTTTATATTTTTCAGCAACGGCAGTAGGTTCAAAATTATCTTTTTGAGGTTTCCATATTAATTTTACTTTACGATCTGCAATAAATTCAGTTGCAAAATAAGTAGGCGGTAAAGGTTGGACTATATAATTAGAGTTGTATTCAGTTGCCAGAAATCTTAGCATCGCTTTATAAATTGATCTTGAAACATCAAATCTGAATCTGGGGTCTAGCATAAACTGAACATCAAGAAAGTTTTGATGTGATAATAATTCTAACAAAGCAGCCGGTACGTTTGGTCTTGCTGCTTCACTATAAAATGCATTTTTCAATTCTCTACGATTCCAGATGGGATCATATTTTTTCCTTATATCATTTGTAATTTGAGTCTGCAAAATATCTGCAAAGTCTCTGTTTGCCAGTCTGGATACACCATCGGGAAAAGTTTTTAATGTGTCAAAATCTTCAATACTGTAAATCGCCAGTGTTCCTACCGTAGTATCATGTTCCGTTATTCCGGCATCCGTATGAAATGCTAAAGAGAGATCAATTGGAATTCCTAAGCCTTTTACGGATCGCTTTTTATTTGGTCCAGATGGAGCTCCGACTAGATAATTTACATATTCTCCTCTCGATTGATAATCGTCTTTATAATCATTTTCATCTCCGTTTAAGTTATAAACGAGGGTGTCGGGCATCCCTAAATATTGTAAATAATAGCGGGCGCCTTCAACGAATTTCGGTCTGCCGCTTGTTTTACCGTTTCTTGATATAAGTCCCATTCCACCACCGAATCTAACTGCGTCGGCAGAAATAATTTTACCGGTTTCTTTGCTGTCGTTGCCTAATGTAACATTGCCGAATTTTTGATTAAATCCTTTCTTAAATTTGAAAGTACCTAAATAAATCCAAGTATTGCCGCCAATTGTTTGATTTACTTTAAATTCCGTTTCCCCGCCATAATAATGTACCGTATAGTGGGCATCGCTTACATTATTCTGAGATGAATGGTAAGTTATGTAAACTGCATAGTATCCGGTTTCAGGAATATCCGGCGTATAAACAGCTTCAGCATTTTCTTTATAGGAAGTAGAAATAGTTCTATACGTTCCATATAAAAATGGATTGTAATTTGCCGGATAAGGCGGAGTGCCGTATGAAAATCCATTGCCTCGACCTGTTTCCCAATGAAAATTACTATTTAACGATTTTTCCAAGTAGCACTTTGAAGCATAATCGTTATCAATAACAACTTCATGAATTTGAGTATCCCGTTCACGCGGGACAAAGACATTCGCCCCCGCATTTTCGAGCATAGGAATTAGATAAGGAATAGTAAAAGCCATCGGTCCAAGATCCTCAACTGTTCCAAACAGTCTTGCGCGCTGCCACATCCATCTGTCCTGCTCAAAGTTATAGTACCAACCGTGACTATGCCAAAGAGCTATGTTTGTGTTGTATAATCCGTTTGTTGGATAGTTTCCCTTATTCAGATTTCTTACGATCGGTATTCTGTTTTTTAAGGTAGTCTTCGGTAACCTGCTAGTATCAAACTCGTATCTGTTTTTGCGGAAGAAATTA
>BDSW01000188.1 GCA_002898175.1 bacterium BMS3Abin04
AGTCCGATATCTCTTTTGTACTAATCGGAGTTTCATTACCTGCCTCGGACATATATTTTAAGGCAAATATTGCGTATTCTACTGATTTAGATAGTTTTAACATTTATATACGACTTTTTTAGTCCGATATAAATATAGTAAAGAAAAAAATATTAAACAAGTAAAAGTTAATTTATAAACCGGATATTAAAGAAAAAACTTATAACCGGGGACAGATAATGAGTTAAATATGTAGAAGAGACTTCTCAAGATTCTCTTGAAAATCAATGTTTATAAAACAAGCAAATGCTTACCGGATACTCTTTACGGTTAATTCTTAAAGATGATGTTTTAATAGACTAAAATCCTAGAATAGTAATACAGCTTTTAGCTAAATCAACAACCGGTGTAAAATAAATTCCAAGTACTAAAACAGGAATAACTAGTACTAGCACAAAAACCTTGTTAGGAAGGGAAATTTTAAACTTTTCTAAAGGTTTTTCTGATTTTGTGAGGAACATATGTTTCAAGACTCTAATATAATAATAGAGCGATACGACACTGTTTATAACTGCAATAACAGCCAAAATAACCATTTTGGAATTTATTAATGCAATAAACACGTATAACTTTCCAATAAATCCTGCTGTTGGAGGCAACCCAATGAGAGAGACTAAAAATATTGCAAATGAAACACCCAGAAACGGGGTAGCATACCCCATCCCGTTATAATCATTAATATCTTCAGACCCGGTTTTGTTTGCAATAAGCATAACTATGTAAAACGATCCGATGTTCATCAGCATATAAAATGCAAAATATATGAGCACCGACTCAACACCAATATCTGAAAGAACTGCAACACCAAGTAAGAGATAACCGGCGTGCGCAACACTGGAATAAGCTAACATTCTCTTAAGATTATTTTGCCACAACGCAGTAAAATTTCCTAAAGTCATTGTTAGAACTGAAAGAATTGCGATGAGAGTCTTCCAATCAAAAGAATGAATCATTTGCCAAGTTCCGTCCGGTTCAACTCCCGAAACAAGAGCTGTTTTAAGTATTCTAATTAAGAAAGCAAATCCGGCTGCTTTACTTGCTACAGATAAAAATGCGGTTATAGAAATTGGAGCTCCTTCGTACACATCAGGTGTCCAAAAATGAAATGGTACTGCGGAAATTTTATAGCCGATTCCGACAAACATTAATAATACAGCAAAATAGAAAGTAAACCAGTCGACATTTAATGCTCTTAATGCGATATTTATATCGTATAAGTTTGTACTTCCAAGCAATCCGTAGATTAATGAAATCCCAAATAACATCGTGCCCGATGATACAGCGCCGAAGATAAGATATTTAAGTGATGCTTCACTATTTCTATCTCTAAGTTTTGTAAACCCGGCAAGTACGTAAGATGAAAGAGACAACAATTCCATAGACAGATAGATAAGTATTAAATCGGAAGATGAGATTAGGAAAAGCATACCTAATATCATTCCGAAGAGCAAAACATAATATTCACCTAGCCGGTCTTTAACTTTTTGGATTTCTGATGAGGAGTAAGAAAAGAATACTATTAAAATGGATGTAACTATTACTAAAAGCTTAAAATAAGATCCGAATGAATCAATAGTAACCATTCCAAATCTTTTATTCCCTAAAGAAAAAGCAAAACCACTTCTATACAGTTCATTAATTACAAATATTCCACTTATAAATAAACCTAGTAATGCAATAATAGGAATAATTGTTTTTTTCTTTTGAAAAATAAGATCAAAAACAACTAAAAGAATTAGCGTAATTGAAATAGTAATTTCAGGTTTAATAAAAGATATTGAACTATATAAACTGGAAAAATTCATATTAATCAACTATAAATAAATTTTAAAAACCGGCTAAAGCTGTAATATGTTGAGCATTTGCCGACATAAATTCAATTAAAGAGTTTACAGATGTATTCATTAAATGAATCATCGGATTAGGATAAATTCCTAAATAAAACACAATTATTAGCAATGGAATAAACATGGCATATTCTCTGCCGGTTAAATCATGCAACGAACTCCACTTTTCATTCAATTTGCCAAAGAAAATTCTTTGCAATGTCCACAGCATATATGCAGCACCCAAAACAACCGTTAGTGTAGAAATAATTGTCAGTACGCGAATACTTGCCACACTAAACGCGCCTAAAAATACTAATATTTCGGAAATAAATCCGCTTAAACTCGGAAGACCAATTGCCGCGAAAAATGCAACAGTTACAAACCCTGTATAAATGGGCATCTGAGAAGCAAGTCCTCCGAAATCGTTAATACCTCTTGTATGTGCTCTTTCATAAACTACACCAACACTAAGGAATAACATGGCTGTGATAGTGCCATGATTGAACATCTGGAAAACAGCTCCATTCATTCCGGTTACTGTTAAAGAAGCCATTCCCAGTAAAACATATCCCATGTGTGAAATAGAGGAATAAGCAATAAGTTTTTTGAAGTCCTTTTGAGCAAGTGCAACAAGTGCTCCGTAAATCATATTGATAACACCAAACAATGCTATATACCAAGCCAACTCCCTGGTAATTTCCGGGAATATTGGAAAACTCACACGTATAATTCCATAAGTACCCATTTTCAATAAAACACCGGCTAGAATTACACTAATTGGTGTTGGAGCTTCAACGTGAGCATCCGGTAACCAAGTATGAAACGGGAACATAGGGATTTTGATTGCAAAACCAATAAATAAAAATATATAAGCTAAAAATCTTAAATTATGCGGATTTAATGGAGAAAGAATTCCCGTTGCGGTATAATTTGAAGGATCCATCAAAGCTAATAAGTTAAATGTAAATACTTGCGATCCGTCTGCTAAAGTTTGAGTAGCGCTAAAATATAATCCAATCATTACTAAAAGCATGAACACACTGCCGGTAAGAGTATAAATAAAGAACTTAATAGCAGCATATTCTTTTCTTGGTCCGCCCCAAATTCCAATTAAGAAATACATCGGCAGCAGCATCAATTCCCAAAATATATAGAATAAGAAGAAGTTAAGAGAAATAAACACACCAATCATTGCAGTATCCAGCAATAAGAAAAGGGCGAAATAACCTTTTATGGATTTATTGATAGTCCATGATGAAATAGTAGCAATAAAAGTAACAATTGTACTCAATAAAATAAGCGGAGTGCTAATTCCGTCAACACCTACAAAATAATTAATTTTTATAGTTCCAACCCATGAACCGCCAAAAACTTCAATCCATTTATAATTTTCAACAAATTGGAAAGAACTTTTATCAAAAATTCCGCCGGCAGAATAATTGAAATTAGCAAGTAAGATAATTGCTAAAATAAGTTGAAGTGCTGTAGCGATAAGCGCTGTGTATTTTATTTCCTTTTCGCTTCTACCGGGTAGTAATAACACAATTATCATCCCTATAATTGGGATAAACGTTATCAACGATAAAATTGGGAATCCTTCCATAGTAATTCTCTACCTTAAATATAATTTAATTATTTACTAAAACGGTTTAAATAATAATAACAAAATCAAAATTGAAAAAACAACAAATACGATATATGTCTGTACTTTTCCGGTCTGTAGCTTCCTTAAACTTAACCCGAATAGCCCGCTCATGAAAGCAGTTCCGTTAACCATTCCGTCAACTATGTAACGATCAAAAATCTCACTTATATTTGCAGTAAGTCTGGCAAAAAATGCAGTTCCGTTAACTAACCCGTCAACAACATATTTATCAAACAGCGATAATAATTTGCTAAGTCCTATAGTTCCGCCAATAAAAGTAGCATGGTAAAATTCATCAATATACCATTTATTTAGCGAGAATAGGTAAAGCGGACGCAATTTATCTGCCATTTTATCCGGATCAATATATTTCCATTGATATATTAAATAAGCAAGCAGAATACCTAAGCCACCCAACGTTAAAGACAAAATGAGTGACGGAATATGAGCCCAATGTAAAGCATGTTCATACTCTTCGGAATTTGTAATTGATGATACTTCGGCTGTGCCATGTGTTCCCTCCGCAATAACGGATGTTTCCTGAGCCGGTTTATTTACCATGAAATCAAATCTTGTTTCAATAGGAGTGACTTGCGCGGGTGTTTTTACCCAGTCATGTAAGAACCAACCGTCTTCCGGTGCTACCGGATTTAGAGTATACCAGAAAAAAATTGAAAGGAGACTTAAAACTACTAATGGCATTGTCATTACAAAAGGTGTTTCATGTGCATGTTCATACTTCTCTATATTTCTTGGTTTACCATGAAAAGTCATAATAATTAATCTAAACATATAAAATGCGGTCATTAAAGCAACTAAAAAGCCTAAAGTAGGCATTAACCAATGACCTGTTAAATGGCCAAATGCAAGACTGCCTGCCAAAATTCCATCTTTACTAAGAAAACCGGAAGTTAACGGGATACCTGAAATAGCTAATGAAGAAACAATAAAAGCTGCATATGTAACAGGCATTTTTTTCCTTAATCCACCCATTTGTCTCATATCTTGTTCGTGATGCATCGAATGAATTACGGAACCTGACCCAAGGAACAAATTAGATTTAAAAAATGCATGTGTTACTAAATGAAAAAATGCAAATGCGTACGCTCCAATTCCAACCGACATAATCATATAACCTAATTGGCTTACTGTTGAATATGCTAAGACACGTTTGATATCGTTCTGAGTAAGTGCAATTGTAGCTGCAAGAAATGAAGTTACAGCACCGACGATTGCAACAACCAGCATCGCATCGGCTGTTAGCATCACAAAAATTCTTAGAGATAAATAAACACCGGCGGCAACCATAGTAGCAGAGTGAATTAATGCACTAACCGGGGTTGGACCTTCCATTGCATCGGGCAGCCATACATGTAAAGGGAACTGTGCCGATTTACCAACCGCTCCTAAAAAAATCAGAATACCGGTTACTGTTAACCAGGCAGTGCTGTCAAACGGCAATTTTCCTAAAGAAATTTGATGAAAGATTGAATCGAATGAAAATGTATTGTAAGTTGTAAATAAAATTAAGATTCCAACCAACATTCCTATATCGCCAATACGGTTAGTAAGGAAGGCTTTTTTACCGGCATCGGAAGCAGATTTTTTTTCATACCAGAAACCAATTAATAGATACGAGGAAAGACCGACTAATTCCCAGAAGATATATATCATCAGCAAATTATCGCTAATTACTATTCCTATCATTGAAAAAGTAAAAACACCAAGAAAAGCATAATAACGATTAAATCTTGGATCACCCTTCATATATTCTAAAGAATATACATGAACTAAAAAACTGATTAGGTTAACAACAAAAAGCATGATTGCTGTAATATTATCAATCTTTACTCCTAACCTAATTTTAAATGAGTCAAGTAAAGAAATATTACTGAAATTTATCCAGACAAAATTAAAAGCAATATCATCATGTAAATATGTAGTTAATTTTGTGATCAAAACAACAATTGCCAGAATAAGGCCGATGCTTAATATGCCAATTTCAAGCCAATGTAATTTAGGATATTTTTTACCGAAGACAATAAGAATACCGAAACCAAACGCCGGCAATAAAAGCATTATTATTGAAAAATTAATTATTAAGGTATCAGTCATTGGTTACTATTCTTTTAATTTGTTAATTTCATCAACGTTTACATTGGAAAATGTTTTGTAAATATTAAGTACTATCGCTAGAGCAATTGCAGCTTCGGCTGCAGCTAAAATAATTACAAATAATGCCGTAATTTCTCCACTTAATCCAAAATTACCATACCTGGAAAAAGCAACAAAATTAATATTAGCAGCATTAAGAATTAGTTCTATTCCCATTAAGACTAAAATTGCATTTTTGCGTGTAACTACAGCATAAATACCTAGCGAAAATAAAATTGAGCTGACTACTAAAAAATGTTGTAAACTAATGTGTTCCAATTTAAAACCTTTATTCTTTTTCTCTTCTTGCTATTGATGCAGCGCCAATCATTGCAACTAATAATAAGATTGCTAACAATTCAAAAATCAATACATAATCTGTAACCAGTAATTTTCCTAAGCCGTAAATTGTGGTTGATGGGATAGAACCCGGTATATCTTTCCAATGCGAAGACAGCATTATGGATATTAAAACCGCAGCAAAAATACCAACCCCAATTACTGCGGGAATTACTTTAATTGAACCTGATTTGATTTCAACATTGGTTGCTTTATGAGTTAACATAACACCAAATAACAATAATACAAGGATACCCCCGATATAAACCATTATTTGAACAATTGCCAGAAAATCAGCGCCTAGCAAAACATATAATCCGGTAACACCGAAAAATGTAAATATTAAGTTAAAAGCAGAATGAACTATATTCTTAGAACTTACAACAAAAAAACCGGAAACTATTGTAAGCAATGCAAATAAGTAAAATATTAAGTCATATAGATTCATAGTAAAACTATTTATTTCTTTTTTGTATCTTGATTTTTATCAGCAGCTTTCTCTGCATCGGCTTTCGCTTTTGCGGCTGCTTTTTCTTCCATAAATTTTTCGTAATTAACTTTTTTCTCTTCTGCTTCATCAAGAGTTAAAGTTGAAAAATTGTAGATTAAGTCTTCCCGTTTATATTCAGAAAACTCGTAAACATCCGTCATATAAATACATTCGGTAGGGCACGGATAAACACATAAAGAACAATAGCAGCATTTAGCAATGTCAATATCAAATTTAGTAACCCAAAGTGCTTTCTTTTTACCATTAGAAGTTGTACCCAAATCATCGGTCGGTGTAGCTTTAGCCGTATCAATAATAATGCAATCGACCGGGCAAGCCCTTTCACATTGCCGGCAGCCGATGCAATCATCCATGTTTACATATAATCTATTTCGTGCTCTATCAGGCAGCGGAAGTTTTACGTCTGGATATTGAATAGTTACAGCGGGAACAAATAAATGTTTAAACGTTACTTTCATCCCGATTAAAACAGTCCAAATTCCTTCCCATGTATTTTTAAGGTATTGTTTCATACTATAATAACGTAATTATTCCAATAATAACTAAATTCAAAACAGCATACGGAATTAAATATTTCCAACAAACATTCATCAACTGGTCCACTCTTAAACGAGGTAAAGTCCATCTTAACCACATTTGTACAAAAACTAAAAACACACCTTTTAATAAAAACCAGAATAGCTGTTCAAATGGTATAAGCAAATGTATACCAAGTGAATTTCCTAAATAACCGAAGGGAGATTGATAACCACCCAGAAAGAATGCAACAAGAACAGCAGAAACCGCAAACATATTAGCATATTCAGCTAAGAAAAACATTGCGAACTTCATTCCGCTATATTCAGTATGAAAACCGGAAACGAGTTCCGACTCAGCTTCAGGTATATCAAACGGCGTTCTATTTACTTCGGCAAGTGTACTAATAAACATTATTAAAAATGCAATAAACATAAAAGGGATAAGCAAAATTTTTGCAATTCCGCTAACTGCAACACCACCCAGAATATTCCAATTCCAAAAATAAGCTGTTTGCTGATGACTGATAGTGTCAAGATTAAATGTTCCCGTTAGCATAACAAGAGAAAGAACAACAAGTGCAGTAGGAATTTCATAGCTTATTATCTGCGCAGCGGATCTCATTGCACCTAACAAAGAGTATTTATTATTGGAAGCCCATCCGCCCATTAGAATTCCCAGAACAACAAAACTTGATATGGCAATTATATAAAATGCTCCAAGACTAATATTTGAGCCAATATATGCGCTTGAAAAAGGGAGTGCGGCAAACGCGGCATAACTGCCGATAAATAAAATATAAGGCGCTAAATTAAAAAATTTCTTATCGGCTTTAGGTGTAGTAATGTCCTCTTTTTGAATAAGTTTTACAAGATCGGCAACAGTCTGTAGTAAACCGTGATAGCCGACTCTCATTGGACCAAGTCTATCCTGCATATGAGCCGAAACTTTTCTTTCTCCAAGCACGGCAAATAAAACGAAAGGAAGAACCCAGACAAAAAGCGGTAATGCCCCGGCTATAAAATAAGCTATTATATCACTTCCGATCCAATTTGATAAAATATCGTACATTATCGGTCAACCTCGCCTAAAACTATATCGGTACTACCTAAAATTGCAATTAGATCCGCTACAAGGTGTCCCTTGCTTAATTCAGCAAGTACGGAAAGATTTACAAATGAAGGACCTCGAACTTTTACTCTTGCCGGGTTTACCGATCCATCGCTAATAATAAAATAACCTAGTTCACCTTTCGGGTTTTCCGTTCTTGAATAAACAGTTCCCTTAGGAGGTTTTACTCTTCTCGGTACTGCGGCATGAACATCACCTTCCGGTATTTGATCAATAGCCTGTTCGATTATTTTAAGGCTCTCTTCCATTTCTTGAACTCTTACAAAATATCTGTCCCATGAATCGCCAACCGTTCCCATCTCTCCCTTACCAACCTGAATATCAAAATCGAATCTATCATAAATAGAATATGGATCATTTTTTCTCAGATCCCATTTTAATCCACTGGCTCTTAACATTGGACCCGTAACGCCGTAATTCACTGCGGTTTCAACGGGCAGTATACCAATATTAGCAGTTCTTTCAATAAATATTTTGTTAAAGGACAATAGCTCATTGAGTTCAACAATTTTCGGTCTAAAATATTCAACAAACTCTTTAGTCATTCGTTGGAAATCCGGATGAATATCATGCGAAAGACCGCCGACCCAAATGTAATTATATAAAAGACGTGCGCCGCATGTCATTTCAAAAAGTGTTAGTATTTTCTCTCGATCTCTAAAGCAATATAAAAACGGGGTAAATGCACCAATATCTACACCGTAAGTACCTAATGCAACAAGGTGCGAAGCTATTCTCTGAAGCTCCGCCATTAATACTCGAATGTACTCTACACGTTCAGGGATTTCTATTTTTAATAATTTTTCAACAGCTATTGCGTATCCCAAATTGTTGGACATAGAAGCGAGATAATCCAATCTATCGGTATACGGAATTACTTGTGGGTATGTCATTGCTTCCGCATGTTTTTCGAAACATCGGTGAAGATAACCTATATGAGGTTTAACATTTACAATCAGTTCACCTTCCAGCTCAACTACTAATCTCAAAACACCGTGCGTTGACGGGTGCTGAGGTCCCATGTTCAGTACAATTTCTTCAGTCTTTAAAGCCATTATTTTAGTAGTTAATCAAAAAAATAGTTAATATGGAATTTTCATTCCCTGATAAAATTCCGGATTTTTGTAATCTTTTCTTAACGGATACCCTGCTTCCCAATCTTCGGGCATCAAAATTCTTCTTAAATCGGGATGATTTAAAAATACAGTCCCGAACATGTCGAACACTTCTCTTTCATGCCAATCTGCACATTTCCAGACTGATTCAACAGATTCAACTTTTGGATCTTCACGCGGGGTAGATACCTTTAGATTTATTTTATGTCCAAGCTCTATTGAATCAAGATTATAATAAACACTAAGTGTTCCGCCGGTGATTACATCCATATCTTCTTCATCTTTGCTTTTTTCACCGTTTGCATCATCAACACCCGAAAGACACATGAGAGTATCGAACTTTAGATTTTCGTCATTTCTTAGGTATAAACAGATATCTTTTATTGCCATTGGATCAGCAACTATATAAGATTCAACAGGAAGTTCGGATTCAAACCCTAAGATTTTATCACCGAATTTCGTCTGCAATATGTTATAAATTTCTTCCGAAGTCATTATGCAGTTTTCTTCCTTAAAGTTTCATGTCTAATTTTATCTTGTAATTTTAATAATCCTTCTAATAAAGCTTCCGGTCTCGGCGGGCAGCCCGGTACATAAACATCCACGGGAATAACCCTATCAATTCCTTTTAATACATGATAGCCGTGTTCCCAATAAGGTCCGCCGCAGTTTGAGCAACTTCCCATAGAAATGATATACTTCGGGTCAGGCATTTGTTCGTACAATCTTTTTATTCTGGTAGCCATTTTTAAAGTAACGGTTCCTGAAATAATAATTGCATCTGCTTGACGAGGAGAAGGGCGGGGAATTACACCAAATCTATCAAAATCATAATGAGAAGCTGAAGTAGCCATCATTTCAATAGCACAGCATGCTAAACCGAAACTTAATTGCCAGATTGACGAAAGCCTGGCCCAATTAAATAAATCTTCAGTTTTAGCAATAACAATATTGCTTTCGTTAAATTCTCTATCTAATAAACCCATAAAATTTTACTGTTTGTCTGTTTCGGAAATTACTTCTTTTTTAACCGGTAATGCAATTTTACCTTCAAATTTTACATCAATTTTCGGTTGCTTAATTTTAGGGCGCTCCCATTCAAGATCACCCTTTCTCCATTCGTAAGCCATTCCTAAAAATAAAATCAAAAGGAATATCATACCAACAACAAATCCATAAACTCCGAACTCTTTATAAGTTACCGCCCAGGGAAACAAAAGAACTATCTCAACGTCGAAGATTAAAAAAATTAGAGCAACCACGTAGAAGCGGATATTAAATTTCATCCAAGGTGATCCAACCGGTTCTTCACCGCATTCATAAATTTTAAGTTTTTCTTGTGTGGGCCTTTTAGGGCGTATAAGGGATGCTGCAAAGAGCGCTATGCCAACAAACGCACCAGCAACAATCATAAAAACGAAAATCTTACCAAATTCTGTTAACATAGTCTCTAAAAAATTTTCATGTAAAACTACAATTCACCGTTTAGAATGTCAAGAAATGTTTAATGGATATTAGAAAAAAAATAAGACCTTTATGACCAATTTAATGATTTTTTTTGATTAATTATAGAGAAAAAATCTTAAAGGTGAATACGTTTTCCAATATTTTTTTTGACCTATAAAATATGAGTTTATAAAGATTTGATTTGGCAAATAGTAAGAACAAATAAGTATATGCTATTTTAGGTCTTCCACAAATATAAACATCATCCCAACGAGGATTAAATTTATTTTTAAAATTGTACAAGCCCTTATAGTTGTATGCAAATTTAAATGCTTGTCCTATCTTATTAATAAGATAAGCTTTGCTTAAAAAGTTGAATTTTTTTTCGTTGAAAACAAACGGTACTTCCCCAAGACTCCATTCTTTGTAATCTGTCTTGCAAAGTGTAATAAATATAGAATAAATTAATGCTTCCATAATTCCAACAGGAGCATGTGTCCTTCGGAGAAGCAGTTCGGTTTGTAATTTGGTCTCGGAATTAATAGAAACTTGAATTGCCCCGAGCCACTCACCGGAATGGCTTTTAAAAACAAACATTTTTGTGCAGGGTATAAAATTCAAAACGTAAAGATGTTTTAACCTCGGTTCTGAATAGTGAGTTGTGCATTTTTTGAACTGTTCAATTTCTTCTGCATTATCTCTAGAGTATTCAAGTTCTATTACTTTCCCATGCTTAAATCCCCGTTTAACTAATTCTTTAAGGGATTTTTTCTTGAAATAATCTTTGTCTAACTCTAAAACCGCCTCCATGCCCGTGTGAAGTCTTGTAAATCCTTGCTTTTCTAAAAAATCCGTTATTTCCAAATCACAACCGCGAATAATTATTTTATTTCCATAATTGTTTGCAGCATCCGCTAGAATTGATGAAGATTCATAGTTAAACGGGAAATTAGCTAACGACAGCCATTTTGCATTATTATACAGTTTAACATATTTAATCTTTGGTATAGGTCTTTTATCCTTTATCCAGCTGAGGGGAATATTTTTGACGTTTAAAGATTTGGGTGAGTAATTTTTCAAGTTTCTAAATTAGTTTATAAATTAAATTTCTTACAACTAATTTAATAAAAAACGGTTATTGAATCATTTCCCCCGTATGAACCAATAACCGTTTTGTTTTTTTTATACGACGTAACAACAAAGAACAAAGTTCCGTAAAAAATAATTGTTATTTTAATTTAATTTTGAAAGTGTGTATATTCGCATGTTAAAAATATTTCTATGGCGCGTTCGTCTAGTGGCTTAGGACGCCGCCCTCTCAAGGCGGAGATCACGGGTTCGAATCCCGTACGCGCTACACCAGAAGTTTTCAATCCGATTTTGTTTTTTTTTGTTAATATGATTTAACAACCGCCCTTTCAAAGCGGAGATCACGTGTTCTTCCGAAGGAATCCCCTTGGGAGAATCCCGTATGCACTATAGATTGTTAGTATTCTATACAGTCAGCTTTTTTTTACTAAATGGACGGACCCTTTCTATAAGCTTTTTCTTTTTATTATAAACTTTTTAGATATCAAACTGGTTTTGGAGATTTAACCATAGCTCAACAATGGTTCCAAAAAACTTTGACAACTTAATTGCGATCTCTGTGCTGATGCTTCTCTTTTCATTAACAATTTCAGTTGTTGTTCGAAAAGTTGTACCCAATGAATTCGCTAAATTTGTTTGGGTGATTCCGAGTTCATCTAAAAATTCTTCTTTTAATATTTGACCGGGATGAGCAGGAGCTTTTTTCAATTTTATCATATTTATACTTTTTTAATGATAATCTATTATTGCAACATTTATTGCACACGAATGTTTAAATAAAAATATTATTCTAAATTGTTTATTAATTCGAATGCTATACATTTTATTATACTTCTCCTTGAGCAGTTCGAGTTTATTTCCAGGAGGAATTTCTAAGTCATTTATATCCTTGGCTGCATTTAAATAATCCAACTTTCTAATGGCAGTCTTTATTATTGCTTGGGGATATTTTTTTGAATTACCTGTTATATATAACTTTTCTGTTTCTTTATCGCCAAAAGTTTTCATCATATTTCGCTATAACGCTTAATGTTATATGCCTAGATAGTAATTAATCTGAAAATAAAAAAGTATTCGGGAAAAAATAATTTGAAAAGAGGAAGATTCAGATTACCATAAAATAATTGTGTAACTAGTGTTAAAATGGAGTAGATGTTCTTTAATCAATTTCTAATTAATATTTTGGTTATGATGTAAGTAATTCGATCTTAGTAAATATTAGTAAATAATTATTTTTGGAATAGTAACGATTCGTAGTAAGAATGATTTTATATTCCAAATTGTCAATTGCTAATTGCTTAACTGAAAGTTATCTTTACAACTCATTTTTTGGAATGTAATTGAATTTTACATTAGAAGTAAAAGATATAAACAGTAAAGCCAGAGCGGGAACAATTTTAACCGATCACGGTGAAATTCCAACTCCTGTTTTTATGCCGGTTGGAACGCAGGGAACAGTAAAAGCTGTTACCCAAAAGGTTTTGAAGGAAGAAATTCAATCTCCTATTATATTGGCTAATACTTATCATTTATATCTAAGACCCGGAACTGAAATTTTAGAAAAAGCCGGCGGACTTCACAAATTTATGAATTGGGACCGTTCTATTTTAACCGATAGCGGAGGATTTCAAATATATAGTTT
Organism: bacterium BMS3Abin04; assembly: GCA_002898175.1. Lineage (GTDB taxonomy): Bacteria > Bacteroidota > Ignavibacteria > Ignavibacteriales > Melioribacteraceae > BMS3ABIN04. The sequence continues at coordinate 13,457 of BDSW01000188.1, forward strand.
ATCGGAATTAAGAAAATTAAAAAGTGACGGTGTAATATTCCGGTCACATCTTGACGGCTCCCAACATCTTTTTACACCGGGAAAAGTTATTGGGATTGAAAGAGCTATTGGTTCCGATATCATGATGCCGTTAGATGAATGTACTCCTTATCCTTGCGACTATGATTATGCAAAGAAATCTAAAGAACTTACTTCACAGTGGGCAATATTGAATAAGGAAGCTTTTGAAAAAACAGAACCTTTATACGGACATAAGCAGTCGCTATTCGGAATTGTTCAGGGAAGTATTTACAAGGATTTGCGCGAAGGTTCGGCGAAAGATTTAATGGAATTAGATTTTGACGGTTATTCGATAGGTGGTTTGGCAGTAGGTGAACCGGCGGAAAAAATGTATGAAATTGTTGATTTTACTACCGGTATTTTGCCGAATGAAAAACCGCGATATTTAATGGGAGTCGGCAGACCTGAAAATATTTTGGAAGCTGTTGAACGCGGTGTTGATATGTTCGATTGTGTTATGCCGACCCGCAATGCCCGTAATGCATATTTGTTTACCGGCAAAGGAATTGTTAGTATTCGTAATGCAAGATACAAAGATGATTTTTCATCATTGGATGAAAATTGCGGATGCTATACTTGTCAAAATTTTACAAAAGCTTATCTGCGTCATTTGTTTATAGCAAAAGAAATATTAGCTCTGGAATTGGCAACAATACACAACTTAAGTTTTTATAGGGATTTAGTAACAACTGCAAGAATAAAAATTTTAGAAGGATCATTTTCTTTGTGGAAAAATAAAATAATTGATAAATTATCAGTCAATATTAATTCTTTAAAGGAGGAATAAGTGGATTTACTTTTAGCAATAGCTCCGCAAGGAGGGACGCAAGGCGGTGGAGGAATGATTTCAACATTAATTATGTTTGCCGCCATTTTTGCAATTTTTTATTTTATGATTATAAGACCTCAACAGAAAAAGGCAAAGGAAAAACAACAATTACTTGATAGCCTGCATAAAGGCGATAAAGTTGTTACGAATGGCGGAATTCACGGAACAATATCAGGCATCGAAGAAAAAACCGTTTTGCTTGATATTGGTAATAACGTTAAAATGAAAATCGAGCGTACTGCAATTGGACAAGTTGTTCAAGCAAAAAAATAGATTGTTTATATATTGTATATAGAATAATAAAAGAGGCTGTCTCAAAAGCTAAAAGTTGTCATGCTGAATTCATTTCAGCATCTGTTTTTATCCGAAATTTAAGGGTTTAGATTCTGAAACAATCCGCCATGGCGGACAGAATGACACTTTTGATACAACCTCTTTTTATAGATGCAATTAATTTATTATAAGTTAAATAGGTTTGAATGTGCCGGGGATTTTAAGTAAAGCTAACAACTTCCTTGGAATTGGAGTAAAACACACGTCATTTAACAATTCCAAAATAGTTATTCTTTCCGTACCGTTAGAAAAAACAGTCAGCTACGGAAAGGGAACAGCTAAAGGTCCGCGCGAAATACTTAAAGCTTCTCACTTTGTTGAATTTTATGATGAAGAACTGGGAAAGGAATTATGTTTTAGTAAAGGAATATGTACACTTAAACCTTTAGATTTCGAAAATCAAAGAATTGAAACTGCGCTTCAAAAAATTTATAAAACTGTTAAGTTTTTGATTAATGAAAATAAATTTGTTGTTACGTTAGGCGGTGAACATTCACTTTCTATTTCTCCGATAAAAGCTTATTTAGAAGCTTATACTAATTTATCTGTTTTGCAGATTGATGCCCATTCCGATTTGAGGGATACTTATGAAAATTCGAAACATTCTCATGCTTGCGTAATGGCTCGTGTTGCAGAACTAACGAAAAATATTGTACAAGTTGGGATCCGAGCACAATCAAAAGAGGAAGCTGAATTTGTTAAAAAGAATAAAATTAACACTTTTTATGCCAGGGATATTTGTACTAAGAAGTTCAGAAAAGATTGGCAGAAAAAAGCCGTATCTAAATTAAAGAAAAATGTGTATATAACTTTTGATCTGGACGGATTCGATCCTTCTTTACTTCCCGCAACCGGAACTCCGGAACCCGGCGGATTATTTTGGAATGAAACGATGAGTTTACTTAAACTTGTTGGGAAGGAAAAAAACATTGTAGGATTTGATGTAGTTGAGTTAGCTCCTTCAAAATATCATCCGGCTTCTAATTTTGTCGCTGCTAAATTGGTCTATAAAATTCTTAACTATGCTTTTATGTAGTTATTCAAATCATTCTTGGAAACAACGTACGTGTAAAATAAATAAACCGAAAAAAGTTATTAGAAATTTTTCTCTAATGAACTTTTGGGAATAAAGCAACCACTGATTTTACAAGCGGTGAATTTTCATCTTTTATTCTTCCTTTCTCTACTTTTCAAAAATCTATTAGAGTTGTCCTACTGTAAAAACCGGTCTACTGAAATTATTGAGGGTGGTATTTAGTTGTCTGAAAGAGTATGTACTTAAATTTTGCCGAATAATCTATCCAATCTATTTCTTCTTTTGTATTAAGAGAGTATTCCTCTTCTTTCTCGCCGTAAATATTTCTTATTTCAATGGTATTAATTGGAGATAGAACAATTAAGGAATCCAAATTTTTTATTTTTCGTACTTTTTCCCAAAAGCCCATAAACCCTTTAGGTACGGTAGCTTGATCTGAAATTATGTTATATTGATAAATGCTTAATCCTTCCAATACTAACATTGTATTTTCATCTAATTTCCATATTTTATTATCGTAAGTACTTGAATAAATAGTTCGTTTAGCAAAAAGATCCGGCGCTGAACTGTTGTTATAAATTAAAATTTTTACTATCCAGCCTCCTGTTTCTCCTTCATTTTGTCGTGTAATATAGATCTTTTTAGAGTTATCAATAAAACCCGTATTAATTGAATTGCCGCTGATTTTAAAAATAGTATCAAGTCGGGTAGAAGTACGACTATTAAAATTATAAATATTCACATAAACGGAGTCTGAATAAGTTAAGTCATTTCTTCTTACAGGGTTGGTTAAGTATAGCAGGTATTTCCCATCATCAGAATATTTCGGTGCCGGAATTTCTACTAATTGGTTGGATTTCAGCAAAGTGTTAATTTCTTTAGTTTGGATGTTAATTCTATTCAAAGAGCTGTCATTTACAAACACAAAATAATTTTCATCCGGGGAAAGACAATATTCGTTTACGAAGGCAAAAAAATTGTCTGCTAACAAGATACTGTCGCCGATTGAAAAATCGTATAACCAAAGTTGATTGGAATATTGGTAAAGCAATTTGTTTGAATTAAGAAGGGTAATAGGTGAAAATCCATTTGTAATATACCGGGTAGAACTATCGGAAATATTATAAGTGTATATTTTAGAAACTGTGTATCCTAAATCTTCCTCGTCCGTCATTCCATCTCCTGTATCGCATGCGGACAATAAAAAAATAATTAAAATAAAAGAGACGCTTTTCTTTATACTTATTTGTAGCATTTTAATAATTACGGGTTTGTAAAAAATAAATGTTTTTTAAAATTATATCTTTTTGTTCCTTGACTTTCTACTTACTTGTCCACCGTCTTGTTGGGCAGATTTAAGGGGTTATACTGCATTATTGCGCGAACATCTCATTTAATATTTTATGTAATTTCAGTTGAGCTCTCTTATTGATAGTATCAATTTTCTTAATAAGTCTTTTCTTGTCAACAGTTCTAATTTGATCTAATACTATTTGACCTTCTTTCCCTTGAACTCGACAATTTACTCTTGTTGGATAATTTTTTTTTGCTGATGTAAGTGGAGCAATTATTATTGTCGAAATATTTTTATTCATTTCATTTGGTGAAATAATTATACAAGGGCGAGTCTTTTTAATTTCACTTCCAATTGTCGGATCTAAATTAACTAAATAAATTTCGTATCTGAGGTATTCCATTACCAAGTCCACTCCTCATTATCCCAAGAAGATTGATTGCTAAGTGAATCTTGATCTAACAAAATATCATCATTATTTTCTGACATTTTCTGAAATGCCAAATCCCAATTTTTTCGAACTCCAGACAAAGATTTAATAATAATTCTATCATCTTTTACTTCTAATTCAACTTCATTTTTAATTCCACTTTGATCTATAAAAGATTTTGGAATTCTAATTCCACGAGAATTGCCAATTTTTATAATTTTTGTTATCATTTTGAATCTCCAAATTATTAGTAATTACAATGTAATTACTTTTATTTAGATAATCAAGCTTTTTCAGCAATATAACGGCGTCGCTTTTCACCCGCCTGTCCCCATGCTTTTTATCGGGGTCCGCCTTTAACTACAATATTGGATTGTTCCATAGGGATCCTTTTCGGGAAAAAACTACTGCCAATCCGCCGCGGCGGATTATTTAAAATTTATCTTACTGCACTACTGTTAAACTACAATTTAACACAAACAACGAAAACCCAAAAATATCACACTTGCCCGCCGTCTTTTTGGCGGGAAAGCCGCACCGTTTTCACACCTGCCCCGTTGTTTTCTTTTGGGGGTCGGGTGGGAAAGCTGGATATTAGTTAAAAGGTTCTCCCCGAATTTGTAAATTTAGTTAAGAGACAAATTATCAAACAACAAGGAGAAGCTAATGGAACTAGCAACAATAAAAACCGCCTATGTATGTGGAGTAGATTTCCACTCAAAAACAATGTATATCTGTGTAATGAACAGAAAAGGAGAAATAAAACTTCATAAGAATATGCACAATGATTTTAAATTATTCAAGTCTTTAATAAAAAAATATGGTAAAAATATATCGGTAGGAGTTGAATCGATGCATAGTTATTATTGGCTTGCAGACTGATGCAGAGAAAAGCCAAAGGAATAATAAATCATAAATTTGGAGCAGCAATCTATTATATGCTAAAAAAGCAAACAAGGGTTTAATGAAAAAAGATTTGTTTCAACAACAATGAATTAAATTGGGCGGGACTGTAAAACCATATAGCAGAAAAAGAGCGTAAGAGCTGCTATATGTAAAACCGAGCGTCTAATGCCAAAGGCATCACTATGTGACTGGATCTCTACCGGAATTAAGGGAAGCCAAAGCGCTTGATTGGTAAGCAGTCCCTGCTCAAATAAAAATAACTTATTATCAGAACTGACCCTTACTGTAGCCTAAAACTAACTGGAGTTATTAAGCCATATTTAACTTGAGTGGAACAGCAAAGGGAACGCAACTTGTTTCTGGAATCTCTACTAAGGAGATAGCCAATATATGTGTTTGGTACTGTTCTGTAAACTGAAAAACCAAAATTAGAAACCAATACGGTTATAAGATAATTAGTTGGATAACTTGTAAATAGCAGCGGGACCTATACTTTACCGAAAATTTAATATAAATCGGGAGGATATTTTTTATTCTCTTGACTTTTTACCTTTAATATGGGTTATGTACTATTTTAGAACAGGAATAAAAAACTAAATACAAAACCCGAAACGGCTGATGAACTAAATGGATAAAGCTTAACAAGCGCTGCAAACTAAAACAAATTGTCTTTAAATACTGCGCGAACTAAACAACATAAACGACTTACAATATTTATTATTATAATAAAATGATAATTACAATTATTTACAAAAATAGGGAAGTAGAACTACAAATTGCAATTAAACGAAAAAGCCAAAGAATATTGGAAATAACAAACAACCAAAAACTCTATATTCAAGAAAAATTAAATTAACGTAAAAAAACTCTTCAAAAGATAAAAACAACTTACCTAAACAAATACTGAAACCACTAAAACTTAAATATTAAAAATAAAAATGTAAAAACCTTATTAAAAGGTAAAGTACATAATGGCTTAAAAATAAGGCGCAGCCCTGAACGGTTATTTATTATTAAAACTGAATAATTAAAAACTTAACTAAATTAAAAAAACGAAATAATACTTAACCACAATTTTGCACTACTTCTAAAATATTTTTTAAACATAAATAAGCAATATAAATTTACCGGAAAAACATTCAAACAAGAGAAGTCATTTTATTGGCTGTTGTAATTTTGTTAGTTCACAAATTCAAAGAACGGTATTTATTAAACAAAATTTTTATTGAAAATTATTTTGCTTAGATTTTATTATCTACTTGCCTGCACAACAACAGCAAGGCGGGCCTGTCCGCCGTTTTGTTAGGCGGGCCTTTAAACTTATTTAAGAGGTTGAACGAAACCGCTAGCGCGGAGAATAAAGTTACTAACTTATTTTTGGAATCAATCAAAGCAGATAAATTTTATAATACCGAATTCATATGATTGCCCGGATAAACAACTGTCAGCAAAATTAATAGCAAAAGATTTTGTACCGGTTACACTTTCGCTAGGGGCTATATTACCGAATTCAGGACGTTTGAATGTTGTTTCTTTAGCACATAACCCTTCATGAAGCATTAAATTAACTTTAACATAATATTTGATAACAGTTTCTTTAAAGGTTTCGATGCCCTTTCCCGGCTCATATTTAGGCGTCATTCGTAATTCAAAGTCAGGATGTAATATTTCTTCTATTCCATGAAATTCACCTGTATTCCAATAATCTATGTGTTTTTCTAATAGAGCGGATTTATTTTTGAAGCTTGCTTAAAAATAACATAGAATCTTCTGCATTTCGGGCGAGCCAAGTGAGTAATAGATTGCCAATGAGTGCTGCGCCGTACTCTCTTGCTGTTAGAGTTAGAGCGGTTCCTGAACCAAACGATGTACCTAAAAGATTCAGCAATCGACCGGGAAAAAACAATAGTAAGGGTCCCGAAACCTAAACATACGGCTGCTTTTATCATCATCAAGTTTTTAAATTTCATCACAGTCTTTCTTGTTTTAAAAATAGTTACTAAGTCTCATAATCTAAAAGTTTACCCGCCATGCTAACCATGGCAGGTTTCTAAAATTAATTTAAATAATTATTTAAAACACAGACCAGATAAAAAGATATAACTGTACAGTTACATATTCGGAAAGATTATCTGTCCCTTAATTGGTCCTGAAAATATCAAAGGTACCGGCATAGGCGATATGAATAAACCTGTTCCTTTCATAACCATTCCTTCATTATCCCCAACTCCTAATGCTTTAAATTTAATGTTTTCTTCCCACTCATTTTCACCTACTTTGCTTCGATGTCCTTTAAAAACACCTTTCCAGGCTTCTTTACCGTTAAATATTTTAATAAATGTACCAAAAGTAGGTCCGGTATAAGTGTTTATATCCCACACAGCATTTAATACAATTTTGGTATTTCCACTCATTGACCCCATACCTTCAACATTTACAGTAATATCATCCAATATTGTAAATCCTTTGATAATTATTTTGTCTCTTTTAACAAGAGTAGTCCCGGGGTCAAGAACACGGGATGGATCACTTACAGCATCTAAGCTCTCTGTTCCCGTAAAATTTAATCTTGTTACAAACTTAGATAAAGATGATGACTGCTCATCAGCCTGTGGCGAAACCGGTTCAACTGAATTGTCTTCGCTGCATGCGAGAATTAAAAATAATAGAGTGAAAATCGATAGTACTGAAATGAATCGTTTCATGATTCTTCCTCCTTATGTTATTGAAATTAAGTTCAAGTTCTTCAGTCCAACATTTATGCCACTTCATACAGTATTTGCTTTTACGCGCTAACTAATTGAATTACAATTACTTTGGGGGGTAAGTGGAACAATAACCAGGTGTGACTTTTAAAAAGAATTCTCGCTAAGATTTGCGAATTTAATAAGTTGTTGTAATAAAAGAAGTTATGTTCGCAAGAATTAGCGAGTTTTTAATATCGAATTGTGAATCTATTTTTTAATATTAAACTTTTTAATTTTATACCGAATTGTCTGCTCGGATATTTTTAATGCGCGTGCTGACTTTGATTGATTCCAATTATTTCCCATTAAAGTTTTTCTAATAATTTCCTCTTCGTACTTTTCAAGACTTTCTGTAAGTGAAGTGTTATACTTGCCGCCAAATAATTTACTTCTCATTTTTTTTACTTCAGTTTTAAATTCATTTGGTAAAACTTTTAAATCTATGATATTTGAGTTTAAAGGAGTTAATGTTACTAATCGTTCCACAAAATTTTCTAACTCACGTACATTACCTGCCCAGGTGTGCTGCAGTAGAAAATCTATTATTTCTTCATGAAACATTTCAACATGTTTCTGTTGCTCCAGTGAATATTTTTTAAGAAAAAAATCAGCTAAAAGTGGAATATCTTCATGACGTTCATTTAAGGATGGAACAGAAATGGGATAGACATAGAGTCTATAAAATAAATCTTCCCGGAATTTCTGCTGTTCTACTAAATTTTTTAGTGATGAACTGGAAGCGGTTATAATTCGCACATCCACTTTACGAGTTTCATTACTGCCAATAGGACGAATTTCATTTTCTTGAAGAACACGAAGTAATTTAGCCTGCATTTCTAACGGCAGATTATTAATTTCATCCATGAATAGAGTGCCGCCATCGGCTTCTTCAAATAAACCTTTCCTGGTAAAATTTGCCCCGGTAAAAGATCCTCTTATATGACCGAAAAGTTCACTCTCAATGAGATTTGCCGGGATGGCACCGCAATCAATTGCAATAAATTTATTTTGACCCCTGGGACTATATTGATGTATTGCTTTTGCAATTAGTTCTTTGCCTGTTCCACTCTGTCCCTCCAACAAAACACGAACATCACAACGTGTTGCCGCTTCTATGCTCTGTAACAATTCAATAAACTTTTTACTCTTCCCTAATAGTCCAGGTTGTCTATATTTTTTTAAAAGAGTAACTTCAGGTAACGACACATTAAAATATTCTTGAACTTTGTGAACATTGTGTAAAAAAGGAGCGACAATTGCAGCAAATTTTTTAAGGCAAGCAAGATCGGTTTTATTAAATATTTTCCCTTCTGCTTTACTCAAAAGTAATAACGTTCCTGTAATAGCGCCCTCTGCTCTTAAAGGAGCGCACAAAATAGATTTGACCCGGGTATCTTTAAAAAGATTCTTACGGAATCTTAAATCGGTTTTAATATCTTCCGTTAAAAATGAAGTATTATTATCAATTACCCAGCCGCTAACATTGGTATTTACAAGATGATATTTACGATCCTCGCTTCCTGTTTCCTCCATAAATATTGTTTTAACAGTTTGCCGCGTTCGGGGATTTATCATCATAATTAGAGCAATCTCTGCTCTTATTAAGGTTGAGGCTTTTTGAGTAATCAATCTTAGAACTTCTTGAAAATCAGTCTGTCGCTCTAACACAGATGCTAGTTCAATTATTGATTCAAGCTTTAATTGTTCCATTAGTGTTGTGCTTTTGTTTAATTGTCAGAGTATTTCGCTAAATGCTCCTCATATAATCTCTTCTCTTCAGCTACAATCTTTTCAAAACGTGCATCATCCCGGAGAGAATTGTAAAAGTGATTATTCTGTAAGTTGTGATAGAAAAGATATGGACGCCTTCTTTTTCCAATCTCCTTTTTAATATACATAATTGCCTCATCTTTCATCCCAAGCAGAGAATAAACTTCCGAATTTTTATATAGTGCAAGCGCCTTTTCTTTTTCCCCTCTTTCCGCAAGCATTAGAGCTTTACCATAAGGAATTCCCCAATAATTTGGATTTATTTTCTCTGTTTCAGTTAATAATTCTTCTGCTTTTTTATATCTTTTCATTTTAATCTGCAGCGCAATTGGGCGCCCGGGGAACATGAATATCGCAGGCGCTAATTCGAAATATTTCTCGAAATATTTATCCGCTTTTTGGAATTCTCCTATACCCATATAACACACAGCCAGCTTATATGGCGCCCAAAAATAAAATGGGTCCAGCTCTACGGCTCTCAATAAATATTTGATGCCGGGATGATACAGACCGTGATACAGATAGCACATTCCTACTAAAAAATTGACTTCTGCAATATTAGGATTTATTTCGAATGCTCTCCTGAGATTTTGAAAAGCTTTATTATACTCACCTCTATATTCATAAAGATAATATCCCCTTGCTGCACGAACTTGTGCCAGATTTGGATCTTTCTCAAAAGCCAACTCACACATTTTTTGCATATTATCAGAATCTTCCTTGTTACCGGTTACATGATAATGATGCTCGTATGCCCAAGCTAATCCAAAATAAGCAAGGGCATAATCCGGGTCTATTTCAATGGCTTTTTCAAACATATGAATCCCGGTTTCAAAATCCTCATTTTTAAAAGTGATGATAAATTTGCTCTTAATAAAATGCATCCCCTTCAAGTAATATTCGTATGCTTCTATATTTCTAGGCTTTTCTTTCTCTAATATTTCTATTATATCGGCTGTGAGTTTTATTTTCAATGCACCGGCGATGGATTGTGAAATTTCATCCTGGACTTCAAAAATACTTTCTAATTGTTTATTATAAGTATTTGACCAGATTTGAAAACCGGTTTCGGCATTAATTAGCTGTGCACTTACACGAATTCTGTTTTTTTCTTTTTGGATAGTTCCTTCTAAAATATTTTTTACTCCAAGCTCCTCTCCAATATCCTTAATGTCTTGTGCGGTATTTTGGTAACGCATTATTGACGTTGTGGAAATTACTTTTAAATCTCCTATTCTAGACAGTTTATTGATCAGTGCATCTGTCATCCCAAAGCAAAAATATTCTTGATCTTTTTGAGCGCTAAAATCTCTAAATGGAAGTACGGCAATAGAATTTTTCCATTGTGGTGTACTAATTATTCCGGTTATAGGTTTTTCTGTGCTCCCTTTTACTGCTAAGATAAAATATCCTGCAACCGCAATGATTGTAATAAAGAAAAAAATTCCACCGATTACAAGCTTTGAATTGTGCTTTTTCAGGATTTTAGTATTATCCGATTTTATATATGAAATCAATTCTTGTTTCGATTCTTTTTCCAACCTCATTAAATCTACTATCAATTCATCAATATGTTGATAACGGTCTGATGGTTCCTTTTCAAGACATCTATTGATAATTCTCTCCAAACCCATAGACACACCTGTTCGTAGTTCCGTTATCGGTTTCGGCTCTTTGTTCAGAATAGAATAAATTAAAACTTGATCGTATTCTCCTTTAAATGGTAGTTGTCCGGTCAGCATTTCATACATTACAACGCCCAAAGACCATATATCAGATTGAAGAGCAGCTTCTTCTCCCTTAGCTTGTTCCGGGGAAATATATGCAATCGTACCCGCTGTACTATCTATTCTTGATATTTTTGTATAATCACTCCTCTTTGCTAAACCAAAATCGAGTATTTTTACCTCATTCCGATCAGTAACAAATATGTTTGCCGGTTTTACATCTCTATGAATAATTCCTTTTTCATGAGCTGCCGATAATCCTTCCGAAATCTTGATTGAAATTTCTACTGCTTCCTCGATTTTTAATAAACCGGATTTTATTTTTTCTCTTAGTGTTTCGCCTTCATAGTAATCCATGCAAATAAATAGCTGCCCATCAACTGTTTCATCTATCTCATGGATTGTACAAATATTGTGATGCTGGAGAGATGAAGCTGCTTTCGCTTCATGAATGAATCTTTGCTTTGCTTCTTCATCTAAACTAAATGTGGGTGGTAAAAACTTAATGGCAACCAGGCGATCCAGTTTAAGGTCTTGAGCTTTGTACACAACACCCATTCCGCCTACACCGAGTTTCTCGAGAATCTTATAATGTGATATAGTTTCACCAATCATTGTACTACAACCGATTCTAATTTTGCTAATCTTTTCTTTGCGTCAATTAATTCCGGTAAATCATTATCTGCATTTTTCCAGATATCAAGATTTTTTTTATAATTTTTAAGGGCAAGATTATGATCACCTTTTTTAGATTCTGCCATAGGGTTTTCTCGTTATTTAAACTTGCCTACTAAATTTTACTCTGAAGTCAGCTTATTTCAAATTAATTTTGTTAAGTAACGGCGTCGCTTTTCACCCGCCTGTCCCCATGCTTTTTATCGGGGTCCGCCTTTAACTACAATATTGGATTGTCCCATAGGGATCCTTTTCGGGAACAAACTACTGCCAATCCGCCGCGGCGGATTATTTAAAATTTATCTTACTGCACTACTGTT
>BDSW01000189.1 GCA_002898175.1 bacterium BMS3Abin04
TTTTCAGCAAATTTTTTCCAAATTTTTCTATGGTCTTTTTCTACTTCGGTTCCATCAATAGTAGGAATACCTAATTCTTCAAGTTTAATGCCTTGTGAATAAAGCATTCTAAAAATGTAGTGATCGGGGATTAAAAATAATTCCGTAGGATCAGGGAATGGTTCGTTGAAAGCAAGAATTTTCGGGTCCACGTGCCCGTGAGAAGAAATAATTGGTAAGTTCGTAATTCCCTTGTATAACTCTTTTGCGATATTTCGCACTTCTATTGAAGAGTCAAAATATCTGTCCGGATGAAAAAAACTATTATAGTTATCAAACATTATTTACCTCGGAATTTACAGGTCCCTTTTAGTATAAATTTTGAACTTATTATTATTTTTTCTGAGTTAAGAATTTCACTACTTTCAATTTTTTTAATAATTTTATCAACAGCAATTCTTCCCATTTCATCTGTTTTTTGATTTACATAACTAATTGGGGGATAAATAAAACGATTAAATTCACTATCTCCGAAACTGATTAGATCTATATCCCTCGGTATTTTTAACTTTAATTCTTTTGCAGCAGAGATGACGCCCAAAGCAACCGGATATGTTACGGCAAAAATCAATTCAGGTAAATTATCCTGTTCATAAAACATTTTTAATGCACTATAACCGTCTGCTTCTTTAAATCCTCCATGCACAATTAGGGTATTGTCCCTTTTTATCTTGTGTTTTTTTAACGCTCTTAAATAACCCGATAATCTGTCTTTACCAATATTAGCTTTATGATTGCCGCCAACAAATGCGATTCTTGAAAATCCCTTTTCAATAGCATATGAAACTGCTTGAAATGTCCCTCCAATATCATCAAAAACTACTTTTGTTAATGAATCATCAACAGTTCTATCAATTTCTACAATTGGAATTTTATTTTTTTTTACAACACCATATATACTTTTATCATTAGTATCTCTAGTGACTGAAATAAGTATTCCGTCAACTTTCATTGAAATCATAGTTAACAGATTTTTTTTTTCCAACTCAGAATCTTCTTGGGAAGAAGTTAGAATAATTTCATAATTATTTTCTCGCGCGTGGTTGTAAATGGACTCAATTAATGAAGAAAAAAATGAATGTGCAATTTTGGGTACTATAAGTCCAATTGTATTTGTTTTTCTTGCAGAAAGCATACTGGCAGCTTTGTTCGGAATATAGCCCATTTTTTTAGCAGCATTTTTAACTTTCTGAGTCATATTCTTCGAGATATCAGGATGATTCCGCAGTGCTTTGGAAACCGTAACTGTAGAAACACTTAATTTACTAGCTATGTCTGATAATGTAATAATTTGATTTCTCATCTTTCAAATTTTAAATTGATCACTGACCAAATTCATTTGATAAATATTTACTTTAACGTTTACTTTATCGTTTAAGTAAAAATATAAAAAAAAAGATTTTCTTGCAAATATTTACGATATTTTAAATAATGTAATTGTAATTCGCCTAAGGCAGAAAATTGCTGAACTTACTACTGCAATAATTTTTCATAAAATGTTTAGAGCAAATACACATAAGTGAATATTAGAAGAACTAATTATCAAATACATATTTTTCTACAATTGATTTCCATAACAAATAACCTTTCCCGTTCAGATGCAATCCATCCAATGTATATTCACTTTTCAATTTGTTTTCTGAATTTGCAAACGGTTTAAATAAATCAATAAACGCGGCTCTTTCTTTTATAGCCAATACTTTTAGGTTTTTGTTAAGCGAGATAATGCTATCCGTTTTATTTGTATGATTTTTAAAATATCGAAATTCATCATTCACCGGTAAAATGCTTTGCACATAAATTTTAGTTAAGGGAGTTTGACTTTTAATTGAGTCTAATATTTCCTTATATTTTTCAAGGATATATTTTTTCGATTTCCCTTTTGATAAATCATTTACTCCAACCATTAAAAATATTTTGCTTGGATGGGATCCGGTAATCTCTTTCAATCTAAAAAGTATTCCATCCGTTACATCACCGCTAATACCACGATTCTTTACTCTTAAATCTTGAAACATTTCTGTCCACTGCCCGCTTGCTGTTATGCTGTTGCCTACAAAAAGAATTTCCCCTCTTGTATTTGGAAGAGCTTCGTAAATACTTTCTTTAACATAATAATGTATTTTATATTTTAACTTACTTTGATGACCGGTTTGCGCATTTAACAGCAATCCGGTAGAAACGAAAAAAAACAAAAACAAGATTTTCTTTTTCATTTAATTCCCTTAACTTTTATTTATAAAATACCCAAAGCTTTTTTGGGGTTAGTACTTATTAATAGTTCAATCGTATTCTCAGATAATCCAATATTTGCAAAAAGATTACGGGCTGATTCTTTCATAGTAACGGCTGAACCGGCAAGATTATTTTTCCCCGGTTGTCTTACAATTTTATCATTTCCTACTTCAACATTAATGGAAGCAATCTTATATCTACCAGGCGGTGCGCTTGCAGCCGCCATAGCATCTGTGACAATGATACATTTTTCATACCCGGCGCTTTTTAAATAATTAGCTAAAGCGATAAATTTGATGTGATGACCATCGGCAATAAAAGTTATCCAAAGGTACCGGGAAAGCGATAAAACTCTCTCTATTATATTGTCGTGCCGTTCTATTAGTTTTGGACAACCGTTCCCGAGATGTGTAAACATAGCTAACCCATTGTCAATAGCCCCTTTTAAAATACTTAAAGAGGCATTTGAATGACCGGCGGAAACCAAA
>BDSW01000190.1 GCA_002898175.1 bacterium BMS3Abin04
AGCCCGAGCTACACTAAACAAAAATTACATTTAATATTTTTATAGCTCTAGCAATTATTCCCAATGACCTCCGAGTATGTTGCAGAACATAAATTTTGAGATTCCCCGCAAAAAAGCGGGATAAACCGGTATTCTAAAAAGCAGAAACCGGAATGACTAATCCATATAGCCGAGTTCTGTAACAACCTCCGGCGACTAATAACAAAAGAATCCCTTGTAATGCTGCCTTTTACGTCTCAACGTTTCCACGTTTTAGCGTCTGAACATCAATATCTATAATGATCCGCTTTGTAAGGTCCTTCGACCGGAACACCGAGATATTCGGATTGTTCTTTGGTAAGTTTTGTAAGGTGAACGCCAAGTTTTTCCAAATGTAAACGGGCAACTTCTTCATCAAGATATTTCGGCAAACGATAAACATCAACTTTGTAATCTTTTTGCCATAATTCAATCTGTGCAAGTGTTTGATTTGTGAATGAATTGCTCATTACAAACGAAGGATGACCGGTTGCATTTCCAAGATTAACAAGCCTGCCGTCCGAAAGAAGAATTATCGAGTGACCATCGGGAAATTTATATTGATCTACCTGAGGTTTTATGTTAATATGTTCTATTCCCGGATAATTTTTTAATTTCTCTACTTGAATCTCATTATCAAAATGACCAATATTACAAACAATTGCGCCGTCTTTCATTTTTTCCATATGCTCAATTTTAATGATATCTTTGTTGCCTGTTGTTGTTACAAAAATATCTCCAACATTTAAGAACTCTTCAAGTCTTTTAACTTCAAATCCTTCCATAACGGCTTGCAGTGCACAAATAGGATCAATTTCCGTAACGTGAATTCTGGCGCCAAATCCTTGCAAAGATTTTGCAGAACCTTTACCAACATCGCCGTATCCGCAAACAACAACATTCTTACCGGCAACCATTATATCGGTTCCGCGTTTAATTCCATCTGCCAAAGATTCTCTGCATCCGTACAAATTATCAAATTTTGATTTAGTCACCGAATCGTTTACATTGATAGCGGGAAATAAAAGTTTACCGGCTTCTTTCATTTGATACAAACGATGAACACCCGTTGTTGTTTCTTCCGAAACGCCTCTAATTTCCTTAGTAATTTTATGCCATTTGTCATTAGTTTCGTTGTAAGTAGCTTTTAATTTTTTGAACAGTTCAATTTCATCTTCGGAATGATATTCTTTATCCAAGATAGACGGATTATCTTCAGCCTCAACCCCATTATGAATCATTAGAGTTGCATCACCGCCGTCATCAACAATAATATTAGGACCGGAACCGTCAGGCCAAGTTAACGCGCGTTCCGTACACCACCAGTATTCTTCTAATGTTTCACCTTTCCATGCAAAAACCGGTACTCCGCTTTCTGCAATTGCCGCAGCCGCATGGTCTTGAGTTGAATATATATTACAGCTTGCCCAACGAACATCCGCACCCAGTTCGGTTAAAGTTTCTATTAGTACAGCGGTTTGAATTGTCATGTGAAGCGAGCCCATAATTTTAGCGCCTTTCAAAGGTTTTGTTTCCCCATATTTTTCGCGAAGCGCCATTAGTCCGGGCATTTCTTTTTCTGCCAAATTAATTTCTTTTCTTCCCCATTCAGCTAAAGATATATCTTTAATTTTATACTTTAAGGTTTTTACATCATCATTTAAAATGTCTTGCTCCATTTCTATTTTCCTTTACTAGTTTTATATTTTTTAAATTTTGGTACTAAATCTAATTTTTCCCACGTAAAATCTTTATCGTTTCTTCCAAAGTGACCGTAAGCAGTAGTCTTTTTATAAATGGGTCTTGTTAACTTTAATCTTTTAATAATTCCATTGGGAGTTAAATCAACTTCCTTTTTTATCATTTCCTCTATTTTTACATCCGGTATAACTCCGGTTCCATTTGTATCAACGTGAACGGAAACAGGCTCCACAACTCCAATTGCATAAGCTAACTGTACCAGGCACTCTTTTGCTAATTTTGCTGCAACAACATTTTTAGCAATATGTCGGGCAGCATATGTTGCGCTTCTATCTACTTTGGAGGGATCTTTACCTGAAAAAGCTCCGCCACCGTGAGGAGCCCAACCTCCGTATGTATCCACAATAATTTTTCGTCCGGTTAATCCGCTATCTCCATGCGGTCCGCCAATTTCAAAGCGACCGGTTGGATTAACAAAATACTTAGTGTTTTTATCAAGATATTTTGCGGGTATAACTTTCTTAATTACATTTTTTATTACGTCTGCTTTGATTTTGCTTTGTTTAATATTTCCATCATGCTGAGTAGAAATAACAACCGCTTCAACTCGCAGCGGTTTGTTATTGTCGTCATATTCTATTGTAACTTGAGATTTAGCATCCGGTCTTAAATAAGGCATCAATTTAGGTGTTCTTTTTCTAATATTAGATAGTTTTTTAACCAATTTATGTGCATAAACTATCGGCATCGGCATATACTCCGCTGTTTGATTGCATGCATAGCCAAACATTAATCCCTGATCGCCCGCTCCGCCTTTATCAACTCCCATAGCAATATCGGGTGATTGGGAATGAATTGCATTCAGCACGGAACAAGATTCGGAATCAAACTTATAATCTGCTTGCGTATAACCAATTTCTTTTACTATCTTTCTGGCTATTGTCGGGATATCGACATATGCGGTTGTAGTAACTTCACCGCCGACTAAAACCAAACCGGTTGTAACAAATGTTTCGCAAGCTACTCTTGCTTTAGGATCTTGTTTCAAAATTTCATCGAGCACCCCGTCAGAAATAGCATCCGCTACTTTATCAGGATGTCCTTCGGATACTGATTCCGATGTAAATAAATAAGACATTTAGGCCTCTGTTAAGTAATTGTTATATATTTAATTATAATATTTTAAGCAAAAAGTAAACTTATAGAAATTCGCTCCTATATTCAAATTATATTGGATAATCGATATTTATATTCATAGTTTTAACTTTATTAGTAATTTTTAATAAACAATTATAGAATAATGAAAATATCAAACGAAGTAACAAATTTATTTAAAATTGAATATCCAATAATACAAGCCGGAATGGTTTGGGTTTCCGGCTGGAAATTAGCATCGGCAGTATCAAATAACGGCGGAGTGGGACTAATAGGAGCCGGATCTATGAAACCCGAATTGCTGCGCGAGCATATTAGAAATTGTATAAATGCCACTGATAAACCGTTTGGAGTTAACATTCCTCTTTTACGCGGTGATGCTGAAAAATTAGTAAACGTTACTATTGAAGAAAATGTTAAAATTGTTTTTACTTCTGCAGGGCATCCAGGGAAATTTATTGATATTTTAAAAAAGAATGATATTACTGTAGTACATGTTGTCCCTTCTCTCAAATTTGCCAAGAAAGCCGAAAGTGTTGGCTGCGATGCAATTGTCGGAGAAGGCGTAGAAGCGGGAGGACACAATGGAGCTGATGAAATCACAACTTTTTGTTTAATTCCCGAACTAGTCGATTCGCTAAATATTCCGGTAATAGCAGCCGGAGGTATTGCAGACGGCAGAGGAATTTTAGCAGCACTGTCTCTCGGTGCCGAGGGCGTTCAAATTGGAACCCGCTTTGCAGCAACCGTTGAATCTTCGGCTCATCCCAATTACAAAAAAACGTTACTCGAGGCAAGAGAAAACGATACTGTATTAATTCTAAAAAAAGTCGGTTTAACACGAGTTATAAAGAATCGGTTTAGTGATTCGGCTGTTCAATTGGAACAGAGCGGTTCGAGGAAAGAAGAACTGCTAAATTTATTGGGTGAAAAAAGAGAACAATTAGGCATCTTTGAAGGAGATTTAAATAACGGAATGATTGAAGCAGGTCAGGGCATTGGACAAATTGATAAAATTCTAACCGTTAAAGAACTTTTTAAGAAACTAATAACAGAACTTGAAAATTCCTTTCAAAGTTTAAAAAATGAAATCACTTAGAAAAATTTCCGTCTATTATTTTCTACCTTTCTAATTATTTAAGTTTTTTATATTTTACCTTACTATTTAACTAAACAATTGGATATTTTTCGAAATGTTAACAGAAGATGCTTTGAAATTTAATTATACTTTTGAATTCATAAATGAGAATAAAAAAAATTTTGAAATTAAAATTGATCCCAAAACTTTAGAAGTAATTCGAGGACAAGAAAAAGATTTGCCCGAATGGACAAAATTAAAAAACTTTAAATGCCCGCATTGCCCTCTAGATGAATCTAAAAATAAATTCTGTCCCCTTGCAATAAGTATTAGACAAGTATTGTTATTCTTTAACGAAACCCCTTCTTTCGAAAAAGCAAAAGTTACTGTTGATTCTAAAGAAAGACAATACGTAAAAGCTGTTGATGTACAAACCGGTGTGAGCAGTTTAATGGGAATTATAATGCCTACGAGCGGCTGCCCTATTTTGGCAAAGCTTAAACCTTTAGTTAAATTTCATTTACCTTTCTCTACAATTGAAGAAACAGAATTCAAAGTTTTCTCGATGTACCTGCTTGCGCAATTTCTCAAAATGAAAAACGGGAAAGAACCTGATTGGGAAATGAAAAACCTGAATGAACTTTATAACGATATACTTATTCTTAACCAAAATGTTGCAGAGAAAATTTCGGAGATTGAAGCTATGGATGCAGGAATAAACGCAGTTGTAATCTTAAATAATTTTGCCGACTCAGTTACTTTCGGATTAGATACCAAAGACCTTTCCCATATAGAAGGATTATTTAAAGAGCTGATCTAATCATTTTAATCGAACGAAATTTATATGAAACTCAAACAACTTCTTGTTTTCACTCTGCTAATTTTCAGTTTTTCCAAATTTACTTCTGCACAGAATTTTAAAATTGATATTTTCCCAAACTCAAAATTATATGAAAAATATTTTGCCGATGCATTATCACCTCAGTTTTCAATATCAAAACATTTTGAATCGACTCAATGGTTTGGAAACATAGGAGGTGAACTTCCCATTTTTAATGTCGGTGTTTCAAATCTTTTATTGCAGTCCTCAATTAACGCAACCGTTTTTAATACTCTTATTAAAACTCCAGGACATATACAGGTTTTTACCGTTGATTACCGGGTCGATTTTACCTTTGACACGGAAGTGTCAAAGAATTTTTTTGCCCGATTTATTTGGGGACATGTAAGCGCTCATTTTTCCGATGACGGAATAATCCAACTAAAACACTTCCCCATAAGTTATGTTAGGGATTATATCGGTCTGCATTTTGAAAGGAAATTGCCCATACTTAACGGGAAATTTTATATAGGAAGCTTTTACAATTTTCACAATGAACCGGTACTAGATAAACACACAACCTTTCAACTCGGCGGTGATGCGGGAGTAAATATTGGAAATAAGGTTTTGTTTTATGCAGCCATCGATATAAAAATAAAATCGGAAGTAAATAACGGAACAACGCAAAGCTACCAACTCGGATTAAGGTTTCCATACGGAGAAAAGGTGTATTTTAGATTAACTTATACTCATCGCAGAGGATTTGAAGAAAGGGGCCAGCTTTATAAGCTAAAAGATAATAAAAACTTATTAGGTCTTTTCATTGATTTCTAAATTTCAAAAAATAGTTATCATATTTATCGTCTTATTTTTTTTCATTACAATAAATGCTCAAGAAAAACCGGCTAAAACTTTTTTCAGCAGGAAAAATATTTCGGTAATTTCTATTTCAGGTGTACTTGGTTTTACATTAGTCGATTCGTATATCTCTTGGTGGAAAGATGACTTTAAACCGTTCAACTTTTACAAACAACCTGCAGGTAAAGATTGGTTTAATGAACCCGGAATTTTAGGAATTGATAAAATCGGTCATTTTTATACTTCCTATTTTTTCTATAAAGAATCTAAAAATATTCTATTGTGGGGCGGTCATTCCGAAAGTTTTGCTAAATGGTTTTCGTTCG
>BDSW01000191.1 GCA_002898175.1 bacterium BMS3Abin04
TATACTTGGATATGCCGGTATACTCTATGAGGAACTTGACGATCCTGAATTGAAAGAAATGGCTGAAATTATATTAAAAAGCAGCAACAGGCTAACCGAGGCGCTTAACTTAATATTAGACGAAGCAGATATTGAAACAAACAGGCTTAAAGTAAATTTAGTAACTAAAAATTTATCGGAATTGATTAAAAATAAAATTTTTTTGTTTAAACAAGATGCTGAGGATAAAAATTTAGAACTAAATATACAAATTGAGTTTGATGATCTATATGCAGAAATTGACGAAAGAATGTTTTCTAAAGTGGTAGAAAATCTTTTAAATAATGCTATAAAGTTTACACAATCAGGAGGCATTTTTGTTAAGCTCAGCAAAGATACCGATAAAATATTATTTGAAGTAATTGATACGGGTATCGGCATTCCGAATGAACTTAAAGAATTGATATTTGAGGCTTTTAGACAAGTTAGTGAAGGTATGAATAGAAAATACCAAGGTATAGGGCTTGGTTTGTCGGTTACAAAAAAATTTGTAGAATTGCTAAACGGTCAAATAGATTTTACCAGTGAAGAAGGTAAGGGCTCTCATTTTAGAGTAAGACTTCCATCCGTACCTTCTCCCGGATAATTATTTAACGGGTTATTACAGTAAACAATTCTTCCTGTTAATTCCATTTTTTTAACGGAAATTTCACATTCCTCCAACTTATTTTTGCACCTATCAAAATATGGGCATCCCGAGCTGTTATTTAACCTAATATTACTACCGCTAAAATCATTTTCAGTAAGTTCGTAATTACCGGCTTCTAACAAAAATTTTGTATATGGATTTACAGGTTTGGCGAAAATATTTCTAGAAGCACCTATTTCCATAACTTTTCCACCGAAAAGAACTAATAACTGCTCGGTAAAATCTTCTAAAATATCTATTTCATGTATAACACACAGAATTGTTATATTAAATTCTTTGTTTAACTTTTGGAAAAGCTTTACAAAATTTTGTTTTGATTCAGGATCCTGAGCGGAAAATGGTTCATCAACTATTAATACTTTGGGTTTAGCGAGTAATATTCTTGCCAGCGCTGCTCTTTGGCGTTCACCGCCGCTAAGTTGGTAACCTTTCTTCTGAAGCATCTCCTGCGGGATCTCTAAAAAGTCCAATATGAAATTTTGTTCGGAAGCATCTTTAGTAATATCATCCAATAAACTTTTAACTTTACGGAGAGGGTTGATAATCTGTTCGCTGTTCTGAAAAAGTATTTGGATTTGTTGAACTCCATTAGAACGATTTAAAGGGAAGCTATATTCTATAGTTCCGGAGGTAGGCCCTAAAATTCCGGTTATCAGTTTTATTAACGTGGTTTTGCCGCTTCCCGACTCACCTACAATACCAAGGATTGAACTTTCAGCAACAGCAAATGAAATATTACTCAAAATTGTAAAATTCTTTCCTTTTGATAAAAGCTTATCTTCTGAAGGAACATATGCAATATCTTTTAATTCAATCTGTGGCTTCATAGAATTTTTAATCTCAAAAAATTATTTTCCATTTGTATTTTTTAATTTTCTAAATTCTTGTAACTTTCCATTTTGCAGTGTAGCAATATAATCTGATACTTTATCGGCAAATTTCAGATCTTGAGTAACAATTAGAATAATAGAATTAGTTGATTTGATATACTCTTTTATTTTTAAACTTACTAAATTAGCAATCGGAACGTCTAGTGCGGAAGTCGGTTCATCCAGTATTAAAATCTGCGGCTTTGCAAGAATCGCAAGACAAATACTTATTCTTTGTGCCATACCTCCGCTTACTTCATAAGGGTAAAGTTTACTTAACTTTTGGGAACCTTGAAGCTGGAAACTTTTAAGAAGATTATCTAAAACACTCTGTTCACACTTAAGTAAATTAAAATAATATTGAAATGTTTTTAACGGATCGAAGCTGCCTATAGCATCTTGTAAAACAATTCGTATAAGTTTTTTTCGAAGTATTCTTCGTCCTTTTTCATCCAGGTCTAAAATATTTATATTTTGTATTTTTACAAAACCACTAATTAAGTAAAACTTTTCGTCAAGAATTCCGATGATAGTATTCAGTAATGTGGTTTTACCGGCTCCGTTTTTGCCTATTATTGTGTAAATATTATTCTTTGACAAGTTAAAATCTAGATTACTCAAAATTTCTTTTGGTTTATTGTTAATTATTAGTGAAACATTTTTTAATTTAACATTTAGCATTTTAATAAGTTAAAAATAATTTGGAAGAATCTGAAATTAGATATAGTTAATTTACTTTATATTTTTTCACGATAAATAATTTAAAAAATTCACTAAGTTCAAACATACTGAATAATAAATAATTCGGAACGCTTTATGAAACATAAAATTATTTTTTCTCTTATTATCTCTGTTTCTCTGATATTCTTTAGCGGATGTTCAAAAAAAACGTCTCAAGATAATAGAGTAGTAATTGGTATCTCAGCAGATATTAAAACTTTGGATCCCCTGTATACATTAAATCTTAACGAAGGTAGAATCTCGGAATTAATTTACTTGAGTTTAATTGGACATGAATGGGATAATGAAAACGGTAATATAACTTCTTACCCGATGCTGGCAAAAAGTTGGGAATGGATAAACAATCACAAATCAATAAAGATTATTTTAAGAAAAAATCTTTATTGGAGCGACAGTTCAAAGTTTACAACGAAGGATATTGTTTTTTCATTTGATGCATATTCCGACCCAAAAGTCCAAAGCCGGTTTTACGGTGAGTTCAATAATTTTTATACTGATAAGGATTCTCATATTGATATTAACAAATCATTTGATGTTGTAGCTCCGGATACAGTAATAATTAATTTTAAGAAAAATTCTAATCCGACTTTGTTTGATATTGATATGCCCATTCTTCCTGAACATTATTTTATTAAGTTGGAGAGAAAGAACTATTCAACTGCAGAGATAAATTTTAAGACAATTGGAACCGGACCGTATGCACTTAAATCCTGGTTGAAAAACGAAAAAATTGTTCTTAAAAAGAATAGTTTGTCATATTTGTATTCTGAAGAAAGTATTAACCGTTTGATTTTTAAAATAATTCCTAATTATAACTCAAGATTAATTCAGCTTCAAAAAGGAGAGATTGATATATTAGACGACATAAGGTCTGATGATCTGGATGAGTTAAAAAAAGCGAATAGCTTAAATGTTGCCGTAAGAAAAGGAAGGTCTTATGATTATGTGGGGTTATGTAATATTGATAAGGATCTTTATCAAAAGAATGGAAAGATTGTTCCTAACGGTTTATTCGGCAGTTTCAAAGTTAGGAAAGCATTAGTCCATGCGATAAACCGTAAATTAATTATTGAGGAATTCCTAAATAATGCTGCTGAGTTAGCTGTTTCACCGGTTGCACCGATTTTCAAGTTTGCATTAAATAAATCTATCCAACCATATGAGTTTAACCCGGAATTATCAAAAAAAATGCTTCTACAACTCGGCTGGATTGATTCGGATCAGAATGGAATATTAGATAAAAACGGGAAAGAATTTTCTTTTAATCTTTATATCCCATCCGGTAATCCACGAAGAAAATTTACGGCAAATATTATAAAAGAGAATCTGAAGAATATTGGAATTGAAGTTAAAGTACAACCTGTAGAACCCTCGGTATTTTTCAACAATATGTTTGAAAAAAAATATGATGCATGGATTGCCGGCTGGGCTGTTCCTATTCCGATTGATTTGAAACCATATTGGAATTCCGATCTAAAAGTTAGTGTTGCTAATTGCGTAGGATACCAAAATAAAGATGTTGATTTGCTCTTGGAAAAAATTGAAAATACTAACGATGCCAATGAGTTATCGACTTATTACAAAAAGGTTCAGTTACTAATTCATAACGACGAGCCTGTGGTTTTTTTGTTTTGGATTGATAATATTACTGTTTATAATAAAAAACTTAAAAATATTAGTATCAATCCACTTGGAAGCATTCAACATTGTTGGGAATGGAGAGTTGATAAATAAAAATTTAAATTGATTATTGTGAAAAGTGTTGTAACAAAAGTATTAATTAAGAGAATAACAATGTCATTGGTTTTGTTATTCCTTCTGATAACCTTGATATTTTTTCTGTTAAGAATATCTCCTGGAAACCCGGTTCAAAAATTTGTATCTCCTTTGCTAAGTCCTAATCTTGTAGAGAAAGTTAAAAATTCATTCTCGTTAGATAAATCGGTCTGGCTGCAATATACTGATTTTGTTAAAAATTTAGCTACCGGGAATTTTGGAATATCCTACCAATATCATCTTCCTGTAATTTCCGTAATATTTACTTATCTTCCATTCACGATTATTTTTTCGCTTATCAGTTTTCTTTTCCAAATAAGTTTTGGACTCTACTCTGCAATTAAATCATTTAATAATAAAGGAAAGCTAATTGACAAGATTTTATCGAAATCTTCATTGGTCATTTATTCAATTCCCAGTTTTGTAATAGGCATTTTTTTAATTTATATATTTTCAGTCAAACTGAACTTGTTTCCCTCGGCAGATTTAAGATCTATCGATTTTTCAGAATTTACTTTACCGGAACAATTACTTGATTATATTCAGCATTTAATATTACCGGTTTTAACATTGTCGCTTCCCGGAATCGTAATATATTACAAATATTTAAGGGAAAACCTGGAATCGATTAACAACGAAGGATTTATTAGATATTTAAGGGCGAACGGAATAAGTGAAAAGATTATTCTTAAGAAACATTTATTACCAAATGCAATTAGACCAATGATTGCCGTTGCCGGAATTGAACTTGGGCTGCTTTTAAGCGGAGCTTTGATAACAGAGGTGATTTTTAGTCTGCCCGGAATGGGACGTTTAACGGTAAATGCAATACTTAATAGAGATTATCCTTTGGTAATCGGCTGTACCTTTATTTCGGGTATATTGATTATCCTTACTAATTTTATTGCCGATATTGTTAGTTACAAAATTGATAAAAGAATGATTAAGGGATTATAAATAAAATGAAGTTTAAGTTAAAACTTTTACACATTCTTCTATTTTTCTGGATTTTAATTGTTGCGTTAAGATTTGATTTCCTAATTCAGATATTTGAGGTATTTGTTAGCTATATAAAATTATTATTTTCCAATTCTAACTTTGCAATTAAACAATTTGATTTTAATTTGTTCGATTATTTTTTCTCTTTTATCCTTATTTCCTTTCTCCCGTTCATAATTTATTTCTCAAAGAGAATTAAGATATTGCTAACTGCCAAGATTTCTGCCTTAACTGTAATTCTAATAATCATTTTAGTGTTTACGGTATTTTCACCTTTGGTTGTTACTTTTAATCCTGATATACATAATACAATTCGTGTTACTAAACTTCTACCGCCTTTTTCAAGTAAAATATTAGTAGAAAAAAGTACTAGCTATCAAAAAACCGGTACGAAAGAAACCTTTATCGATTTAAGAAATTCTTTATTTTCTCATAACATAAACGCAGACTCGTTTTTTGCAGACAGCATTAAAATCGGTAATTCGATAACTGCTTTTCAAGGAACTAAAAAATTAAATTTTGAAAAGAACCAAATTAACCCTCAATTAAGCAAAAGGATGTTTTTATTTGGAACCGACGAGTATGGAAGGGATATTTATTCCAGAATAGTTTATGGAACACGACTTGCATTTTTGATAGGTCTTGGTTCGGTGATTGTATCATTATTTTTCGGTATGCTGTTTGGAATTCCAGCCGGAATGTATGGCGGATTTTGGGACTCGGTTTTTAACCGTTTCTCGGAAATGTTTTTAGCTTTCCCTTTTCTATTCCTGATAATTTTAATTTTAGCTTTATTCGGGAATTCAATATTCGTAATAATTTTAGTCCTGGGTTTATCCGGTTGGATGAGTCTTTTTAAGATTATTCGAGGGGAAATTATATTGTTAAAAAATAAGGATTTTATCATTTCAGCAAAGTTGTTGGGATTTTCTAAGACCGAAATTTTTGCTAAGGAAATATTTCCCCTTATTATCTCACCAATCATTGTAAATATTATATTGCAGT
>BDSW01000192.1 GCA_002898175.1 bacterium BMS3Abin04
TTCCGATCTGCATTTGGATGTCTTTCTTAGATAGAACTTTTAACATAATATTTACTACTGCATATTCAAAAGAAAAAATAATATATTATTTTAGTACTGCTTTTAGTATATAGTCGCTCCTTAAAAAGGCCAAAAGCTTGATAAAAGGATAGAAAGCGGAATAATAAGTCAAAAAGTCCATTGACAAAAATGCAAGATTTAAATAAATTGAGATAAAAACCTTGCAAAAAAAAAGAGTAAAAAATGATAGGGAAACTACCAAAGAAGGATCAATCAGACCTTTTCAAACCATTACTAATCGATTTTATAGATATGGGACATGAATTAGTACTATTAGCCAACAAAATAGGTTGGGATCATTTAGAGAAAGAACTATCGGTTTATTATTCGGAGAAAGGCCAGCCCTCAATGCCCATCCGCTTTATGAGTGGGTGCTTACTATTGAAGCGTTACTACAATTTAGGAGACGAGACATTAGCTCAAGCGTGGGTAATGAACCCATACATGCAATACTTTTGTGGCTATAGACACTTTGAACATAAATTTCCCTGTGACCCGAGTGATTTTGTCCATTTCAGAAAGAGATTAGGAGAAGAAGGGATAGAGAAAATCTTTATACATACCGTAGAACTACACGGAGAGAAAATAAAGAGCAAGCAATTACTTTCGGATACAACAGTACAAGAGAATAATATTACCTATCCGACGGATTCAAAATTAGCGAAGAAAATAATAGACAAGTGTAATAAAATAGCCGAATCAGAAACAATAAGACAACGTCAAACCTATAAACGAGTAAGTAAACAGCTATTAAGAGATAGCTATAACAGTCAACATCCAAGAAGGAAAAAGAAAGCTCGAAAGTCGATGAAAAAGCTAAAGACAATAGCCGGGAGATTAGTAAGGGAATTAGAGAGAAAGCTGGGAGAAGAAAAATTAAATTTATATCAATCCGAATTAGAATTATTTAAGAAAGTACTAAACCAGAAAAAAGAAGATAAAAACAAAATCTATAGCCTACATAAACCTTTTACAAGTTGTATATCAAAAGGGAAAGCACACAAGAAATATGAGTTTGGTAATAAAATAGGATTAATGCTTAACCCCACAGAGTTGGTTGTATTAGGGGTGGAAAGCTATAAAGGTAATCCACACGATAGTAAAACAATAGAGCCATTGTTAAAACAAATGGAGAAAAATCTTGACTATCAACCCGAAGAAGTAATATATGATAGAGGCGGACGAGGAGTATCGGAAATAAACGGGGTAAAAATATCTACTCCAAAACCACCATTGAAAAGAGATAGTCAATACCAGAAGATGAAAAAAAGAAAGAAGTTTAGGCGAAGAGCAGCAATAGAGCCGGTTATAGGACATTTGAAGAAAGATTTTAGAATGGAGGAGAACTATCTCCATGGAGAAAGTTCACCGAAAATCAACGCATTATTAGTTGCTTCTGGATGGAATTTGAAAAAGTTAGCAGAAAAATTAAAGAAGAAACTTTTTGGGCTTTTCGAAAACTTATTTGCTCTGGAGTTCAATAGCAACTTTTTCTGCAATTTAATGCCGATTGCTATTTCGTAAGGAGCGACTAATTAGTTAAAAGCTTGATTAACAAATTAAGTTTTGAATCTGTTAAGTTTAGCCTGATTTAATGTATCCTAGAAATCCACCTTCTTCGAAGGTGGTTATGTTCTTTCGGCTATGCCTGAAAAATGTTAAATTTAACTTATGAGTAAATTTAAGAAGTTCAAGAAAGAAAAGAAGAACAACAAGAGTTCGATTTATAGCCTCTTTTAGAGGCAAACTATATCCACCTTCTAAGAAGGTGGATATTTAATAATGAACTATGTAATCTTTTGTTATTATAAAAATCAACATATTTATTGATCTGATTTCTTGCATCTTCTAAGTTAATGAAAGATTGCTTTTGTAAGCATTCCCCGTTAATAGTTTTATGATATCTTTCAATTTTACCATTACTTTGCGGGTAAGCAATAGAAGTTCTAATATGCTGCAAACCTACAAATCTAAGGTAATCATGAAAATCTTTACTTATAAACTGAGAACCGTTATCAGAAATAATTCTTGGTTTTACATTTGTAAATTTCTCTAAAGCACGTTCCAGTGTTAACTGTACATCAAATTCTAGAACCTTCTTACTCGTTTAAGTGTCCTTATTAGTCATAAATTTGTTAAACTAATGCATTCTCTAAACTTTTTAGCAATTTCATGCAAAATCTATATAAAAAGCCGCAAAAATCATCAGGGCTATCAAAAGGCTTTAAAATGAAAAAGTCCGATTTCAAAACAAAATCGAACTTTCTTTGTGGGCCCAGATGGACTCTCCCGAAAGGATTCCTTGGGAAGAACCACCGACCCTCTGATTATGAGTCAGATGCTCTAAACAACTGAACTATGTGCCCATATTTTAGAGACTCAAAAATAGTATTTTGAACATTCTAAATAAATAGTTTGATTAGAATATATTGAACACTCGTTTATATTTTCTACAGTCCTTAATTTAATCAATATGCGATGGTACTATTCGTGAAAATCAAAAATCTATAAATAATAACGAAGTTGAAAAAACTGTTTCCCTGAAATATTAAATTATCCTATGAAATTAATGTTCCCAACAGTAGTTTTGGTAATTAAAAAATACTTCGAATAATTTAAATGAATTTTTCAAATTATCTGTAACGATCAAAAGAAAATGAAGAGCAACAATTTTAAAAAAAGGTTTTGATGATAATGGAAAAAATCTTAATTTTGAGCCGTAATTATTAAATATTTTGTTTAGAAGTAAATAAAATATTATATTTAATGTTCTATTGATTGCCGGGGTGGCGGAATTGGTAGACGCACTGGACTTAAAATCCAGTGGGAGTTATCTCCCGTGCCGGTTCGAGTCCGGCCCTCGGTACTCAATTTAACTGGGTTCTTAGCTCAGTTGGTTAGAGTGTCTGCTTGACGTGCAGAAGGTCATAGGTTCGAATCCTATAGAACCCACGGTTAATCGGAGTTAACTCCGTTTTTTTTTATTTGGTAATCCTAATTATGAATAAAATTAAAATTACATTTCCCGACGGCTCTGTTCATGAGTATGATAAAGGCATAACTCCTTTGCAGATTGCCGAGTCAATTTCACACCGTTTGGCCGATGATGCTCTTATTGCCAAGGTTAACGGTGTATTAAAGGATTTGAATTTTAAAATTAATGAGGATTCTAAACTACAGATTTTTACATTTAAGGATGATGAAGGTAAACATGCTTATTGGCATTCAACTTCTCATCTGATGGCTCATGCAATCCAATCCCTTTTCCCTGAGGCTAAATTTGGAGTTGGGCCGGCGATTGAAGGTGGTTTTTATTACGACTTTGAAATAAATAAACAATTAACCGATGATGATCTAAAGAAAATTGAAGATACGATGATGCAGCTCGCAAAGGAAAATCATTCCTTTGATAGAAAAGAGTTGTCCAAAAGTGATGCAATTAATTATTTTAAGCAAGTCGGAGACAATTTCAAGTTAGAAATACTTGACGGACTTAATGACGAGGAAGAAACAATCAGTATTTATTCGGAAGGAGAGTTTACCGATTTATGTACGGGTCCTCATATCCCTTCTGCCGGGAAAATTAAATATGTAAAATTGCTAAATGTTTCAGGTTCATATTGGAGAGGTGACGAGCATAATAAACGGTTACAAAGAATTTACGGTGTTTCTTTTCCTAAGAAGAAAATGTTGGAAGAGCACCTGCATTTGTTGGAAGAAGCAAAGAAACGCGATCATAGGAAATTAGGCAAGCAATTAGACCTGTTTAGCATTGTTGAAGAAGCCGGTCCGGGTTTAATTTTTTGGCATCCTAAAGGTTCAAGAGTTAGAACGGCTGTGGAGGATTTTTGGAAAGATGCACATTTCAAAAACGGATACGATCTTATTTATACTCCGCATATCGGTAAAAGTTGGTTATGGGAAACCAGCGGGCATTTATCTCATTTCAAAGAAAATATGTTTGCGCCAATGACAATAGATGAGCAAGATTATTATGTTAAGCCCATGAATTGTCCTTTCCATATTATGATTTATAAATCCGATCTTCGTTCGTATAGAGATTTACCTCTTAGGTGGGCTGAGTTGGGAACAGTTTACCGTTATGAAAAAAGCGGAGTATTACACGGATTATTAAGAGTTCGCGGTTTTACACAAGATGATGCACATATTTTCTGCACTCATGAACAGATAGAAGAAGAAATAATTGAAGTTATTCGTTTTTCACTATATATTTGGAAATCGTTCGGTTTTGAAAAATTAAAATTTTACATTTCAACCAAACCGGAAAAAGCTGTTGGAAATGATGACCTTTGGGAAAAAGCAACAGATTCTTTAATCAATGCTTTAACAACTGAAGGTTTGGAATATGAAGTTGATGAAGGTGGCGGTGCGTTTTACGGCCCTAAAATAGATATTAAAGTTAAAGATGCTCTTAATCGCGAATGGCAGATGAGTACAATACAGTTCGATTTTAATTTGCCGGAACGTTTTGATATGAAATATATTGGCGAAGACGGGAAAGAACACAGACCGTTTATGGTACACAGAGCTTTGTTGGGTTCAATTGAAAGATTTATGGGCGTTATGATTGAACATTTCGGAGGAGCATTTCCAATGTGGCTGGCTCCCGTACAGGCAGCTGTTATTCCCATATCCCAGAGTTTTTCGGATTATGGACAGAAAATCTATGATACTTTAAGAGAAAAAGGGATTAGAGTTGAGTTAGATAAACGAAATGAAAAGATCGGATATAAAATAAGGCATTGGGAAACGCAAAAAATTCCATATATGCTTATTGTGGGTGAACGAGAAAAAGAAAATAATACCGTTTCGGTAAGACAGCACAAAGTCGGTGATAAAGGTTCGGTTAAAATTGAAGAATTTATCACGAATATTTTAGATGAAATAAATAATAAAATTATAAACTAATTTTCGAGGTAATTTATCGCTAAAAACAAGGTACGTATTAATCATGAAATTAGGGTTGCCGAAGTTAGGGTGATTGATACTGACGGACAGCAGATAGGAATTATTCCTACTTCCAAAGCATTACAAATAGCAGATGAAAAAGGATTAGACTTGGTTGAAATTGCGCCGCAAGCTAAACCGCCTGTTTGTAAAATAATTGATTTTGGAAAATTTCAATATGAGCAACAGAAAAGAGACAAGCTGCAAAAGAAGAAGCAGCATGTAACTATTCTTAAAGAAATTAGACTTCATCCTAATACTGATACTCATGATTTTGATTTTAAAGCGAGACATGCAGAAAATTTTATAAATGATGGTAACAAAGTAAAAGTTTCTGTTATTTTTAAAGGGCGAGAATTAGCTTATAAAGATCACGGCAAGGAACTTTTAATAAAGTTTGTTGAAAGATTAAAAAACGTTGCTAAAGTAGAAAATGAAATAAAGTTTGAAGGACGAACAATGCATACTATACTTACTCCTTTGAAAGCGAAAAAAAAATAAAACAAACTGGGATTAACATTATGCCAAAAATGAAAAGTAATAGAGGAGCAGCTAAAACATTTAGAAAAACCGGCTCCGGTAAGGTAAAGAGAAATAAAGCTTACAAATCTCATATCTTAACCAAGAAAAGCGCTAAAACAATTAGGAACTTAAGAAAAGCAACTTTGGTTTCTAAAGCGGACG
The DNA here is from genome assembly GCA_002898175.1 of bacterium BMS3Abin04. GTDB lineage: Bacteria > Bacteroidota > Ignavibacteria > Ignavibacteriales > Melioribacteraceae > BMS3ABIN04. The sequence goes on from BDSW01000192.1 coordinate 5,713, forward strand.
AAAAACGTGTTAAAACAATGATTCAATAACGGAGATAAAAAGAAATGCCACGCACAAATAATGCACCCGCTTCTCGTAAGAGAAGAAAGAAAATACTAAAACTAGCCAAAGGCTATTGGGGTTCCAGAAGCAAAGTTTACACCGTTGCTAAACATTCTGTCGAAAAAGGACTTCAATATGCTTACAGGGATAGAAAAGCTAAAAAAAGAACTTTTAGAAAATTATGGATTGTTAGAATAAATGCAGCTGCAAGATTAAACGGTACTACATATTCAAAATTAATTCATGCTCTGCAAAACAAAGGTGTTGATATTAATAGAAAAGTTCTTGCAAGTTTAGCTGTGGAAAACCCGCAGGCTTTTTCCGATATAGTAAAATTTGTATCTGAATAATTTATTTGAGGCTATCCTTAAGCCGTTCATATTCACTTTAGGTGGATAAACTTGATTGTAATTTGATTTTTTTTTTTGATTCTGGTCAAGGTGAAGGACAATGAAAAAGGATCAGCCTTAAATTTTTTTAAACCGGTCGGTAATTTAATATGGAACAAAAAATAAAAGATATTATTTCAGCTTTCGAAAAAGACCTTTCTGATGTTGATAATCCACAAAGTTTAGAAGATTTACGTATTAAATATTTTAGTAGAAATGGATTATTATCGAATCTTTTTGAAGATTTTAAAAATTTACCGAAAGAAGAAAAACCTAAATACGGTCAGCTCTTAAACATTACCAAAAAAGAAGCACAAGAAAAATTTGAGCAATTAAAAAAGAATCTTGCCAATAATTTAGATACTCAAAAAAGATTTGTTGATCTGTCGCTTCCCGGTAGAGAACAAACAATTGGAAGCGAACATATTATTTCACAAACTATTGATAATATTAGCAGTATTTTTAAAGGATTAGGTTTTTCTGTTTATGTCGGACCGGAATTGGAATCGGATGAAAATAATTTTGAGTCTTTAAATTTTCCGCCGGATCACCCTGCAAGAGATATGCAGGATACATTTTTCATAAACGATAAATTCTTGTTGCGAACACATACTTCACCTGTACAAATTAGATTGATGAAAGAGAAAAAACCACCCATACGAGCAATTATGCCGGGCAAGGTTTACAGGAATGAAGCTATCAGTGCAAAAAGTTATTGCTTATTCCATCAGATTGAAGGTCTTTATATAGATACGGATGTTACTTTTGCGGAATTGAAAGGAACTTTAGTTTATTTTGCCAAAAAGTTGTACGGACAAAATGTTAAGTATCGTTTTAGATCCAGTTTTTTCCCGTTTACCGAACCAAGCGCCGAAGTTGATATTTGGTGGCAGCCGAAAGGCAAAGAGGGGAGATGGCTGGAAATTTTAGGATGCGGTATGGTTGACCCGAATGTGCTGGATAATGTCGGGATCGATTCTGAAAAATATACGGGTTACGCATTCGGTATGGGTGTGGAAAGAATGGCTTTACTGAAATACGGTATTAGCGATATCAGGTTGTTTTTTGATAATGATTATAGATTTTTGCAACAATTCTAAGTAAAGGTCTCAGGAGTTAAAATTGAAAATCTCGTTAAATTGGATTAAAGATTACATTAATCTAAATGATATTTCTGTTGATGAAATAGTTGAAAAACTTACAACTTCAGGATTGGAAATTGAAGAAGTTATTGATGAAGCAAAAAACTTTGAGAATATAGTAATAGGTTTTGTAAAAGAAGTTAAAAAACATCCCAATGCCGATAAACTTTCTTTATGTATTGTTAACGACGGTCAAGAGGATTTTCATGTTGTCTGCGGCGCTCCCAATGTTGCAGAAGGACAAAAGGCTGTATTTGCAAAAGTAGGAGCCGAACTTCCCGGTGCCGGGTTTAAATTAAAAAAAGCTAAAATTAGAGGTGAATTTTCCTTCGGTATGTTATGTGCGGAAGATGAACTTGGTTTAAGTAATAACCATGACGGTATAATAGTTTTAGATGAATCCGCTGAAGTTGGTAAACCGTTTTCGGAGGTACTGAATAAGAACGATGTTATTCTGGATATAGCTGTTACACCTAACAGAGCAGATGCGCTGAGTCATATAGGTGTTGCCAGAGATCTTGCCGCTTTATTCGATAGGGAATTAGTGCTGCCGGAAATTAAATTACAAGAAAACGAAAAAGAGGTCGGCGAATTAGCAAAAGTAATTGTTGAAAATGAAATTGATTGTCCAAGATACGTTGCAAAAGTTGTAACGGATATAGAAATTGCTGAGTCGCCCGAGTGGCTGAAAAAAAAGTTATTAAGTATTGACCTTCGTCCGATAAACAATATTGTTGATGTTACTAATTTTGTACTTCATGAATTCGGTCAACCCCTGCACGCTTTTGATCTTGACTTACTTGCCGATAAAACTATTGTCGTTAAAAATGTAGAGCGTAATACAAAGTTTACCACTTTGGATGCTAAAGAGAGAATACTGGAAGAAACCGATCTGATGATTTGTGATGCAGAAAAACCGGTGGCTATTGCAGGTGTTATGGGTGGTGAAAATTCGGAGGTAACTGAAAACACCAAAAATATTTTAATTGAAAGTGCATTCTTCCGACCGAGTGCAATCCGAAAAACTTCAAAACGCCTTGGGCTCTCTACCGATGCATCTTTCCGGTTTGAAAGGGGTTGTAATCCTGAAATTACAATACAGGCTGCGAATAGGGTGGCTCAACTTATAAGTGAAATTGCCAAAGGCAAAATAGCAAAAGGTGAATTAGATATTTATCCTAATAAAATTGAACCTAAGGTTGTAGCATTAAGATTTTCCAGGTTGAATAAAGTTTTGGGATTTGAAGTAGCTAAAGATGAAGTCTTGGGAATGTTTAAAAAACTACAATTCCAACTCGTTGAATCGGATGAAAATAAAAGTTCTTTTGAAGTACCGCTTTTTCGTCATGATATTGAAAGGGAAATTGATCTTATTGAGGAAGTAGCAAGAATTTTCGGCTTCGCTAGAATCCCGGCAGTAGAAAAAATTTCCGTTGCATTGGAAGAGAAAATTGATCAGACTAAGTTTGATTTTAAATTAAGAAGGCAACTAACGGGCTTAGGATATTACGAAATTATTACCAACTCGCTGCTTAATGAAGACAACGCTGGATATTTCGATAATCCGATTAGCGTTCTTAGTCCGCAGACTATAGAAATGTCCCACGCTCGTACTTCTTTAATTCCCGGTATGCTTCAAACAATTTCCAGAAATATTAGAGTAAAAGAAAAAAACTTAAAGCTGTTTGAAATAGGACATGTATTCAAGCTTAATAATGGAAACGAAGTAAATAGTTTTGACGACATAACTGAGAATGAACATTTATTAATAGCCGTTACAGGCAAAAAGTTTGAGTCGGTTTGGTATGATGAAGATACTAAATTCGATTTTTATGATCTGGTTGGAACAGTTGATGAAATATTAAAGAAAAATTCTTTTGATAAATATTTATCGGATAATTACATTCTTGACGAAGATAAAGTATTTGATTTTCATATTGAGAAAAAATTTAAAAAGGAAGTTGTAATTGTTGGAGGTAAAGTTAAAAAGAAATTACTTTCTAAATATGAAATTGATCAGGATGTATTTTTATTTGATTTTAATTTAGATTTATTACAAAAAATTAATACCGGAGAACCGGCATACCACGATTTGCTTAAGTTCCCAAAGGTAGTTAGAGACTTTGCTTTTATTTTGGATAAGAATATTCTGTATATTGATGTAGTTTCCGAAATAAAAAAAGGAAGTTCTAAGTTGTTGAAAAAGATAAAGTTATTTGATATTTTTGAAAGTGAAAGTTTAGGTGCGGGTAAAAAGAGCATGGCATTCCAATTAGAATACTATGATGAAGCCCGGACTTTAACGGAAGAAGAAATAGAAAAAGATTTTTGGAATGTTATTGAGAGAATTAAATCTAAATTCAATGCAGAATTAAGAGGTAGTTAATTGACCGATACTTCAAAATATGATTTATTTCTAAAAGAATTAAATTCATTGGAAAAGATGATTAATTCTTTCGTTCAAAAAAATAATGAATTGCTTGAAACAAAAAAAGTTTTAGAGAAAAAAGTTACTCAATTGCAAAATGAGAACGAGGTTCTTAAATTAAAAATTGATGAACTTGAAGGTAAAGTAGAAGAAGTATTAAATAAAAGAGCAGATTTAATCGATAATAATAATATTAGTGATATTGACAGGGAAGCATTAATTAGTCATATTGATGACCTAATTGAAAGGATCGATTATCATATTCGTTCTTAAGATTTTAGTTTAGTCTAAAATCAAATTACTTATTGTTTGTATGATGGAATTGACATTAAATGACTGAAAAGAAGAAGCTGAAAGTAAAAATATTTGATAGAGAGTTTTCATTACTTGTTGAAAATGAAGCCGTTGCTGCTGATTTGGTAGAATACGTAAATAAAGTTATGGAAGAGACTAAAGAAGATTTAAGCGATCAATCTTTGGAAACGATTGCTATTATAGCGGCCTTAAATATTGCATATGATTTATCTTTGGAAAAAAATAGTTTTAGAGAGTTTAGCATTCAAGCTACCGATAAAATAAAAAAGATAAAGCTTCTCCTCAACGAATCAGACCTTATGTCAACAACATCATAATTTTAAACCGCGCTGTCAATTCTATTAATGAAGAACTAACAAAATAGAATAGGGTTATCGACTCAGAGCGTGTATTACAGGCCTCCTCCCTTAAACGGGTTTCCGTATTTGCGGAACAGTGGAAGTAAAAAGCGTTCGGCGGTTTCCCACATTGTCGTGGAAGGTGTTCTTCCATTACAGATTGACAGTCGCGGTTCATATTTATCTTTTGTGGAGGTACTATGGAAATGATGGATCCTATATATGTTGTTGGTATTATTTTAATTGTAGCTGTTCTGATGTTCTTTATCGGTTGGACGTTAAATTCCAAAATTGGTAAGTCTTCATTAAGCCGCGCAAATGAAGCTTCTGAAAAAATTATTAAAGATGCCGAAAAAGAAGCTAAGAATATTAAGCGCGAAAAATTGCTCGAAGTAAAAGATGAGTGGCTAAGGAAAAAACAAGATTTTGATACTGAAGTTAATAGACAAAGGCAAAAGCTTCAGAATTATGAAAAAAATCTTGATTCAAAAGAAGAAAATTTAGAAAAGAAATTCGATCTCGTTATTCAGAAAGAAAAAACTAATAGAGAATTAGAACAAAAGCTCGTTGCGCAAAAAGAAATTATTGAAAAAAAGAATGCGCAATTTGATAGACTGATTCAAGAGCAAAATATTCGTCTTGAAAAAACAGCAGCTCTCTCTGCGGATGAAGCTAAGAAGATGTTAATGGAAAATATGGTTGAGAAAGCAAAAGCCGATGCTTCTCAATTCATTAAAGACATTCGCGATAGAGCAAAAATTGATGCGAAAAAAGAGGCGCAAAAAATTGTTGTTCAAGCCATTCAAAGAACTGCTGTAGACCATTCGGTAGAAACAACGGTTTCCGTTGTTCAAATTCAAAGTGATGAAATGAAAGGTAGAATAATTGGCAGGGAAGGCAGGAATATTAGAGCTTTTGAAGCCGCTACCGGAATTGATGTAATTGTTGATGATACTCCCGAAGCTGTCATTCTTTCAGGGTTTGACCAATATAGAAGGGAAATTGCAAGAATTGCGTTAGAAAGACTTATTGCGGATGGCAGAATTCATCCGGCTCGAATTGAGGAAGTTGTTAAAAAAGTACAATCCGAATTGGATGAAGAAGTGATGAATGAAGGTGAAAATGTTCTGATGCAGTTAAATCTTCACGGCGTTCATTCTGAGCTTGTAAAACATATTGGTAGAATGAAATACCGATCAAGTTACGGTCAGAATTTATTGCAGCATAGTATTGAAGTGGCATACTTAACGGGAATTATGGCTGCTGAATTGGGTTTTGATGTTGTACTTGCTAAAAAAGCCGGATTAATGCACGACATTGGTAAAACTGTTGATAAAAGTGTTGAAGGTCCGCATGCTCTACTTGGATACGATTTAGCAAAGAAGTATAAAGAGCATCCTATTGTTGTTAATGCAATCGGGTCCCATCATGAAGATATTGAAATGGAACATCCTATTTCAGCCTTGGTTCAGGCTGCAGATGCTATCAGCGGTGCGCGACCAGGCGCCAGAAGAGAGCCTTTGGAAGGTTATGTAAAGCGATTGGAAAATCTGGAAAGTTTGGCAAATACATTTGACGGAGTTGCTAAAACTTATGCAATCCAAGCCGGCAGGGAGATACGAGTAGTAGTTGAACCGGATAAAGTTGATGATGATTTCTCCGATAAACTCGCTTACGAGATAGCTCAAAAAATTCAAGATGAACTTGAGTATCCAGGGCAAATAAAAGTTACGGTTATTAGGGAAGTAAGAAAAATTGCTTACGCAAAATAATTTTCCCCGGTAAATATCTTATTTTTTGTCATGCCCATTGTGCTGATAAACTATGATTGATATAAGCCCAACTTTTTCCGCCTAAGGCGGTCAAATAAAAAAGTTGGGCTTATTTTTTTAGGCTACTTTTTTTAAAACTCCATAATACTCCAACATTTATCATACCGGTTTGAGTTTTATGCAAGACCGCTTTACGGTTTAAGAAGTGAATTTATTTTTCTCCCCGGATATCAAAATATAAAATTTTACTTCACAAATCGAATCTTTAAATTATCTTCTAATCTCGTATTTTAATATATTTCGACTTTGATAATCATAACTAATTATTCAGAATTTACAGAGAATGAATTTTCTAAAATTGACAAAAAACGAACTTTACCTGGTTTCTGCATTTACAGGTTTTTTAATTGCTCTTATTGTGTTAACATTTTACATGCCTAATTATTATGAATCCCAAGAACCCGTTTCTCTTGATGTTCCAAGAGGTACAACGCTTAACAAAGTAATAGATACGCTTTATGACCTAGGTGTAGTTCCCAACAAAACGAATATGAAAATAGCTGCGTGGATTAGCGGTACGGATAATAAATTAAAAGCCGGTCATTATGAACTTCCCAACGGACTAAATTATTTGCAATTATGCGATTTACTTTCCAAAGGTATTCCGCTTCCTCAGAAACTTATTACTATTCAAGAAGGAATTTGGCAGGAAAAACTTGCACAACTTTTGCACAAGGGAATGGGAATTAGCGTTAAAGAATTTATGAAGTTGAGCAGGGATAGAAAATTTATCAGATCGCTTGGACTAAAAAACGTAAATTATTTAGAGGGTTATCTTTTGCCTAATACTTATTATTTTTATGAAGGCAGCACAGCAAAAGAGATATTGATAAAACTATCAAAGAAAATGCAGCAAATATTTTCCGAGGCTAAAGTTATTGAGCGTATGAAGGAACTTCACATGAACGAAAAACAGATATTAACTTTAGCGTCTATTATCGATGGAGAATCTAATATAGTAGAGGAGTTTAAAAAAATATCCGGTGTTTATCATAATAGATTAAAACGCGGCATGCTGCTGCAAGCCGACCCGACCATTCAATACATTGTTAGACACAGGCGAAGAAAAGTGAATAAAATTTATTATAAAGATTTGGCAATAGACTCTCCTTACAACACGTATAAATATCGCGGATTACCGCCTGCACCGATAAACAATCCCGGTAAAGATGCTATTATGGCAGCACTATATCCGGGAAAGAATAATTATCTGTATTTTGTAGCAGACGGTTCGGGGGGACATGTATTTTCCAAAACAATTTCGCAACATTTAAGAAACGTACAGAGCTATAGAGGATGGAGAAATTCACAAAGACACAATTAAACTATACAATTATAATTGCTCTAAGTTTAATTTTATTTGCAAAGTGTGCAAACCAGCTGCCACCAACAGGCGGGGATGTAGATAGAATTCCACCGGAAATACTTGATGTAACTCCGCCTAACGGAACGGTTAATTTTAAGGGTAATTCATTCGATCTTGATTTTTCGGAATATGTTGATAAACGAAGTGTGCAAGATGCAATTTTTATTTCTCCTTTTGTTGCCGGAGGGATGAAATATGATTGGAGCGGAACTTCCGTTGAGGTAACTTTTAATGATTCGTTAAAACGGAATACTACTTATACTATTACAATCGGCACGGATGTAAAGGATCTAAATAACGGTAATAATTTAGCAAAGGTGTTTAATTTTGCTTTTTCAACCGGACCGGAAATAGACCAGGGCGAGATAAACGGTAAAGTTTATACAAAAAAGACTAAAGGGATAATGATTTTTGCTTATCGTTTGGACTCAAATAATATCAATCCTTCCAAAATTAAACCGGATTATGTTTCTCAAATTAGCGCTGACGGATTTTATAAGCTATTGGGGCTTGGAAATACAAAATACAGAGTATTTGCCATAGGCGATAAATTCAGAGATATGCTTTACAATGCCGGAGAAGATTCATACGGAGCACCCTTTAGTGATATTTTAATTTCAAAAGAAAAATCGAAATTCAGCGACTTGAATTTTCTCCTGACAAAGGACGATGCAACAAGTCCTCATCTTGATAAAGCCGTAATGATTGACCGGCAGCATGTTTTATTGGACTTTAGTGAGTCTATCGATAGCAATAGGGCAGCTGCAGATAATTTTATGCTTTTTGATTCCACTGCGAGTAAATCCGTTCATGCAAAATATTTTTACAAAGGGAATGCAGGTAAAAATAAGTATTATATTGCAATAGCGGATACATTTAACGCCGATGATAAAATGACTTTAAGTGCAGAGCATATTTTCGATAAAAAAGGCAATGAGCTTAAAAATGAAACCGTTGAAATAATTCCCGTTTCGAAACCGGATACAATTTTACCGAAAATATCAAAAATATTAACTAATTATGCAGACGGTAAAGCCGATTTGTATAATCCTAAATTGGAAGTTGTTTTTGCGGAAGGAATTGATACTAATCTCTGCAAAAAGGGAATTGAACTTACGGATAGTAAAAATATTAAACTTCCAGTATTTGTAAAGTTCAGTGATAATGCATCATTCACAGTTATACCTAAAATAAAACTTAAACCCAAACAAAATTACAAACTTAAAATTGATCTTAATTATGTAGTTGATATTGCCGGCAACAAGGACGATTCAACTTATATATTTAACTTTCAGACTTTAAATTATTTAGATTATTCCGGAGCAAGCGGGGATTATCCGCCGGATAAATCAGATAATATTCGTGTAGTTCTCAAATCGATTGATAAGGTGAAAAACAATTATGAAGAAAGCATAAATAAAAATAAGTTTGAATTTAAGCATGTATATCCCGGTAAATATATTTTATGGTATTATAATGATTCCGATTCAAGCGGGACATATAATTATGGTTCGGTATATCCTTATAAACCTTCGGAAAAATTTGATTTTTACGGCGATACACTAAATTTAAGAGCGCGTTGGCCGGTTGGGGATATCCATTTGAGCAAATTAAACTTTGAAGAAAAATAGAAGAAAAACACATCCAGATTATTTGAGTATAAGAAGAAGGGAAAGCGGATGTGTTTTCCTTTGTAACTTTTACTCTTTTGATAAAATTAAGCTGGGATAATCTTTCTCTAAATGTTCTATTATTTTGTAATGTTCTTCATCTTCAGCTCTAAACCGTATTATAACTTCACGATAACCTTCTTCAACTCCAACATGGGTTGTTAAGATACTGACACATTTAAAAGCAAAAATTCTCATCTTATCGCACAATTCTTTTATTGAACCGGGCTCATCGGAAATCTTTACTGTAATTCTATAGCTCGGTATTCTTGCACCGGTAATATTTATAAATGCATTAAATACGTCGTGCTCGGTAATTATTCCCACTAACTCTTCATTTTCAACAACCGGTAAACCTCCAATTTTGTTATCAAACATTAAAATAGCGGCTTTTTCTATTGTTGAATCCGGGGAAATTGTAATAATTCTTCTTTTCATTAAATCTTTTACTTTTATTTTAGAAAGAAGATAATGCAACTCCCACATATCTAAAGAAGTAACTCTTGAGGGAGCTGCTTCTTTCAGATCTCTATCGGAAACAATACCTATTAATTTATTATCGCGTAAGACCGGTAATCGGCGTACATGATTTCTCTTTAATGTATTAACTGCTTCGGAAAGGGTATCGCTTTCATCAACCGTTACAACCCTTTTGCTCATCCATTTACTAACGATCATTTTTAACCTCGTTATATTATTAGAAACTTTTTAAAAATCTTTATAAAGAGGGCAAAGCCACGTCAAAGACGGGCAGCCGAATAACATATCCAAAATTTAGTTGATTTACCTAAAATTAATAATTATACTTCAAATTTTACAGGTTTAGCGAAGCCTCTTATTAAATTCCTAAAAATGCTGTTTTAACATGTTCGTTATTAAGTAATTCTTGTCCAGTACCTTCCAGAACAATTTTCCCGTTTTCCAAAACATAAGCTCGGTCACAGAAAGTTAACGTAGATTGTACGTTTTGTTCTACTAAGAGAACGGTAATACCTTGTTTGTTAATGCTTTTTATAATATTAAATATATCTTGAACCAGCACGGGAGCTAAACCGAGACTGGGTTCGTCAAGCATTAAAATTTTTGGTTTTGACATTAAACCTCGTGCAACGGCAACCATTTGCTGCTCACCGCCGCTTAAAGTACCTGTAAGCTGCTTCTTCCTTTCCTCTAATCTGGGAAACAACAAATAGCATTCTTCTATAGTTTCATTACGTTTTTCTTTAGCCTCTCCGTGTAATGCACCCATTATTAAGTTTTCTTCGACCGTCATTTCATTGAATAGTTTTCTACCTTCAGGAACGTGTACAATACCATGTTTTATAATTTCACTTGGATTAATATTAGAAACATTTTCTCCTTCAAAAGTAATTGTTCCTTTAGATACATTTTGCAAACCTGAAATGGTCTTTAGAATGGATGACTTTCCTGCACCGTTAGCGCCAACAAGAACTACTATTTCTCCTTTTCTTACTTCGAAAGTAACATCCCATAAAACTTGCAGATCGCCGTAACTCATATTTATATTATTGACTTTAAGCATTTCCAAATACCTCCATATCATAATCTGAACCAAGATAGGCTTCAATTACCGTGGGATTTTTGGCTACTTCTTCCGGCGATCCTTCTGTGATTGTTGCACCGTACGCAATTGCATGAATTCTATCGCTAATATTCATTATTACTTTCATTATATGTTCTACAATAATTATTGTTATGCCAAGTTTTTCTCTTATTCCTTTAATAATATCAATTGCTTCATCCAATTCAGATGGATTAAGACCGGCAGCTGTTTCGTCTAATAAAAGGAGAGATGGTTTTGTAGCTAATGCCTTTGCTATTTCCAATCTTTTACGCCCACCGATTGGTAAACTGCCGGCTTTCATTTCGCTAACAGATGATAAATTACAAAAATCCAATATTTCTCTGGCAGTCTTTCGCGAACCTGCAAAAGTGGATTCTCTGGAAAATGCTGCTGCCATTACATTCTCTTCCACGGATAATCTTTTCAAAGGTTTAACCTTTTGGAAAGTTCTACCTATTCCCAGCCTGGCTATTTCAAAAGTTTTTTTATGTGTAATATCTTGACCCTTGAAAATAATTCTGCCTTCTGAAACAGGATAATATTGGTTAATTAAATTAAATATTGTTGTTTTCCCGCTTCCATTAGGACCAATCAAACCCAAGATTTCACCTTCTTCAACATTAAGCGATACATGATTAACAGCCGTTAGTCCGCCGAAATTTTTTGTTAATTGTTCTAAGGTTAAAATACTCATTCACTCACCTCCGCTTTTCGCAAAAAGCTTAACTTTTTCCTGATTAGGTCCCAGTCGCCAAGAATGCCGCCAGCCATATAAAGGATAGTAAAGATTACCAGTAATCCGAAAACTAAAGCATGCATGCCCGATATCCAAGAGGGAGCAAGACCGAAGAATGAAGAGCGGAAAAATTCTTGTACCAATACCATTACAACAGCACCCAATGCAGGTCCCCAAATAGTTCCAACACCTCCAATAATACCAACCAAGATAGTTATGATTGAAATATTATGTAAGGCGAATACTACTTCGGGGTCAATAAAACCCATGTAAATCATATAAAAAGCACCTGCCATACCTGCCCAGAATGTTGAAATAACAGTAGATATATTTTTATATTTTTTAGTGTTAATTCCAAGAGCTTGAGCTGCATCTTCGTCCTCTCTTATCGACAGGAAGTAAAAACCCGCCTTAGTTCTCATTACGAATTTAACGGAAAACACTGCACCCAGGGCTAATATGAGAGCAGTAAAATAATAAGGATATTTTGATACCCAAGTTGTCATATACAGAATTCCGCTATGCCCGTTTGTCAGCCATTCTTCTTCCCCAAATATAATTCTTAATATTTCAGCAGTTGCTAAAGTACCTAAAGCAAAATAAGGGCCACGCAGTCTAAAAACTACAATTCCTAATAAATATCCTAGAATTACTGCAGCAATTCCCCCGGTTAAAAGTCCCCACCAAGGTGAAATATGATAATGGTAATAAGGAAGTGCAGCTGCATAGGCTCCAATTCCAAAATATGCTGCATGACCGAATGAGACTAATCCTGTATAACCTGCCAGTAAATTCCATGAAGTTCCTAGAATAACCCATATAAGAACAAATATAAGCAATCCCTGGAAGTAAGGTGAAAAATTAAATACAAATGGGAGAACAATTGCTACTGCAATAATAATTAATTCAATTTTAGTTATAAAAGCCGGTTTATTTTTATCTTTTTTCATTTTACTGATAACCTATATTTTTAGCACTTGTTTAAGACCACCGGGTAGGAAAACCAATACTAATAAGAAAATAACTAAACCCACGGCGTCTCTATAACCCATTGAAATGTAAGTCGCCCCGAATGTTTCGGCAACGCCAAGTACAATTCCGCCTGCAATTGCGCCGATAGGTGAACCTAATCCGCCTAATATAGTAATTACGAAAGCCTTAATTGTAAAAATTGGGCCAACATCCGGATATAAATAATACATGGGTAATAAAAGAATACCGGCTGCACCTACAAGTCCGCTTCCTATTCCGTAAGTTAATATTGTTATTTTTTTCGAGCTTATTCCCATTAGTGTTGCAGCATCTTTATCTTGAGCTGTTGCCCTGATTGATCTACCAAGGTCGGTTTTCATTAAAAGCTGGAAGAGTCCAAGAGTTAACGCTATTGCAATTACAAACGCAATTAACATCGGGAGACTAATTGAAATATTTCCCAATGCAATAGTTTCACTGGAATAAGAAGTTTCAACGGATTTATAATCACTCGTAAATATGAATCTTGCCAGCTCAACCAAAACCATTCCAATACCGACGGTCATTAAAACTTGGTTTTCCGGTAGTATCGATTCTTTTTCTATTAAAGGCTGTAAAAAATATTTACTTAAAAATATACCTAATAGAAAAACTAAAGGAACAGCAAGGAATAAAGATAAATAAGGATCAATACCCATGAATGTCCAAAATACCCATGCTAAGTACATTCCTACCATCATAATTTGTCCATGAGCAAGGTTAATGATACCGAGGACGCCCATAATCAAGGTCATTCCAATTCCGATCACTGCATAAAGCCCACCTATTAGCAAACCGTAAATCAGAGTTTGCAGAAAAAGTTCCATTTAATACTCCGTTTAAAATTTTGTTTAATTAGAACAAAAGTATTTGAGAATGCAAGAGACCGGGCAGGGGAATTAGAAAATTTGCCCGGCCATAGAGAAAATTATTTCCAGTTTGCTGCCCAATCAATCGGGTAAACAAATTTTGCATTTGCTAAATCTTCCGGCCATATAAGTTTTAAATTACCGTTAATCCATTGAACTACGTAAGTGTTCATCTTGTTTTGATGGATTTTCTTTCCATAGGATGTAAATTTAACCGGGCCAAAAACCGTCATCATATTTGTTGCATCTAAAGCTTTTTTAATTGTTTCAGGTGTATATTTTCCATTGCACCTTTTCAGAACATCGGCAACAACTTGTGCAGCAGAGTAAGCTTCGGCACCATGATAATCAGGGGTGTGATCTTTGCCGAATTTTTCAACGTATTTGTCGAAATATTCCTTTGCACCTTTAATTGGTAGTGATTGATGCCATAATGTAGCAGATACAACATCTTCGGATGCTTTACCGGCATTTTCTTTAAATGCGGGCATTGTAAAACCGGCACCGGCACCTACAAATAATTTGGGTGTTGTAAATTCTATTTGCCTTGCTTGTTTCATCAGCATTGCGGCATCCATTACATAAGAAATCATATAAACCATATCAGGGTTTGCTTTCTTCGCATTTAATAATAGAGGTTTAAAATCTACTGTTCCGGCAGAATATTGATGATTACCTTTTACTTCAATACCTAATTTTTTTGCAGTTTTGGCGAATGACTTTGCACCTTTAGTTCCGAATGCAGTGTTTTCGTGAATTATAAAAACCGATTTTGGTTTTACTATTTGTGATAATAAACCTTCCAAGCCCGATGCATATTCTGAAACAGGGGGATTCATACGATAAATATAGAATTTAGCGCCGTCGTTTGTAGTTAAATTAAAAGCTTCAGGCTGTGTAATTTTATCGACCGAACCTGTATTTACAAGGAACGGAACACGGTATTGTTGTGCAACAGCAGCAGCTGCAAAAGTAACTGAAGAACTATAGCCGCCTGCTATCATTGGAACCTTATTTACGTTAATCAGCTTCTCTGCGCCTGCTCTTCCAACATCGGGTTTGCCGGTATCATCTTCATAAACAAATTCTAATTTTCTACCATTAATACCACCGTTGGCATTAATTTTGTCCTTTGCCATTTCGTAAGAATTCTTTTCCATGGTTCCAAAATTTGCCATATGACCGGTTAAAGGTAAAAGAACACCAATTTTAATTGGACCTGTTTCCTTTTTCCCACAACTATTAATACCAACCATCATCAGCACTACAACAAGAATGGTTAATAATTTTTTAATTTTCATCATACCTCCTTTAAATTTAATTTATTGATAATTTAAGTGCTTATTATTAAAAAACATATTGTCCCATTACATAAAATACGTTATTGTCAATTGTCGGTGCATTCGAAGCCTCATTATGAATAACATAAGCTGCTGTAATTTTTGCTGTTTTCCATTTTGCAGGGTAAAAAGAGTATGTTGCCCCAATTGTTATTAATGATTGTTCGTCATTTGTCAAATTCGTGTTAGGATCAAATTGTTCATATCGTGCTACTAATTCAATATTACTCTTAACTCTGTAACCGGCAAATCCGTAAAATCCCGCTGAAGTTTTATCGGCATTACCATTCTTATCAGTCCATGAAATATACTCGGCTTTTAATCTCAAAGGTTTTGGTTCAAAATAAATATAACCGTTAAAACTAGTATAGTCATTCTGATATTTGTTTCCTGTACCGTAGTATCCACCAACCTCAAGACCTTTTACTGATTTAGGTTTATAAAACAACATACCGCTTACAGCAACCCCGGATGTTTGAACTGATGCAGTTGTTCTTTGAGAGGGTTTCAAATTCAATTTGCCGTTACCGTTATGCAGGGTAAGGTTATATCCGAACCCGTTTTTAGTACCTAAAAATGCCAAACCATAATCTCTATAATCTGCACCGACTGTTTCCCGTCCCCACTGCTGAGCAGTGAAAGGTCTTTCAACTATATCTAATACGGTATGAGAAGTTAGTCCGCCGGAACGGACACCGGCGCCGATAAAACGTCCAACACGGATTTGGAAGGCTTTAGTAAAAATATATTCAATTCTAGCATCTAAAAGTTTTGGACTTGTTAACTCAGCTTGTATGAATGTTTTAAGATGTTTTCCAAATGTTGAAGCAAACCTTGCCCTGACTCTTCTCAAACCAAAACCTACTTGGTTCGTATCTGTATTTGTCTGTGCGTAGCTTGCCCATGCTTGGACTGTTCCATTGACTTTGACTTTCAATTCCGGTGTTTCTTGAGAATAAATTATTGATGACGCAAAAAATATTAATATGAAAATGCTATATAGTAAAGTAAATTGTTTCATGTTTTTCCCCTGAGTAAATTTGAAAAATGTTTATTTAGATAAGAGTACAAAGCACAGCTTATCAAAACAAGTGCCAAAATATATATTTAAGAGTAGTAGTCTTCAAATGCGATTTTATGGTATTATCATTGTTTAAGAAAAAAAATAGTATGGAGAATTGCAAAAGGTAAATTGAGGATGGTGATATTTCGCCATGACCGGCTAATTATCGCCGTTTTTTATCTCATATTTAGTTAGTTTATCTCTCAAAGTTTCTCTTGGGATTTTTAATAGTTTTGCTGCTTTAGTTGCGTTAAACCCGCTCTCGAAGAATGCTTTTTGTAAAAGCTTTTTTTCTATATTAAATAAAAAATCATTATAAGATATTTGTTCAAAATTAAAGTCCTCCAAGAACAATTGTTTATTGCTTTCCTTTTTTATATTTCTCCATTCCGGAGGTAAATCTGTTACTTTAATCACTGGAGTTTTTTGAAGTATACAGGTTCTTTCAATTATGTTTTTTAGTTCTCTCACATTACCCGGCCACTCATGGTTTAACAATATTTTTTTAGCATCTTCTGAAAAATTCATAATCTGCTTATGAAATTTATTATTAAAAAAGTCTAAAAAGTATTGAGCAAGCATTAAAATATCTTCTTTTCTTTCACGTAAAGACGGCACTTCAATTCTCAATACATTAAGTCTATAATAAAGATCTTTTCTGAACTCGTTATTTTTTATCGCTTTATCTAAATTTTTATTTGTGGCGGCAATAATTCTTATATTAATTTCAATATCTGAAGTAGATCCTAAAGGTCTGAATTTTTTATCCTCAATTAATCGCAATAATTTTGCCTGCAGGGGCATACTCATTTCACCAATTTCGTCCAGGAAAAGTGTACCGCCGTTTGCTTTTTCCAAAAGTCCGTGTTTTTTTGTTCTAGCGTCTGTAAATGCTCCTTTTTCGTATCCGAAAAGTTCACTTTCAAGCAAGGTTTCCGGTATTGCAGCACAATTTATTTCCACAAAATCTTTGGATTTTCTGGGGCTGAGATAGTGAAGGGCAGTAGCGACCAATTGTTTGCCTGAACCGCTTTCTCCGGTAATCAGAACAGTTTCGGAATCATATTTAGTAAATTCCGTTATTTGATCTTTAACATGTTTTATCGGCTGACTGATTCCAAGTATTTTATCTAATGCATTTGGACCGCCGGTTTGCTGCTCTTTTAATTTTTTAACTGTTTTTTTAAGTGATTGTGTTTCGAGGGCAAGTTTTGTTATTAATTTAATTGCATCTGCTTTAAATGGTTTCTTGATATAATCGTATGCTCCTAGTTTTATTGCGTTTACCGCAGCTTCAACGGAAGCAAAGCCTGTAATCATAATAACTAACAAGTCCGGTTGAATTTTTTTAAGACTTTTTAATACATCAAGACCATTAATATCTGGTAAATTTACATCTAATAGAGCAATATCTATTTTATTACATTTTATCGTTTCAATTGCATCCTTGCCTGTTTTATCTAAAATAACGTTGTAATTCTCTTCCGAAAAGATTCTCTTTAGATTTAATCTTATAAATTCTTCATCGTCAACTACAAGAATTGTTTTAGACATATAGATTATTTCTCCTTGACCATAGTTAAAATCTTTTATGATATTTGTTCTTGAGTGTAAGGTAAATAAATTATAAATAAAGCTCCACCTTCAATACTATTTTTTGCTTCTATTTTCCCATTATGTTCTGAAATGATTGTTTGCGAGATTGAAAGTCCCAAACCTGTTCCACCTTTTTTAGTTGTGTAAAAGGGTTCAAAAACAACTTTTTCTTCATTTAACTTAAATCCGGGACCAGTATCTTTGATGGAGATTTTAACAAACCTCTGTAACTTTAAGCCGGATGAGTATTTATTAATGTTACTTTCCATTTCGGTTATTTCTGTTGAAATTATTACTTCGCCTCTTTTAGTTATTGCTTGTATCGAGTTAATGAAAATGTTTAAAAGAGCTTGCCGCAGTTTTTCTTTATCGAAAACAAACGGTTTAATAGAAGATGAAAAGTTTTTTTTAATTTTAATATTAAGTGATTTAAATTGACTTCTCAATAAATTTATAGTTGATGCGACAACTTCATTCAAATCATTTAGAGAGAAATTACCTTTTGCCGGTGAAGCGTATTCTAATAATTCATTGACTAGTTTCTCCAATCGTTCCACTTCCGAAAGTGCAAGTTCAATAATGCCGGCAATATCTTTATCTGATGCGACTTTGTCGTGCAGATCGTCTAAAAAAAGACTTACACCGGTTAACGGGTTTCGTATTTCATGCGCTATTCCTGCTGCAAATCTTCCTAATAATGCAAGTCTTTCAATTTGTTGTAATTGATCTTCAATTTGTTTGCGTTCGGTTTTATCCGAAATAATGATTATATAACCTAAATTTGTTTCGTCTTCGGATTTAATATTAGCAATCGCAATTTCCAAATACTTTGTTTTGTCTTCAATTTCTTGTCTTATTATAAAACCGGGCTCTTCTTTTTTTGAATTATCAAAATATTTTTCAAACTTGTTTATAAAAGGATGAAGCCGGTTGAATACCTCCCAAAATGGTTTACCGACTGCAAAATTGTTTGAAGTATTAAAAATTATTGATGCGGATCTATTTAGACTTGTTATAGCAAAATTATTATCAATTGTGATAACCCCGCTCGGCATAAATCGTAAAATATCTTCTACAAAATTTCTTTCTTTTATAAGCTCTTGATAAAGCTGTGTATTTTCAATTACCCGTGAAGCTTGGTTTGCAAGTATCTGAAGTGAATTTATATCAAGCTCGGTTATTTTTTCTTTTGATCTTAATTTATCCGCTCCCATTATTCCAATAATTTTTTCCTTTGCCTTTAAGGGAACAAATACGAATGAATTGCTTTTACTTATGGCTCTAATTTTTCTGTCAAGCTCTGTAGCTTCGCTAAAATTATTAAAATCCTCAACAAAAATTATTTCTCCCGATTTTATAGTTCTCGTTTCTATGCAGTCAAAGTGCTGAATATCGTATTTTGACCTCTTTGCTATTTTTTCTTCATCCGCTGTAAACCCGAACATTTCTTGATATTCTAAATACTTACCGGATTTATCTATTAAATAAAGTATGGCTCTATCAAACCCTATGCTCTCAACGCTGTTCTTTAATATTATTTTCAACACATTGTTAAAATCAAATGTTCTTCCGATAATACTGCTGATCTTTTGAATAGTTTTAAATATTTTTAATTGATATTCCAGATCTTTGGCATAAGTTTCAATTTTTAATTTTGAAAGTTCTAAAACTTTAAGAGATTCCAAAAGATCGGATTTACTTTTTTGCAGTTCGTATGCCATAAAATTAAAAGAACTTGCAAGAGTACCAATTTCATCGTTTCGGTCAATAAAAATCCGTTCATCAAGTTTTCCGTCTGCTAAATTTTCCGAAGCGGTTGTCAATTGTATAATAGGTTTTGTGAAATTACGGGAGACAAAGAAAGAAGTGATTGCAGCAGCTAAAAACGTAAATAAAATAAACCAAGTAATATTTTTTTTGAATAGATCAATTATCTTTTTCATTTCAGCTGTGATAGGTTTGGTACCGCTCTGAAATTGCTCAAGCTGCGTTCCGATTGTAATTCCGCCAAACACGCCGTATTTTTTGTACGGACCTGTTGAGTAAATTATTGGAGCATATGCCATTATTTTATTCACGCCGCCAATATTTCTTGTTATTACTGTCCCGGATTGCTTATTCCTAACTTCATCAGCTACGAATGAATAGTTCGGGTGAATAAAATCAGCATCATCAAGATTAAATGGGATTCTGCCAATCTCCAAATCTTTTTTAGAAGTTGTTTCTTTGTAAGAAGGTATTTGCTTCCCATTTTTATCAACTCCTCTAATATCCCAGTATTTAGGATGCGTAATTGTCCAGCCGTCATCGTCAAACATAAAAGCATAATTACCGGAACTGTAAACAGGATAAACTATCTGGTTTTTATTTATTGGTAAAATGTGCTGTGTAAATTCCATTAAATGCTGATGATCAACACCCAGCATTACTTCACCGGTAAATATTTTTCCTTTATAAATAGGTAAGACAAATCTTATTATTCCGTCATATTTTTTCCCTTCAACAGCGTCTTCTATATTTGCTGCCGAACCTAACTGTTCTTTTCGTGTAACATAAAAACCGGTTACATGGGAAACATAAATTTTCCCTTTCCCTAATTTTTTAGCTTTAGGAAAATATTTTTCGGATTTATAAGTTGTGTTCTTAGGTATTGATACATTTTTTAGCCGGTTTCCCGGCACAATTTTATTCCTGACAATTTTAACTTTTTCCATCCCGGAGGCATCAATAAAAGAAATTTCCTTATAAATAGGAATTAATTTATGGCTTTCGCCGAAGTGCTTATTTGTCCCTGTTCGAATCCAAATTTCCGAGAGATGCTCATTGGAAAATCTTAAATAGTTTAGTTTAGTTGGAGTTAAATTACTGAGAGCTCGTATATCATATTCCCGCTGCTTTAAAAATTTTGTAACTGCATTTGCAGTATATATTGCTTGGAGTTCTAATTCCTGTAAAGTCTTATTATCAATAGTTTTTTTTACTTTTTTTGTTATATCATTGTCAAGTTGATTGAGTGTATAAATTGAATAAAGTCCGAAAATAAAAATCGGAATTATTGAGATTAACAAAAATGAAATAAGAAACCGTCTAAAAATTCCAAACTTGGTCTTAGGTAAGTAAATACTATATTTTGGTTCTTTTGATTGTTGCTCTTTATTATTTTGCTTGGTAATCATTTAACTGCTGTAGGGATAGCTTTATTGAATTCTTTAATTTTTATAAGTTAACTTAAAAAAAAATATAAGCAATCAATAGCATTTTTGCACGTTTTTTGTCCTTCGCAAATTTTGCATAAAAATATTGAAATTAGATTAGGAAAGCAGGTTAAACAAAACTGAAATTGGCGGAAGTAAATAAAGTCTGTTAGTTAAGTCTCTGTATATTGTAATTCAAAGGAGTAAATTATCTATTTATTATTTTTTTACTAAATTCGAGATATGTGATAAAGTATCTTGCAGCTTCCTGAATTCTCTCTCGAGTTTATCAATCTTAAAAGACTCTAATGATTCGGTCCCGCTCAATAACCAATTAATATCACAACCGAGTTTTAACAATTTAATTAATATTCTGGAACCGGGCTCTCTTTTACCGCTAATGTATTGTTGAAGTTGTTGGGGCGAAATGTTCATAGCATTGGCTAACTTTTTGAGGGTACCGTATTTACGCTTTGCGAATATTCTTATTCTGCCACCAATACCAATTCTTAATTTTTCATCATCAAATAAATCATAATTATCATCAAATCGATGGTTAAACAGTTCTTGCTCATATTGGTAGGAGTTTATTACTTCCTTGATTAGTTTTAAGAGATCATTGTCAATTTTTTTACTTTCATTAAGCATATAGGAAAGTGTTTGGGGCTTTACTCCAATTTGATGAGCCAACCAATTCTGACGAATTCCGTATAACCTTAATAAGTATTTTACTTCTTCTTGAGATGTCAAATTAATATTTGATTAGTAATTAAAACACTGAGATTAAAATGTAAGAAAATTTATTAACATTTAAAAGAGTAATTCTTGCAAAAGGAATTTGATAATTTTAATTATAGGAAAGTATTTATGCTTAATAGAAATAAAAAAGCCGGGCAAATAGTGCCCGGCTTTGATTAGAAATACAAATGCAATTTATTTCAAAAGCATCATTTTCTTAATAGTAACATTATTACCGGCTCTTAGTCGGTAAATATATGTTCCACTGGCTAATTGAGAAGCATTAAAGTTAACTACATGAACACCGGCTCTTAACAACTGGTTGTTCATAAGAACTTTAACTTCCTGACCTAATATATCATAAACCCTTAAATCAACATTAAGATCTGATGGTAAACCAAACTTAATTGTTGTAGTTGGGTTAAACGGGTTAGGATAGTTTTGATCTACAAAGAAGCTTGTAGGAACGCTTTGATCTTCAACACCAACTAAAACATTATTAACAAGAGTAAATGAAGAAGTGTCAACGCTGGCTACTAAATCAGCTTCAGCGCCTTTTGTTATAACAGTCCATTGAACAGCAACCGTAACCGTATCTCCTTTTAGGATGTCTAGAATAGTAGGAGCAGTTAAAACATATGAAGTATCAGTCAGGCCAACTGTAACTGTTGTATCAGGGAACATTAGATGTAACTCATAAATAAGTGCATCTCCGTTTAAGTCAACCGGTTTGTTCCAAGTAAATGTCCAAGTATCACTGGAATCATTAAGCTCTAAAGTAGATCCATCTGTAGGCTCTACCATTGAG
>BDSW01000193.1 GCA_002898175.1 bacterium BMS3Abin04
ACTACCGAAATTGAATCTATTGGAGAATTAGAAGTTTATCCTAATCGTGATTCGATGATTTATAAAATTATGTATGGACTCGATAACGCCGATACGGTATTCAGAGGTACTTTAAGATACCCGGGATGGTGCAGAATTATTTCTAAGATATCAAAACTAGGCTACTTAGATGATACAGAAAGACCTGAGTTAAAAGGAAAGACTTACGCAGAGATAATGGCTATGTTAATAAATTATAATAGTGGAAATTTACAAAAATATACGGCAGAATACTTAGGTGTTTCAAATAATTCTGAAGAAATTAAAAAACTGGAATGGTTGGGATTATTCGGCAATGATAGTGTTAATGCTAATCCGCCTACTTATCTGGATATTCTTACAAAAAGGATGTTGGAGAAAATGTCTTATGAAAATGGCGAAAGGGATATGATCATTTTGCAGCATGATTTTCTTGCTGAGTATCCGAAGGGAAGAAAAGAGCATATTACATCTTTAATGATTGATTATGGAATTCCAAACGGGGAAACCGCAATGGCAAGAACAGTTAGTCTGCCGGCTGCTATTGCTGCTAAACTAATTCTGGAAGATAAAATAAAAATAAAAGGAGTACGCATTCCGGTATTTGCAGAAATTTATAAGCCTGTGCTTGCGGAACTTGAATCGATGAATATTATAATGGTTGAAACGGTAAAAGAACTTCGAAAGGAAGAGAAAGAATAATATTGCTTCATTTCGATATGTATATTATAAAACAATCTCTGCAAAGTAGTAAATAATAATGATTCGAACAGAATACGAAAAAATTAAAACTATAATAAGTTCCCTTGATAAAAAAGTAGTGGCAGTTTTATTAAGTGTTACTATTTTACAAACAATATCTTGGTATTATACTTCTACAAAGTATTTTGGACAAAACTTCCAGACATATTTTGAGAACAGCCCGAATGTAAATCTTTACCGTTTCCTTTATTGGTTTTCTTCCGATACAATCGTACTGTTACTCATCCCTGTACTGATAATCATTTTTTTAATAAAAGAAAAACCATCAAATTATGGGTTAAAAGCCGGTGAGTTTAAGCTTGGAATAAAAGCAGCAATTATTTTTTCTGTTTTCGTATTAATTATTAATTGGTATGTTTCATCACTTGCCGAATTTGACGATACATATCCTTTACTTGAAGATATGCTGTATAGTTGGAGAATATTTATTTATTATGAAGCGGCTTTGCTGGTTTATTTAATTGCATGGGAATTTATATGGCGTGGTTTTTTACAATTCGGATTAGAAGAAAAATTCGGGATTTATGCCATATTGGTTCAAACACTTCCATTTGTTATACTTCATAACGGCAAACCGCCTTTGGAAACGTTCGCTGCAATTATCGGAGGAATTATACTCGGTTATTTAGCATACAGAACAAGATCAATATTTTATGGAGTTCTTATCCATTTTGTCATGCTCTTCAGTTTGGATTTGCTCGTTGTACTTCGTTATCAGCATAACGATTATAATTTAGGATTTAATTCACTGTTGAATCTTTTTTCTAAATTGTAGATTATTTAATATCTTTCATTAGAGAAACACAAGTTAAATCTAAAAACATATAGTGAGAATAAAATGAAATTTAGTTTAAATGTTGATCACGTTGCATATTTAAGAAATGTTAGGGGAGAAGATAATCCCGATCCTGTTACATTTGCTTTATTAGCAGAAGAATTTGGAGTTGACGGAATTGTAGTCCATCTTAGGGAAGATAGAAGACATATAAACGAACGGGATTTAAGATTATTACGTGAACTTATAAAGACAAAGCTGGATTTGGAAATGGCTGCTGTTGATGAGATAATTCAAATCGCCTGCGAAGTTCAACCTGAATTAGTTACTTTAGTTCCCGAGAAAAGGGAAGAGCTAACTACGGAAGGCGGCTTAAATGTATTAGACAACATTGAAATATTATCCGATGCGATTGAAACTTTACACGATTCCAACATTGCTGTTTCTTTTTTTATTGAACCCGATATTGGACAGATTGATGCTGCCGCAGAAATAAAAACCGATTTTATAGAAATCCATACCGGTGTTTATGCAAATGCCGAAACGGAAGAAGATATGTTTGACGAGTTAGAGAGAATTAGACAAGCCACAAAACATGCTAAAAAACTTGGATTGGGAGTTAACGCCGGACATGGTTTAAATTATCAGAATATTAAGGACTTTACTGCAATTCAAGATATAGATGAAGTTAGTATCGGACAGGCTGTTATAGCTCGTTCGGTATTCGTTGGATTGGAAAAGGCAATTAAGGAAATGCTGCATTTACTTAAAATTTAGAGGTATTATTGAAAGTATTATTTATCTTATTCTTGTTGTGTCTAAGTACTTTGTCTGCACAATTTCAAAATATTAAAGTTTCCAGTGATACAAGCTACCAACCGAATGAAGTAACTATAGCAATTAATCCGACAAATACACAAGTACTTGCAGCCGGCTCAAACTTAAAGTACTTTTTCCCCTCGACTGACGGAGGTTTATCTTGGGAAGAGGAAACAATGTCATCTCAATTGGGAGTATGGGGAGATCCTTGTGTGATATTTGATAATAAAGGGAATTTATTTTTTGCACACTTATCAAATCCGATTTCAGGCGGCTATTGGATTGATAGAATAGTAGTCCAAAAATCTACAGATAATGGAGTAAATTGGAGTAATGGAGTTGGGGTGGGTTTCGATCCTCCTAAAAACCAAGATAAAGAATGGCTGGCAGTAGATAGAACTAATTCCAATTTCAGTAATAATTTATATGCTGCATGGACAGAGT
>BDSW01000194.1 GCA_002898175.1 bacterium BMS3Abin04
GTTGGTTATAAAGTAACTCGTGAATATTATTTTAACAATGCAGGAAGACAAATGCGAGTTCTGGGTGAATCGGTTAAAGCCCGTTATCTTGAGTTGCTGGGTAAAAAAACCGGGTTTTCCGAGGAATATTATCAAGGAGACTATATTAAAGATATTGCTAAAAAATTGTTCAGGGAACACGGAAGCAGTTTGGAAAATGTTGATGCCGAAGAAATATTTAAAGAAGAAGCTGAAAAGGAAATATTTTCTGATATTCAAAATACATTAAATAAGTTAAATATAAAGTTCGACGAATTTTTTAATGAAAAGACCCTTTACGAAAATGGCAATATTGAAAGAGTTTTGAAAGTGTTTAAGGAAAAGAATCTTTCTTACGAAAAGGATAATGCAGTCTGGCTAAAGCTATCGGAACTTGGACAAGAGCAGGATAAAGTTATAGTAAAGTCAACAGGAGAACCGACATATAGATTACCTGACATAGCTTACCATGTCACTAAGTTCGATAGAAATTATGATTTAATAGTTGATATATTTGGTTCCGACCACAATGCAACATTTCCTGATGTGCTTGCCGGGGTAGAAGCTTTAGGATACGATAAGGAGAAAGTTAAAGTAATAATTCATCAGTTTGTTACTATAATGCAGAACGGCAAAGTTGTTAAAATGTCAACAAGAAAAGCCAACTTTATAACGTTGGAGGAATTAATTGATGAAGTAGGAGAAGATGTCGTGAGGTATTTCTTTAATATGAGGAATTATTCGAGTCATATGAATTTTGATTTGGGTCTTGCAAAAAAACACTCCGATGAAAACCCGGTATTTTATTTGCAATATGCTCACGCAAGAATAAGTTCAATATTGAGAATGACAAAGGAAGAAAATCTCCACAGTTCATTAGAATATTTGGAATTATTAGAGCATCCGTATGAACAAAGTTTATTAAAGTATATTGCCAGGTTTCCCGAGGAAGTTTATTATGCTGCTATAAATTACGAACCGCATAAAATTGCAAATTATTTGGAGGGACTTGCGGCACAGTTTCATAAATTTTATACGGAGTGTAGAATTATCGGTTCCGAAAAAAATCTTGCTCAGGCAAGAATTGCGCTTATTATAGTTGTGCAGATTGTTTTACGAAACGGTCTTGCTATACTTGGTGTGGACGCTCCTAATAAAATGTAAGTAAAATGTTTTCGAATATATAATTTCAAAAAAATAATTATATTACATATATGAAATTGTCAAAGGAACATATAGATAATATCAAAAGATTTTTTAATAATAAACCGGTATTGAAAGCGTATTTATTCGGATCTTATTCTCGTGGAGATGCCGATGAAAACAGTGATGTTGATATTCTTGTTGGGTTAGGTTATTCAAAACAAATTGGTCTTGAGTTTATTCAAATGCAGTTAGACCTTCAAGAACTTCTATAAAAAAAGTTGATCTTTTTACCGCAAAAACAGTTTCTAAATTTATTCGTCCATTTATTGAACATACGAAACAGTTAATTTATGAAAAGTAGTTTAGGCGATGAAGCAAGGTCCAATACATACAGGACGCAATACTTGAGGTTTTATCTTATACTAATGAGATTTCATTTGAAGAGTTTAAGTCAAATTCCATGGCATTATTTGCTTCTGTAAAACAATTGGAAATTATCGGTGAAGCTGCAAATAATGTTACTAAACAATTCAAAAAAATATATAGTGAAATTGAATGGCGTAAAATTATTGGTTTAAGAAATTTATTAGTTAATGAATATTTTGGAATTAACAAAGAAATAATTTGGGGAATAATCAAAAAAGATATTCCAAAACTTCATGTAGAAGTTAAGAAGATTCTTGAGCAATTATAAATTTATTCAAATGCTTCTTATTCATTAATTTTCAATTCTAGTTAATCTATTTGTTGGTTGTTATAAAAAGTCCAAAAGGATTATTCAAGCTGTTAATCTGCAATTGCAGCAGAAAGAGCGAATACTTTGTCTGCCCCGTTCTCTTTTAATATTCTCCCGCATTCACTTACTGTGGCACCAGTTGTAATCACATCATCTAAAAGAATGATTCGTGACGATTTTATAACTTTATTATTTCTGAGTAGAAAAGCATTTCGCATATTTTCTCTTCTTTCATCCATATTAAGCTTCGTCTGAGTTTGCGTGTATCTGTTTCTCTTAATAATATTTTGTTTTACCGGAATCTTAAGAACCGAGCTTATTCCTTTTGCAATATAGTAAGATTGATTATATCCTCTTTCAGCTTTTTTTAATGAGTGCAATGGAACGGGAATAATAAAAGATGGTTGCCAAGATAAAATTCTGTCCTTTAAGTTTGCGGCTATTTGCTGCCCTATATAATTACCGTTTCTAAATTTATTATCATACTTAACAGAATGGATTAAATCTTGTATAGATGTTCCTGTTTCAAAAACAAAAAGGGAAGTAAAACCATCAATGAAATTATTTTTACTGAACTTTCGTAAATATTCCTTTTCTAATCTTTCATTATCAGCAAAAGTAAGCTGCTCCTTGCAATGATTACAAATAACCTTTTCTTCTTTAGTAAGTTTTGTACCGCAAGATGCACAAAGTCTCGGTAAAATAAAATCAAAAATGGTTAAATAGAAATTTTTCAACGTAATCTTCTATTTTTTATTTAACACCTTTCTTCTTTAGGAAAGCACCTAATTTGTAATCTTTGAAGAGTAAGTGATTCTTAAACCATCGCTCAAATGATTCAAAAAACTCTGGTGTTATATTAGGATATTTCTTTTTTTGAATTTGATCGTTAATCTTTTCGTATTTTCTCATCACCCTGTCATGTTCAAGTTTATGAGAGAAGAAATTTAAATCGTTATATTCTTTCATTAATTTTTCTTCGGTATCAAAATGTTCTTGTAATTCTTTAATGAATTCCTTCATCAGTTTCTTAATTTCTTTATAATTTTTTTTTTGGGCGGCATCGAATAAATCATTTACAATTGCATTAGCATTTTTATGTTGCTTGTCAATAATACTTATATTAACGGAATAATCTTTGTGCCAAGGTAAAATTTTCATTTTTATCTCCCAGAATTTATTTACAACAATAAAATAATATTCAATACATGTTAAATCGGATAAGTATTACAACATACTATTGCGCTTTCTTATCAACCATTCAACTGCAAATAAAAAGATAATTCCGTACAAAATCCAGCTTTTAGTCCATAATTTTATTTCACTGGAAACAACCTTTTCTTTAGTGTTTATATTTTTCAACGCAATTAATTTTTTAATAATACCATTTGTATTTTTCAACAAATAAAATCTTCCATTTGTACCGGATGACAAAAGAGAAAGCAATTCTTTGTTCATCTTCGTATTTACTAATTCAATGTTTACTTCGCCTATATTAAACGAACCTTGTGCCTTACCTATTTGTTTGTTATTAACAACAGCCTTAGCTTTATATGTATAATCCCCGGGTAAGTTCGCTTCGAATGTACTTTCGTATAAACCGTTCCCGATTGAATTTAACTGCAAATTATATTTTTCATAATTCCGAAAAATTGTTACATCTACCGAAGCATTTTCAATCGGTGATAAAGTTGCATCATAGACTTCTGCTAAAAAAGAAATTTTTTCACCTAATGTATAAAACCGCCTGGACGTTTTAATATTAAATTGTTTTTGCTTCGAATTTAAGCTTAGCCATTTCACCGCATTACTTAAAAAATTATCAAACAGGTTAGAATTTTTATTAGCCAATTGTAATTTCCATTTCCAAATATCTTTGGCAAGAAGTGAAAAAGATCTGGAGTTACCAACTATTTGAGATATAATAAGCGGTTTGCTCATGGAGATATTATTAATTCTAATTTCCGCTAAAATTTTAGAACCTACTTTTGCTGTGAAATTTGCATTTGTCATTTTTACCGGCGGAAGCGAGTTCCATTGACCTATTGGATTGACCGCATTATTTTTAAATACGGGATTATTATTATCAAGAATAGATGGTTGAACATTCTTATATCTTTTTAAAATACGTGTATAATTAAAATTCAGATAATCGTTTAAAATCCTAAGTTTATTATAATCTGTTCCCGAAGCTAAAGAAATAAAATATGGTTTATGTTTTTTACCAATTGCATCACTTATTTTATTGATTAAATCGTAAGGTGTATTTTTAGCAGGGAAACCGACGAGTATTAGAACATCGGCTGAATCAATAAGCCTCGTTTTATTCTGCCTGCCGGCAAATTTATTTTTGGATATTTGTATTAGGGAATTTACTTCAAACTCTTTTTTATTCTTCAGAGTGTTTTCAATAAAAGCAAGGTCTTCTGACGGACTGCCCGAGATTATGAGAATTTTTAATTTGCTTTTCAGAATATTTAGATAAAACACTTTTCTGTTATTCTGATATGATTCTTCACTTTTCAGCTTACTTACGGAAACGCTAAGCTTACGGTCACCAGAAATTTTAGAAGTATAATCAAAAATTATGCTGTTGAAATTATTCGAATTTAGCTTTAGGGTTTTTCGTGCAACGATAGAGGAATTATCCTTTAATGTTATAACAACATTTTTTTCCCAATAACCGCTGTTGGTTAAGAAGACTTTTATTTTAGTCGGTCTGTTTGCATAGATATAGCGGTTAAAAAGAACTTTGCTTATTGCAATATCTTTTACCTTGTTTGTGTCTCCTACTCCAACGGTAAAAACCGGGATGCCGAGTTTTTCAAATTTAACACTTGGATCTTCACCTTTAGTAATTATTCCGTCCGAAATTATTGTTACCGATGATACTTTATCTTTACTCTGCTCTACTTTATCATAAATCTGAGATAAATCGGTTGTCAAATCATGGAAGTCTAATTTATTTAAACTATCTGACGAGATTTTCTTTACCGATGAACCGAAACTAAATAGCAGAGGATTTATATCGGCTGAGCTTATTTTATGAATTAGATTTTCAATAGAAGTTTTTCTTTTTAATAAGTCTTTAAAAACTACTGATTCAGAGTTGTCAATAAAAATTAAACTGTTCGGTTCCTCAAGTAATTTCTTTTTTAAAATTACAGCCGGTTCAAAAAGCAGCAGCAATATTAACAATAAAATCATGGAACGCAAAAAAATCAATAAGAAGGTAAGGGATTTCGATACTTTCGGTAGAGTGTATTTGTAAATAAAGAATGTAAATAAAACGATTAACAATAAGCCTAAAATTATTGCCGTAGGAGATACTGAAATAGAAATACTAATATTATGAAGATTAGGCATAGTATTATTTTTCGGCTTTAACAATAGTTTTATCAGACACCGTACTCAAATCCCATTGTTTCATATTTTCGTAAGCTCGGTAATCCGTTAAATCAAAGTGAATTGGTGTAAGGGCTACATAATTATTTTTAACAGCAAAATGATCTTGAGAGAGGTTGTTGTCATTCTCAATAAGTTTTCCGGTAAGCCAAAAATACTTTTTACCAAACGGATCAATGCGTTCTTCATAAACATCGTCCCACTTGGTCTTGCCTTGCATAGTAGGAAGAATTCCCATTATTTCCTCTTCCGGTAAATCCGGAATGTTAACGTTTAACAATGTTCCGGTCGGCAACCCGTTCGCTAAAACAAGCTTTGTAATTTCCCTTGAAACTTTACCTGCAAAATCAAAATGTTGAGGGTTGTGACTTGCAATGGAAACTGCAATTGACGGTACATCCATAATAGCAGCTTCGCGAGCTGCGGATACTGTTCCGGAGTATACAATGTTAATTGCAGTATTTGATCCATGGTTAATACCCGAGACAACAATATCAGGTTTTTCCTTTAAAATATTTTTTATACCCATTTTAACACAATCTGCCGGAGTCCCTTCAACTGCATAACCATAAAAGCTGCCGTTGGTTTTATATTCTGTAACCCTGAGGGGCACCTTCATTGTTATTGCATGTCCAACAGCGCTCTGCTCGGTTAATGGAGCTACAACCAGTACATCGCCTAATTCTTTAAGGTATTTTACTAAAACATGAATTCCAAGTGATTCTATTCCGTCGTCATTACTAACTAATATTTTTATTCTCTTTTCCATTTTCCCCGTTAAATTAATTGTTTAGTTTGTAAGTCAAAATATACTAAACTACTTGATTATTCTTTGAAATTAAACGGAGTTAATTAGACCTCAATTATTATCTGTAGCTTACTTTTCTTTGCTTGGTAAAAAAGTTTCTTTTAGAGGTCTGTTTAAAAAGCTGTTTTAAATTATGTAATTTCTTGCTAAAAATAATTATATTTCTATTTACTCAAAATTCAAATCGATAGTTAATGAAGATTCTAACAGTATTTCTTTTCTTGTTTATTTTTAACATAATTTCTTTCGGACAAGTAGCCGATAGCTTAGATGAAACTGTTGACGTTTTCTTGATTGATGCTTACGTAACACCAGAACTACCTCATTCATTTGTATTATCATTCTTTACAAGCGATAGTGTAACATCCGTTTTAATATTAAATAACAAGTATAAATTTGATGTGTCAAAGACTCGAAGTGAAGATCATAAAATTAAAATTGACCTTACTGATTATCAATTTGATTCCACGCATGTACCTTTTTATTTGATTGTTAAGGATAAAAACAATCGGACTTATAGAAGTGAAATCTATGACTTAGAATTTCCATACAAAACTAAACTTGAGATGAATAAAACCACAAACGCTTTTGTAGAACTGTGTCTGGGAAGTTTGTTGTATTTAACGCCCACTCCGGCTGTTGTATTTATTAACGGCATAAAATATTTTGAATTGACAAAGGATTTACCGGTTTTAACTTTCTATTCCAGCGGGTACAATTACCCGACGGCATACTTTTCAATAGGGTATTCGCATATTTTTAATGCACCGATAAAAAATATTTTAAGAATTAACTATGAGAAATTGTTTCGAATAAACGGATTGGAATTTATTTCTACGGGAATTGGCGGCTACACGGACTTTCGCGGGCACAACGGATTTTCTCCACAAATAAAATTAGGTCTGTTCAAATTTTATGATGTATTTACTGTTTATTTTTCTTATCGATATAATTTTCAACCCGTTAACCGGTTAAGCGACTTTCATGAAATTTCGGTCGGCTTGTTTGCATCATTTTTCTCATTAAATCTTTAACGTTATATCAAAAATTATGAGTAATATTTATTAATAAATTTACGACGTATTGAATTGAAAACAAAAACAACCAAAAAAACAAAGTACATTGACCTTGGTGAAAGAGGGAAGTACAATCCAAAGAATAAGTTAAATGACTTAACGGGTAAGGAATGGATTAAATTTTCAAAGTCCTGGTTTATTCATAGACCAATCAGACGAAAGGAAAATGAAATATTACATCCTGCAAAATTTCCAGAATCATTAGTAAAAGAATTTATCCGGTTTTTTACAAAAGAAAATCAATGGGTCTTGGACCCGTTCTTAGGTACAGGAAGCTCTTTAATTGCTGCGGGTGAGCTAAATAGAAATGCAGTCGGTATTGAACTTGGCAAAAAATATTATAGTATAGCAGAAGAAAGAATTAAAGTTAAAGATTTTTCTAAAAGTATTATTCCATCATTAGGTTCATCTTTAGATATTGATGAAATAT
Source organism: bacterium BMS3Abin04 (assembly GCA_002898175.1). Lineage (GTDB taxonomy): Bacteria > Bacteroidota > Ignavibacteria > Ignavibacteriales > Melioribacteraceae > BMS3ABIN04. The sequence continues at coordinate 7,620 of BDSW01000194.1, forward strand.
TAAAAAGTAAAAAATTAAATAACATAAAGTTTGATTATGTTGTAACCTCTCCACCTTATTGGAATCAGTTGGAAAGAAACAGTTTAAGGCAGAAAGCAAGAAAAGAGAAAGGGTTAGACACACAATATTCTATTGATGATGAAGACCTCGGCAACATAAAAAACTATGAAAAGTTTATAAAGAATCAAGCAAAAATATTTGATAAAGTTTATGATGTAGTAAAAGATAAAGGTTATATGACTATAATTACAAACAACATATACTATAAAAGTAAATTATTTCCGTTAGCTTTTGATACTGCTGTTTCCTTGACAAAAAGAGGCGCTAAAAGCTGGGTATTGAAAGACGAAAAAATTTGGCTGCAAGACGATAAACCTTTAATTGCCCTTGGTATTAACAATGCTTGGGTTGGTAACCGGCATCATCAGTATTGTTTGATATTCAGAAAGGAAGAAAATGAATGATATAATTTTAACCGTCGGCGAACTTACATCCCAAATTAAAATGTTGCTTGAAGAGGAATTCGATTCATTTAAAATCGTTGGTGAAATTTCAAATTTTAAAGCTCATGTTTCAGGACATTGGTATTTTACTCTGAAAGATAGTAATGCACAAATTAGCTGTACAATGTGGCGAGGGGTTAATAACTATGTATTCTTTACTCCGCAAGATGGAATGAAAGTAGTAATTAAAGGAAAACTTACGGTTTATCCGCCACGCGGTTCATATCAAATTAATGTGCGCTCGATGCAGCCTGCAGGGGAAGGGGAATTACAAGCAGCATTTGAAAGGTTAAAGAAAAAGCTCCGCGCTGAAGGTCTTTTTGATGAGGAAAACAAAAAAGCTATTCCGAATTTTCCGCAAAAGATTGGAATAGTAACTGGAGTAGGAACTGCAGCGTTACGAGATATGATAAGTGTCGCCAAAAGAAGATATCCGCTTTTTGAGTTAGTTGTTGCAGGTGCGGCGGTACAAGGTGAAGTAGCTGCCGGTGAAATTGTTTCTGCCATTAGACAATTAAATAAAAGAAAAGATATTGATTTAATTATTGTTGCTAGAGGTGGCGGTTCTTTAGAGGATTTGTGGCCCTTTAACGAAGAGATTGTTGCGCGGGCTATTTTTGAATCAAAAATTCCTACTATTAGCGGTGTAGGTCATGAAATCGATTTTACCATTGCTGATTTTGTAGCTGATTTGAGAGCGCCTACACCGTCTGCCGCTATGGAATTAGCTACCCCGAATAAAGATGAAATTTTTGCCTTTGTAAATGATTTTTCATATAATATAAAGCTTAATATTTTAGACAAAATTAAAAATCATAAATCTAGCATTTATAGTGTTGTAAATGCGTACGGATTTCGAAATCCACTTAGTAGGATTAATTATAAAGTGCAGTTTCTCGATAATTTGGTTTACAGGATTAGTAACAACATTGAAGTAGAACTTTCTGCAAGTAAAAGTAATTTAGCCTTTTATACCAAATCCATAGAAGCTCACAATTTAGAGGCAACACTAAAAAGGGGGTTTTCGCTTATTAAACAAAATGGAAAATATATCAAAAGAGCAAAGAATCTAATAGAAAACAAAAGTTTTACAATTCAATTTTATGACAACGAGAAATTAATAGAGAGCAATGAGTAAAAAGAAAGAGCAAAAATTCGAACAACTTCTCTTAAGGCTGGAAGAAATATCAACATTACTTGAAAGCGATGATATTGGTTTGGAAGATTCCGTTAAATTATATGAGGAAGGAATTGAATTGTCCAGGAAGTGTTACAGTATTCTTGCAAATGCCGAGTTAAAAGTAACTGAATTAAAAAAACAACTCGACAGTGAATTTGATAAATTAGAAGAATAGAAAAAGGAAGGAGAATAAAGTGGCAGATGAAACAAAATATGAACTATTGTTTGATGTAAACGATCCAGAAGACATACGAGATTTTGATGTTCATAAACTAAAGCAATTAAGCAGCGAAATCAGAGAATATCTTGTTGATGTTATTTCACAGATTGGTGGACATTTTGGCGGAGGTTTAGGAGCTGTTGAATTAACTCTTGCGCTGCATAAAGTTTTTGATACTCCAAGTGATAAAATAGTTTGGGACACCGGGCATCAAGCTTATCCGCATAAAATAATTACGGGAAGAAGAGACAGCTTAAAAACGATTAGAAAATTTAAGGGTATAAGCGGATTCTTAAAACGTACTGAGAGTAAATATGATGAATACGGAGCCGGTCATGCCTCAACTTCAATTTCCGCGGCACTTGGTATTGCAGTTGCTAACGATATCGAAGGGAAAAATGACAGTCGTGTAGTAGCGATTATTGGCGATGGTGCTATGACGGGCGGCTTAGCATATGAGGCAATGAATAATTCCGGTATATTAAAAAAGAATTTAATAGTTGTTCTTAACGATAATAATATGTCGATTGCCCCGAACGTTTGGCAAATTTCAAACTATTTTAACGAAATTATTTCTCATCCTGAATATAACAAGTTAAAAGATGCTGTCTGGGGTTTAACCGGTAAACTTGATCATTTTGGTGACAGGTTAAGATATGTTACTTCCAGATTAGAGACCGGTGTAAAAGCCGTTGTAACACCGGGAATGTTATTTGAGGCTTTAGGCTTCAGATATTTCGGACCTATTAACGGTCATAATATTAGTAAGCTGGTTAAAATATTTAAACAGATAAAATCGTTAAAAGGCCCAATTCTTGTTCATGTAATTACCGAGAAGGGAAAAGGTTATAAACCGGCGGAAGGAAATAGACCTAAGTTTCACGGGATATCACCTTTTGATAAACTTACCGGGCAGGTGCTTAAGAAAGCCGGTGCTCCGCCTTCATTTACAGCTGTTTTCGGAGAAGCTTTAAAACAGATAATGAATGAAAATGAAAAAGTAGTTGGTATAACTGCTGCTATGCCTGACGGTACCGGGCTCAATCTTATTAAAGATGAATTTCCCAAGAGATATTTTGACGTTGGGATAGCGGAAGAACATGGTGTTACTTTTGCTGCCGGTCTTGCAACTCAAGGAATTATTCCGGTGGTTGCTATTTATTCAACATTTTTACAAAGAGCAATTGATCATATTGTTCATGATGTAGCATTACAAAAACTTCATGTTGTTTTTGCTTTAGATAGAGCAGGATTAGTCGGCGCCGATGGACCAACTCATCATGGCGTTTTAGATTTATCTTATCTCCGTATGATTCCGGATATGGTAATTATGGCTCCCAAAGACGAATCGGAGTTACGGGATATGCTTTATACAGGCATTCAATATAAGAAAGGTCCTATAGCTCTTAGGTATCCTCGCGGAAGTGCGGTTGGTGTTGAGTTAAAAAAGGGATTTGATGAAATTCCTATTGGTACCAGCGAAAAAATTATTGAAGGAGAAAATGTTGCATTACTTGCGGTTGGACTTATGGTTAGTTATGCTCAAAAAGCAATTGATAAGTTGAACGAGATAGGAATTAGTTGCAGCTTATATAATATGAGGTTTATTAAACCTTTAGACACAAATGCGATTGACCAAATAACTTCCAGATTTGATAAAATTGTTACCCTGGAAGAAAATACAATTGCGGGAGGGTTCGGTTCGGGTGTCTTGGAATATATGAATGAAAAGAATTATAAAAACGATGTATTAAGAATCGGATTACCTGATCAATTTGTAGAGCAAGGAACACAAGCGGAATTACATAAACTATTGGAAATCGATCCGGATGGTATTGCTAAGCGGGTTGAAAATTTTGTTCACCGTAAAAGTATTGAAAAGGGAGAAGTTGCATAATGAAAAAGACCAACGTTGCAGTAGTTGGTTTAGGGGGAATTGCTCAACTTGTTCACCTTCCAATTCTTTCAAAGTTAAATAGCGTTAATATTACAGCTGTTTCCGAGATAAATAAAAATAGACTTAAAACTGTCGGGAATAAATTTAACATTTCTAATCAATATACAGATTACAAGAAAATGTTAAATGAAACTGAAATAGATGCTGTGATAATTGCAACTCCTACAAAATCTCACTTGGAAGTTTCTTTGGAAGCAATAAAAACGGGGAAACATGTTCTTATTGAAAAACCTATAGCAGTAAACTATGAAGAAGCAAAAAAAATTAACGATGCTGCAAAAAAATATAAAGTAAAAGCAATGGTTGGAATGAACTTTAGGTTTAGACCGGATGCCATGCTTTTAAAAAGTATGGTTAATAGCGGTGAGTTGGGCAATCTGTTTTATATTAGATGCGGATGGTCGAGAAAACAGAGTAGTGAAGAGAAATGGTTCCGCAAAAAAACAGAATCCGGAGGCGGCGTGCTGATTGATCTTGGAATTGTTCTGCTTGATTTGGGGATTTGGTTTTTAGATTATCCTCCCGTAAAAAGCGTATCAGTCCAAACTTATTCACATAAAATAAAAGGAGTAGAAGATTCTGCAGTTGGTTTTTTAAGATTAAAAAATGGGTCGGTAATTAATTTTGAAGTTAGTTGGTCTCTCCATTCAGAAAAAGACAGCTTTAATTTAACTGCTTTTGGTACTGAGGGAACCGGGCATTTGAATCCGTTTAGAGCTTATAAGCGGGTGGATTCTGCAAGAATCGATTATACTCCAACCGGTTCTGCCAACATAAAAAATCTCTACAAAAAATCCTACGAAAACGAATTGAAGCATTTTATTAGCTCTGTTAGAGGGAACACTCCTTTTTTGTCTTCCAGTGAGGAAGCAATTGCACGTATGAAACTCATAGAAGCAATTTACGAATCAGCGGAAAAAGAGAAAGAAATAATACTTAAATAAATGAAAACAAAAATATTATTAGTTGACGACGAAAAAGATATTGTAGAATTTTTGCAGTATAATTTAGAACAAGAAGGATTTGAAGTCTTTTCTGCATTCGATGGTGAAATGGCGTTGGCAAAAATGACAAATAATCCGGATTTGATTGTTCTTGATATTATGATGCCTAAAATGAATGGGTACGAGGTTTGCAAAAAAGTGCGTTCTAATAAAAATTATGATGATATCCCTATTATTTTTCTTACGGCAAAAACCAGTGAGCTTGATGAACTCAAAGGATTCGATCTCGGCGCCGATGATTATATTAAAAAACCAATTTCTCCTAAAATGCTGGTAGCTCGGGTAAAGTCTAAATTAAAAAAGAATAAAACGTCACAATCCGGTATTAAACAAAAAGAAACAAAACTTAAGTTAGGTCCCATTGAAATTGATAGAGAACGATTTACTGTTACGGTTGACGGAGAAATTATTGCTTTCCCTAAAAAGGAATTTGAAATATTACACTTTTTAATTTCCAATAAAGGGAAAGTATTCCCAAGAGACGTTTTATTAAATGAGATTTGGGGATTAAATGTTTACGTTGTTGATAGAACAGTTGATGTTCATGTTAGAAAAATAAGAGAAAAATTAGGAAAATATTCCACACTTATTCAAACTGTTAAAGGTGTAGGATATCGATTTAAAGATGTGGAATAACTTTAAAAATTATCTCTCTCACTCCAAGATATTTGTTAAAGAAATTGTATTATTGAGCTTAGTGTTTCTTCTAAGTGCTTCTTTCTTCTTTCACTATCCAATTCATAAAATCATTTCTCTTTTATTCTTGACGTTTGTAATAGATATTGTTTTTCTTTATTCTCTCGGTAAAAAGAGAGCGCTGGAAATAGATGAAATAAAAACAACGATTAAAAATATTCGCAAAAATAAGTATAATTCTCCGAATGAAATCCAGATGAGTAAATCCTTAGTTGACCTCGAAGGTAATATTAAAGCTATGTTTAAGAGAACTCAGCGAGATATTACTCAAATGCAGAAACTTGAACAGACCCGCAAAGAATTTTTAGGAAACGTTTCTCATGAACTTCGCACTCCGATTTTTGCATTACAAGGATTTTTGGAAACATTGTTAAACGGTGCCCTATACGATGAAAAAGTAAATAAACAATTTTTAGAAAAAGCTTATCGGCATTCGGAAAATTTAAACGCTCTGCTAAATGATCTGATTGATATCTCAATGATTGAATCCGGGCAAATGAGAATGAGTTTTAGATATTTTAATCTTAATAATTTTCTCAATGAGATTTATCAACAGGTTAAAGAACCTGCTGAGCGAAAGAATATTCAGTTTATTTTAAATAAGCTAGATCCGGATTTAGATGTTTATGGAGATAAAGACAGGCTTACCCAAGTAATGAATAATTTATTATCAAATGCAATAAAATATACGGAAAAGGGAAGAGTCGAACTTATTGTGGAGGAGAAGCAAAAGTCTGTTTGGATAAAAGTTAAAGATACGGGAGTTGGAATTCCTCAAGAGGACCTCAATAGGGTTTTTGAACGTTTTTATAGAACAGATCGTGATAGGTCTAAAACTATTCCCGGAACCGGTTTGGGTTTGGCAATAGTAAAACACATTATTGAAGCTCACGATTCAAAGATAGAAGTAGTAAGTGATAAAGATGTTGGTTCGGAATTTTCTTTTAAATTGAAAAAGCACAAGGATTAAGGAATGTATTATTTATCAATGATTAAACATCTCGAATATATTTAATTAAACTATAATGTTATTATTAAATCTTATAAGAAACCTGCAATTAATTTAAAATATTAATTTTAATCTAAATTAAGGATTCTGAATATACCAACGCTATTATTCAATCCTTTCAGAAAACTAATCTTCTTAACATTTTCTTAGTACAAAATTAATATTCCTTTAATACAGATGTATCTATGTTAAGCAAATTTTATTCCCACAAATAAAATCGTGTTGTCTTTTTCTCTCTAAATAAAGTTGTGCGGAAAGAAGCAATAAAAATAAGTAAACAATAAAATACTTGTTAATCTAAAGAAGGATGTCGAAATAAAGAAGCAAAATACTTATTATTGATAATAATACTCATTAATTTCTGTTAATTATCCTTTTTCATAAAACAAGTTTAATCCAAAAGTATATTTTAATAATTCTAATAACCCGGAGTTGGAACGAGCTAATCAGTTTGAATAACAGCGAGTTATTCTGACTTATAAAAATATTTTTTTATGAGTGACAATAATTTCGTGGAAAAAACAAGATTGCAGCTTCGCAATTTCAAAAAAGATACGGTAATATCAATTAAACTTGACTCCTTTATTTTTAAACTTAACAATTTGTTAACATTAACTTAACAATTTCTTAAACCCTAAAGAAAACCTTCTATTTAAATTTGGATCACAAAAAATCAGGAGTTAGTAAAATATGAAAATTAAATTATTTTTATTTGCAGCAATTCTTTTAAGTTTGTTTTCCAATATGGTAATAGGACAAGTACAATTAAACGGTGCCGGAGCAACATTCCCTTATGTAATTTATTCAAAATGGTTTGATTTGTACAATCGTGAAACAGGTGTCAGGATAAACTATCAAGCTATCGGAAGCGGTGCAGGTATTAGACAGGTTACCGAAGGGACGGTCGATTTCGGGGCCAGCGACGGGCCGATGAGTGACATCCAATTAAAAAAAGCTAAAGAAAAACGCGGCACGGAAATTCTTCATATCCCAACTGTAATGGGTGCAGTTGTTTTAAGTTACAATCTGCCTTCTATTAAAGAAGTAATGAAACTTGACGGTAAAACTGTCGGAGATATTTTCTTAGGTAAAATAATTATGTGGAACGATAAGAGAATTGTAGAGTTAAATCCGGGAGTTAATCTTCCTCATCGCCCAATACTGGTTGCTCATCGTTCCGACGGAAGCGGAACTTCTTATATTTTTACAAATTACTTATCCAAGGTTAATACAGAATGGGCAAAAAATGTTGGTTTTGGAACAGCAGTAAACTGGCCCGTAGGTTTGGGAGGAAAAGGTAACGACGGAGTTGCCGGTATAGTAAAACAAACGGAAGGTTCTATTGGATATGTAGAGCTTGCTTATGCAGTTCAAAACAAACTTCAATATGCTACACTTAAAAATAAAGACGGTTATTTTGTAAAAGCTGACTTTAATACTGTTTCCGCTGCAGCTGAAGGTGCTTCTAAAAATATGCCCGAAGATCTAAGAGCTATCTTAACGAATGCTCCGGGTAAAAATGCTTACCCTATTTCAGGATTTACGTGGCTTTTAGTTTACAAGAATATGAACGATAGAAAAAAAGCAGAAAGCCTCGTAAAGTTTTTGCATTGGGCAATGGAAAAAGGTGAAGCTTATGCAAAGGATTTATATTATGCGCCCTTGCCTGAATCGGTTATTAAACTTTGTGAAAAGAAAATAAATTCAATTACTGCCAATGGACGTGCGTTAAAATAATTTGAAGGAAACTGATTGTTTAAGAAAACAATTTTAAAAAATAAAAGTTCTATCATAATAACCAAAATGCTCTCTAGCAACGTAGCTTCGGAAAACATTGGTGACTTTATATATAAGAAGTTAGCACAATTTTTCGCATTGTTAGTACTTTTACTGGTTATTGTAATGGGCTACGAGATGTACATCGGTTCGCAGTTATCCATTGATAAATTCGGGTGGCAATTTTTAGTAACATCTACCTGGGATCCGGTAAAAGAAATTTTTGGAGCGTTACCGGCTATATACGGAACCCTTGTTTCCTCATTCTTAGCACTTTTTATCTCACTTCCTCTTGGATTGGGAGTAGCAATATTTCTTTCCGAGTTAGCGCCTAACTGGCTGGAAAAACCTCTTTCATTTTTTACCGAACTTCTTGCAGGTATTCCTAGTGTAGTATACGGACTTTGGGGTATATTTGTGCTGGTTCCATGGCTCCGAAATTCGGTAGAACCCTTGTTGGCAAAGCATTTAGGTTACCTTCCTTTTTTTAAAGGAGTGCCTTACGGATTTGGAATGTTAGCGGCGGCAATAATACTTTCTATAATGGTTCTACCGATTATATCTTCAATTTCCAGAGATGTTTTAAAATCAGTACCGGATTCACAAAGAGAAGCTGCTCTTGCATTGGGTGCAACAAAATGGGAAGTGATTAAAATAGTCTTCAGCAATTCGCGCTCAGGAATTTTAGGTGCGACAATGCTGGGACTTGGAAGAGCTATTGGTGAAACCATGGCTGTAACTATGGTAATAGGTAATCGTGCTTTAATATCTCCGTCGTTGTTCGATCCGGCTTATACAATGGCCAGCGTACTGGCTAATGAATTCACCGAAGCAAGTTCCGATTTGTATTTAAGTGCACTAATAGAACTTGCCTTAATTTTGTTTTTTATTACTATTATTATAAATATTGCTGCAAGGCTGCTTGTTTGGAGTTTGGAAAAGAGGTGGAGTAATGTTAAATAGAAATAACCTTTACTTTATCAGAAGAAAAGTAACAAATCACATAATGCTTTCTTTAACTTTTCTTTCAGTAGTATTAACGGTTTTGCCTTTACTGTTGATCTTTTATTATACAGTTACGAAGGGATTAACCTCCCTAAATCTCGATTTTTTTATTGCTATGCCAAAGCCTGTTGGAGAAGCAGGAGGAGGGATGGCAAATGCTATTGTCGGTACATTAATACTTATTGGAATCGGTGGCGCAATAGGTCTGCCGGTGGGAATTATGTCGGGTACATATCTAGCTGAATTCGGTAATAATAAATTTGGAAATGTAGTTAGATTTTTAGCCGATGTCTTAAGCGGAATCCCATCTATTGTTGTCGGTGTAGTTGCATATACTATTGTAGTTCTGCCGATGCATCACTTTTCTGCTTTTGCGGGGGGAGTATCTCTCGCTATCCTTATGATTCCAACTATTACCCGGACTACTGAAGAAATGATACGGCTTGTGCCGCATTCCTATAGGGAAGCGGGTTTAGCTCTTGGAATTCCAAAGTGGAAAACATCTTTAGTAATTATTTTGCGGTCTGCCTGGAAAGGAATTGCTACCGGTGTTTTGCTGGCTTTTGCAAGAGCAGCCGGTGAAACCGCACCGCTGCTATTTACAGCCCTGGGAAACCGGTTCTGGTCAACTAAAATTTTTCAGCCGATTGCTTCTTTAACTGTTTATATTTATGATTATGCTAAATCTCCTTTTACAGAATGGAATGACCAAGCTTGGACGGCTTCGCTTATCCTTATTGCTCTCATTTCTCTTATTAGTTTATTGTTTAAGTTTTTAACAAGATCCAAATATTAATCTTGGTGATTCAATGGAAAATGATGTTATTATAAACCAAACAGATTCAATAAATAAAATTTCCGAAGATAAAAATCGAGGAAAGACAATAATCGATGTGATGAATCTATCGGCCTATTTCGGAAAAACAAAAGTACTGAAAGAGATTTCATTATCTATTCCTAAAAATAAAGTAGTAGCTATTATCGGTCCTTCCGGCTGCGGTAAATCTACGTTCCTCAGAAGTATAAACCGTATGCACGAAGTTGTGGGAGGGACAATAACAGGAGAGATTTTTCTTGACGGAAATAATATCATGAAATTTGATCCGGTTCTATTAAGAAGAAAAGTGGGAATGGTTTTTCAGAAACCTAACCCTTTCCCTACGATGTCTATATTTAATAACGTTGTTGCAGGATTGAGGCTGAACGGTGTAAGAAATAAAAATAAACTTACCGAAGTAGTTGAACAAAGTTTAAAACAAGTTGCATTGTGGGATGAAGTAAAAGATTCTCTTAACGAATCCGGTGCTGACATATCAGGCGGTCAGCAACAAAGGCTGTGCATTGCTAGGGCTATTGCAATTAAACCGGAAGTGATTTTAATGGATGAACCGGCTAGTGCGCTCGACCCGATTTCGACAGCTAAAATAGAAGAGCTTATCCATTATTTGAAAGAAGAATACACGATAGTAATTGTAACACATAATATGCAGCAGGCTGCTAGAGTTAGCGATATGACGGCATTTTTGTATATGGGAGAACTAGTTGAGTTCGGTCCTACAGCAAAAATATTCACTAATCCATCTGTAAAGAAAACGGAAGATTATATTACCGGTAGATTCGGTTAAAATTAAGAGGTTCTAAATGGAAAGAATATTTGATGTTTATTTGGAAAAATTAAAAACACGTTTAATAAAAATGTCCAGCTTGGTTGAAGATCAAGTAGATCTAGCGGTTAAATCCTTCGAAGAAGAAAATGACGAATTTGCAAAGTTAGTTTTGGAACGCGAGAATAAAGTAAATAAATACGATCGTAAGATTGGAAAAACTTGCCAAAAAATAATTGCGTTAAATCAGCCGGTCGCAATGGATTTAAGACTAATAATTTCTGCCTTAACAATTAATACAAATTTAGAACGTGTCGGTGATTTAGCCAGGAACATCGCTTTACGACAGCCAAAGCTTAAACCCAAGCCTTTCTTTTATGAGAATACCAAAATTCATGAAATGATTTCAATAGCTAAAGAAATGCTGCATAATTCAATTGATGCCTTCAATAATGAGGATTCTGAATTAGCCAAAGAGGTTGTAAAAAAAGATTCGGAACTGGATGTATTGTTTGTTGAAAATAAGGAGCTCCTTATCGACTTTATGAAATCAAATGCTGAAGAGATTGAAAAGTCTGTAGAACTTTTAGAAATATGCCGACATTTGGAGAGATTAGGTGATCAGGCAACAAATATTGCAGAAGATGTTATATTCATTGTTGATGCAAAACTGATAAAACATAAATATCAAAAATATATTTATGATGATATTGATAATGACGAAAGCGATGAAGAATAATATTAACTGTCAAATCAGAAATAATTATTGAAATATTAATTTACCCCCACTGTATTTCAAAATAATCTTTAAATAAACCTTAACCGGTTGTTCCCCCTAATTCATACACTTCAAAATTTCTTAACGATTTCTTAACATTTAAACTACCTTAACTTAATACTAAGTTAATATACCATAGCTAATTTTACCCAAGAAATTAAATCATAAAAAGCTATCCCGGAAGGAGAGTAAAATGAAAACTAATAATTTAGCTACTAATATAAGTTTAAATAAATTAATAAAATTCATATCTGTATTGCTTTTCTTAATGTTCATAACACAAAATGTGTTTGGGCAAAGTAATACCGGTTCAATTATCGGGCAAATTCTTGATGGCTCAAATGGAGAGCCTTTAATTGGAGCCAATGTAATTGTTCAAGGATTAACAATAGGTGCGGCAGCAGATATTGATGGGGGTTACAAAATTAATAAAGTGCCTGCCGGCAATTATACGTTGATCTTTTCGATGGTCGGCTATAGTAAAAAAACTGTTAAAAATGTTGAAGTAAAAACTGATCGGTTTACTAAGATTAATATAATATTAGATTCAAAGGTAATCCAAACTAAAGAAGTAGTAGTTACAGCAAAAGCATTGAATAATACCGAAGCTAGTCTTCTTTCAAAAAGACAAAAGTCCGTTGCGATAAGCGATGCAGTAAGCGCAGAGCAGTTTTCAAAATCGGGAGCAGGAAATGCAGCCGAGGCAGTTAAACAAGTTGTTGGCGCTTCGGTAGTAGACGGTAAATATGTTTACGTGCGCGGGTTGGGCGATAGATATACCAGCACACAATTAAACGGTGCGGAAATCCCAAGCATTGATCCTTATAAAAGAGCCGGCTCGATTGATTTAATACCGGCAAATCTAATTGATAATATACAAGCAATTAAAACTTTTACACCGGATAGACCGGGGGATTTCTCCGGCGGAATAGTTGATATAGCAACAAAAGATTTCCCCGAAAAATTAAACTTCTCATTAACTGCTTCAAGTTCTTATAACTCGCAAATAACGTTTGACCAAAACGGATTAGGTTCGATTGAAAGCGCAACCGATTGGCTGGGTATGGATAACGGTATGAGGGATTTGCCTTCAATTATCGGAGAAGATACTTATGTTCCGCTGGCTGGTAGAGCTCAAACGGATAATGTTTTGGCTAAGCAAATAGATGATATTACAAAAGCTTTTTCACCGGAAATGAATCCAAATAAAAGAACAGTACCGGTTAATCAAAGTTATTCTTTCTCGCTTGGTAACCAATTTGATTTTTTTGGAAGACCGCTAGGCTATCTATTAAGCCTTAGTTATAAAAGAAATCAATCCGGATATTTTGACGGTCAAGTTAATCGATGGTCGAGAGGAGTTATAGACCCGAATAAAGCGCAGCTTGATACAACCTTTTTTATGAAAGATAGAAAAAGTGTTGATGACGTTTTGTGGGGTGGAATATTGAAGGTATCTTATAGATTATCTCCGCATCACAAAATCAGTATAAATGAACTATATAATCAAAATGGGAATAATTCTGTCCGATTTATTTCCGGTAGTTATCCGTACGATCAAAATTCTGATTGGCTGTATCAAGTAAAAAGCATTCAATATAAAGAACGTTCATTAAATTCAGTTCAATTAAATGGTGAACATCAGTTCTTAGATATTTTAAATATGAAAATTGATTGGAGAGTATCAAGTCTGAATTCATATCAAAATGAACCCGACTTGCGGTTCTTCTATGATTATGTAACACAAAATGATGTTTATGGAATCAAATCTAATCTTGCACCCGAAAGGTATTTTAGAAAAACCTACGAAAGTAAAAAAGAATTTCAACTTAATTTTTCCATTCCCTTTAAACAATGGAATCAGGAAACTGGAAAGGTAAAATTTGGGGGCTTATACTCGGATAAAAAAAGGGATTTCCGTGAAAGAAGATTTGTCTATTCACCTTCTAATAGACTGGGAACTTATTTAAGAAGAGAAAACGGAAATATATCGCAGCTGTTTTCTGATAAATATCTCGGTTGGGTAAGTACAGATACATTAGGAAATGGAAAGACCCTGAACAGATTACCTGTTTACATTCAAGAAACCGATCAGACTTCCAGTGATTATAATGCCAACAATATTGTAAAAGCGGTTTATGGCATGATAGATTTACCGGTTTTTACCGATCTAAGATTTATAGGCGGTCTTCGACTGGAATCGACTAATATGATTGTTAATAGTATTAAAGAAGGTCAAGAAGGCGGAAAAATTAAAACCGACGATTTGCTGCCCTCCGTTAATTTAATTTATTCACCGTTAAAGAATATGAACATCAGAACGTCTTATGGTAAAACATTAGCCAGACCGAATTTTAGAGAGATTTCATCATTTTCAAATTATGATTTTAACGGCGGCGATAGATATGTCGGTAATCCCGGTTTAGGAAGAACATTAATAGATAATTACGATTTAAGGTGGGAATGGTTCACAAGACCCGGAGAAGTTTTCTCGGTCAGTTTGTTTATGAAAGAATTTAAAGATCCTATAGAAATAAAAATTTTAGATGCAGTTAATAATGTACTATCATGGACAAATGTGGATAGAGCTTATGTTAAAGGGATTGAGCTGGAGGTACGGACAAGATTAGATTTTATTGGTCAAGCATTTAAAGAATTTTCCGTAGGTGGAAACTTATCGCTAATTTCGTCTGAGGTTGATATAGATAAGAAAGAACTGGAAAGTATAAAATTATACGAACCTAATGCTAGTGATCAAAGACCGTTCCAAGGACAATCGCCATATATACTCAACTTAAATCTTAATTATGAAAATATCGGATTGGGTCTATCAGCCAGCGTATTTTACAATGTATTCGGGAAGAGATTGTCTGCTGTAGGTTCGGTTGGAGCTCCTGATGTTTATGAAAAACCCTTTCACATGTTGAACCTCTCGGTGAGTAAGAAAATATATTCAACTTTATCATTAAAACTCTCGGCAAACAACATATTAAATAATAAAATTGAGAAAATACAAGAATTTAAAGGAACAGAGTATGTTTATAGCAGCTATTCAACCGGAACCACGTATTCTGTTTCGTTGAAATATAGATTGTAAATAAAATCATTCATTAACAACAAAGGAGTAATAATGAAAAAAACAACTAATTCTTTTCTTTTCGTATTTCTGTTTGTGACTTTCTTCTCTGTAATTGTTCAGGGTCAATCTACAGATTTCTTTGATCGTGTTAACTATAAAGGCGCATTTGGATCAACTAACTGGTTAAAAGGCTGGACAGCATTAGATAGTTACGGATATTTAGTTCCCAACAAGGCTTTAGATCAAACAAACACTGTAACGGTAACCGATGCATCAATAAATGCAGGGGATGTAGTATACTGGACGGCAGACAAGACTTACTTGTTAGAGGGATTTGTATTTGTAGAAGACGGTGCGGTATTAAATATAGAAGCGGGAACAGTGGTAAAAGGCAAGGCTGGTCAAGGAGAAAATGCAAGTGCGTTAATTATTGCTCAAGGTGGAAAAATTTATGCTGAAGGGACAGGAGAAAAACCGATTATATTTACAGCGGAGAGTGATGATGTAACCGATCCAAATGATTTAGTATTACCCGCAACAAACTTATGGGGCGGAATAATTTTATTAGGAAAAGCCAGGATAAACACGGCAGCCGGAGTTGGTCATATAGAAGGATTACCGGTCTCGGTAAAGTCACAGTACGGTGGAACAGATGATCATGATAATAGCGGAGTAATGAGGTATGTTTCAATTCGTCATGGGGGAACGGATATAGGAGCCGGCAATGAGATAAACGGATTAACGTTTGGTGGTGTAGGAGACGGAACAACCATAGATCATATTGAAGTATTCAACAATAATGATGACGGATATGAATGGTTTGGCGGCACGGTAAATTGTAAATATTTGGTAAGTGTTTTTAATGCGGATGATGCATTTGATCACGATGAAGGACTAAGGGGTAAGATGCAATTCTTATTTGCAATACAGGGAGAAGATAGTGGGAATAGGTGCGGAGAACATGACGGGGGGACGGATCCGGAAGATGGTAAGCCGTATGCATTTCCACAGATATACAATGCAACATATTTAGGAAGTGGAAAAATGTCGACGAATCCTGATAATGACGAATTGTTCAAGATAAGAGATTTCTGGGGCGGATCATATAAGAACAGTATTTTCGGAGACTTTGCGGGCTATGGAATGGATGTAGAAGATTTAGCAACAGGCAATGACAGTCGATTGAGATTAGAGGATGGTCAAATAATATTTGAGAATGATATATGGTTTGATTTTGGAGCCGGAGATACATTTGATGCGATAGGAAAGCATGATTGGGAAAGTACATACTTAAATGATGCGGCACACAACAATACAATAGAGGACCCGCAATTAGCC
>BDSW01000195.1 GCA_002898175.1 bacterium BMS3Abin04
TATTAGCTGGTATATGCAAAAAAATAGGCTTTATGGTTTACTCATTTCCGCCGGACTTTCGGGAAGGATGGGGAAATTCAAACCATTGTTGGAATATGACAATAAAAGCTTTGTGCAGAACATTACTGAAAAACTTTGCTCTATTTGCGATAGAGCAATAATTGTAACCGGATTTAACTCTGAACAAATTGAGAATGATTTAAGCAAAAACTTAAGCAAAGCCAATTTACAAAAAGTTAAATTTGTCTTGAACGAAAATTACAAAGCCGGAATGTTCACATCATTGAAAACGGGGTTGTTACATTGCACCGATTCCGATTGGGTTTTATACCACTTTGTCGATCAACCCACTCTTCCGCTTGAGTTTTACAATGATTTCGTAAATCAAATTGATCAAAACTACGATTGGATTCAACCGGCAATGGACAAACGGAAAGGTCACCCGGTTTTGTTCGGTAGAAAAGTGATTGAGAAAATTCTGGAAGCCCCGGATAATTTAAATTTGAGAGAAGTTACACGAAACGGAATAAACAAAAAATTTCGGCAGTGTAATTTTTACGAAATTTTCGATGATATTGATAATATTGAGGATTATAAAAACTTAGCAAAACCCGATTTAGAATAGCACGCAGATCATTTATGATTTTTTATGATTTGCGCTGATTAATAGAACACAAAATACACCCGTCAAATGCCGGATTGTAAACAAGATGGAATGGATGCTCGCAGTAGGAACAACCGTAGTTGTTCCCTGCAATGTAAATTTAATAAATCAGCAGCGGAGTTTTTCTTAAATAAGCCGGATTTTCGGTTTGCGCTAAAATAAAATGAGCTACATCCGCTCTTGAAATTTTTCCTCCTTTAATACCTGCCAAATTATTAACAGCTTTATATTTGCCGGTTTTATTTCCGTTTGTTAACATTCCGGGTCTTACGATAATCCAATTATCGTATTCACTCATCAGCATTTGTTCTTGTCTATCTTTATCCTCGTACATTGTTTTAAGCAAAAGCGGTTGGAAAATTTTATTGTAGAAAAATCCGCCGTGACCTCTGCTGTCGCCGGCTCCGATTCCGGTCACTGCAATAATTAAAGGGTGTAAATTTTCTTTTTTTATAACATCTAACAAATGTTTTGTGCCTTGTGAAAACAGGTTTACAGTTTTTCTCGTAGGCATTGCACCCACACTTACCACAACCACATCAGCATTTTTTACGGATTCTGAAACGGAATTATAATCGAGGAAATCGCCTTTTATTATATTCAACTTTTCATCTTTGATTTCAATTTTATCGGGATGGCGCGCTAGAACCGTTACAGCATGTCCGGCTTTTAATGATTGCAATAAGATTTCCTTCCCAATTCCTCTTGAGGCGCCGATAATTGTTATATTCATAAAACTTCTCTCCCAAAACAGTTTCATTGTAAGATACAAAGTTTTAAAATAAAAAAACAGCAGTCCGAAAACGAACTACTGTTAAATTAATAACCCAAGGAACAACCATGGTTGTTCCCTACAATGGATGGTTTAAATTTAAAGCTTAAAATTTTACAAATTCTACTCTTCTGTTATTCGCTTTGCCTTCGGGAGTTGCATTAGTAGCGAGAGGTTTACTTTCCCCGAAACCGGTATATTTTAGGCGATCGGGAGAAATTCCCATGGAGATTAGTTTATCCATAACCGTTTTAGCTCTTCTTTTGGATAACTCTAAATTGTGTGCTTCGTCTCCGTCGCTGTCCGTATGACCTTCAACGCTGAATTTCAAATCCTTTTTCTTTTTCATCAGTTTGTATATTTTGTTTATCGGTCCCATGCTCTCCGGTTTTAACGTTGCCTTATCAACGTCAAACTTAATTCCGTTAACAATTATTTTCCCATCGGTTAATACACGGTCGTAATATTTTACTCCGCCTTTAGCTATGCGTATATTTTTAATGTACATATTGTCATTTGAAGCTTCAATAGTAATTCCGGAAGGGTTAACTTCTAAATGAGGAATATTTATTAAACGTGTATCATTAAAGTACGCTTTGAACTTTCCCTTGGTGTAAGCAATCGCAATATGTTTCCATGAGCCTTCTTTCTCTACCGTCCATCCAACATTTTCAGTGCCCGGGTAAGATTTTTCAGATTCTCCAAATTCCAAGCTATGCGGCATTACAATTAAACTTTTGTGAGCAGCATCAGCTCTGTTATTATTTTTTTGATCACCTAAATAGATCCACAATCTGTTGGCAGTAGAACTACCTTTACTAAACCATATATCCAATTCTAAGGTAAAAACATCGGGAAGATAATCTTCATTCGAATTTTTAAGATAGGGAACAATATAAGAACTTCTACTCAAAAACATAATCACATTTTCGCCATTTACTTCCCCTATTTCTACATTTCCTTTATACAAATCCCATCGACTTGGAAATTCGCCATTTTCTTCATCTGCGCTCGGAGCATCTTCAAAGATAACTTGATCTCCCGGAACAAAATCGTATTTAGACCATACAATATTTGTTTTTTGAATTTTCTTTTTATTCGAAGTCTCTGCATTATTATCCGTATTTGTTTCGTTTGAGTTTTCCTTATCTTGATTATCTTCTTTTGCTTTGGTTTTCTTCTCACCTGATTTTCCTTCCCCTGTTACAGCATCCTCGGCTCCCTTTTCAGCGGAATCAAATACTTTATCCACAGCTTGATCAGCTTTTCTATTTGCGCGGTT
>BDSW01000196.1 GCA_002898175.1 bacterium BMS3Abin04
ATAAATGAAAAAAAGAAGAAGAGACGGCATGCAAAAGTATAAAATTTTTGAAAGAACCCTCGTAACTGAGGGTTTTTTATTGGGATTTATTATTTATATCCGTGTTGCTATTAACCCGGCTGGTATTATTTGTGAAAGATACAACTAATACAATTGATCTTAATCTTGCTCATAATCTTCATCTTAATCGCTTTGGTAGCTTTTTCGAGTAAGATTAGGAGTAAGAAAATCCTAATATGAGTTCGCCGTTTTAATAGCTAAATGCAATCAGCCTCAGATTTTGATAGCTGCACCTGACCGTCACGAACCATTCCGTGACGAGAATTCAGCATATAATTTCAACCGACTCTTTAAATCCCGAAACAAACTTGCTTACTGCAAGTAGGTTCGGAATGACACGTCATCGATCTCGACATTTGCTTATCATGCTAACGTACTCAGCATCTGATTTTGATCGGTTTTAATTTTTACCGCAAGTATGACAAACTATTTAAAGTAAATTAGAAGGAATTATTCGAAGTTCAGCACAATTTTTTCCACATCAACTTTAGGTTCTATAATTAGGGGTTCAGTGCTGTTTAATCCTTTGTAAATCATACCGGAAGGGAAAATTTTTAACGAGAAGTTTTCCAATTCCTCTTGATCTTTTTCAAATACATAAATTTTATTTTTGTTTTCGAAATTTAGTACTTTAATAATATAATTATTGCCGGGATCGATATACGTATCGACAGTTACTCCTTTTTGCTTCTCCTCGGGGCTGTCGGCAGCTAAAGTACGGTATTCTTGATATACTTGCTGCTTAACCTCAAATTTGTGCAGTTCAATTTTAGTCAGCTGCTGTTTTTCCTCGATTTTTTTATATATCTTTTCCAAAATATTATGAGGTACCGGTTTTTCAACAGCTTTCTTCGAGTTCTCGTACTGAAGAATTTCATTACTAAAAAGCTTTTTATTGTTTTTTATGTATTTTAGCTTTTCAGTATCTAACTTTTCAGGATAAAAGACGTAATAAAATATGTCCTTTTCACCTATTTCCATCATATTTCCTTTCTTTACTACTAATAATAATCCAATAATGCTTTATTTTGAACTTTTTTCTTCAACAAATTTTATAAGATTCCGCTTAAGATCGTTAAGCAGGTAATTCATTATTCCATGATAATTTTTATAAAAATCTTTTTTGTTAAGTTCATGCATTTGTTCATTAAGATATTCGTATAAACTGCTGTTAATTCCCCCGTTTTTCATTTCTTCTGAAATAACGGTAAAAGACTTATAAATAGCAGTACCGTCAGCTTCATTTAATTTATTATGCTTTATATAAAAACTCTGAATTTTATTATTAATTTTCTCCAATGCGAATACAAAAGCATTTTCTATATCAAAATTATGTTCAAATTCATTGTTTACAATATCATTGCCTAAATTACCTGAAAAATGCAATGCTTTTAATCTTTTTACTAATTGGTTCATTGGTATTGCAGGAAAAAAAACAGTATTGTTTATTAAATAGATTAGAATTCCGTTACACAGCTCAAATTGTTTCTTAAGGAATAAATGAGCCGGTAATTTCTCAAATTCTTCATTACTTATTACTTTCCCGCAAATTCGTTCGATTTTATTATTTACAATATATAAAGTACCGAAATAATTTATTTTTTTAAAATTATAATTTAGAACACAAGTCGATAAATTTTTATGAATCTTTGCAAAAATGGGATCTTTTTGTTTTATAACTTTGATAATTGTTTGCTCTACCCGGTTCCATACAATTTTATTCAGGAAGAAAGCCGCCTCATGCCTATCGTTTATATCTGAGTGCCAATTATTTATTGAATTAACCAATCCGATTTTACCGGTTCCATTAATTATAAATAAAGGAGCTATTGAATCAACTGCTAAGTCCTGCACCGAAATATCAAAATTAAATTTTGATTCGCCCGAAGAGAAATATTTAAATATAATATACGAAGTTGCGATATTTAAACAGTACTGAATTAATTGGTTCAATTCACTTCTGTTCAATTTATCCTTTTGCAGGTTAAAAAAAAGAGTATGAAGATTTTCGCCCATAATTGTATCACAAAGTTATAAAAAAAAATAGTTAACTACAGTATCATCCCTAATTTATCTTAATCCCTTATTCACCGAACTAAATCTAATTTAGTAATTAAAATATAAAAGAATCCGGCTGAAAAGTTGTGATTCGCATCATAAAAACGGTTTTATATTGAGGCAGGATTTAATCTGTTATGCAATAGGTGTGTCGTGCCTGATAAATTTTTTCAATTATCTTTGATAAAAAATATGTTGATCTTTTATCTGAAAATTTCCGATTTGTTATTCTTTTTTCCCAATCAACCAATCAATAAATCACCCAATCTTTCAATCAACCAATCCTTAAATCAACCAACTTTATAACTTTACTACTTTTTAACTTTATAACTATTTCTTTATCATTTTCACAAACTTACCGCTTTTTGCATCCCATTCCATAAATTGGTTAAGTAAAATGTTTCTGTACTCATTTGTATTTGTAAGAGGCGGGTGCAATTTCCCATGCACTACAAGTGAATCTCTGGCTATTTGAAAATCATCTCCAATTATTACTTCCGGATTTGATAAGTTTTTATCTAAATAATATCCAACTCCAATTGGACGTTCAATTTTACCGTTTTCATTTGTATAGATGTAAAGTTTATTAAAATTATATTCGAATTCGAATCCTGCCGGTTTGTTGTATCTTATTTTAAAATAATCATTATAGTCTGTTTTGGGAAGTAATATGTATTTATTGAATTTTGCTACCGGATACCCAAGGAAGCAATAATTAGGTTTAGATGGGGCTCTGCCGTTAAGTTCATCAAGATTTATTGACATTACTGCACACCTTTCCATACCATTGTTTATACCGAATAAAATAATTCTCGGAATTTGATCTTTGTTAAAATCACCTATCATTCCGAAATTTATACTTCCCGGATGCCAGAAAATATTGCCGACTCTCTTACCGGATTTCGCATCTAAACTTACAACTGCAGTCGGGTAATAAAGATATTCCCGGGCTGAGGCATAAATTATCTTTCTGCCATTTCTTTTAGTAATACCCAAGATTCGTTCAAATTTATAAGTAGATGAAAAAGAATCCCTCTTTGTTTTAATCTGCGCCGAGAAAATATTGCTCCAAATTAATTTACCTTTATTATTAAAACACGCCAATCTTCCCAGCGATTTGTTCTGAGATGGATTATCGAGATTTTCCTTTAGAAGAAGCAGTTCGTTTGTCCCGTCATTATCAATATCTATTAATCTTCTGTAATATTTTGCTTCGCCTTTTTGTTCGGGAGTTAGTAGTTGATAATATACTTTTTCTATAAACAGGGTTTTTCCGTATTTGTTTTCTACTATCAATTCTTTATCGTTATCAACTAACTTAACCGGCTTGTTATTGAAATATTTAAGTAAATTAAATGAAAATATTCCTAAAAGAATAATTGCCAAACTAACTGTAACGGCTTTCTTTTTCATAAACTTGGCTGTTCGTTTTATCGGATTTTGTTTTCTTATATCAAGTAAATCCCGTCTGTTTATTAAATCGGAAATATCTTCAACCGGAACTAATTTCAAGTTTCTTTTCGGATAAGTTTTTTTTAGATTATCTCTTAATTCTCCTGCTGAAGTTTCATCTCCCTTTGGAATTGCAAATATGTTTTTACAAGAATAGAAAACCGTCTCAATTTTTTTATTAATAACTTTACTCGAGACTGATTTTACGTTTCCATCTTCGTCAATACCACCGGTGAAAACAGCATATTTGTTAACCGAAACATCTATCGGAAGATTATAAAACTTGTGTAATTCTTCGATAAATCCTATTGTTAAAGCTACACCGAGTGATTCCCCAACGTAATTGCCATATTTTTCAGAAAACCTTATAATAACTTCATGGCTGGGATATATTTTACGAATATGATCTTTACAATAATTCTTTGACAATTGCCATGATTTTTCTATTTGAGAGGTCAGCTTTTTCTCAAGGTTTACCTGACTGGGAATAATTGTGAATTGGTCTTCAGTTGGGTTTTTCCCTTTACGGATTATAATTTGAAGATGTTCAATTAGACCATAGTTATTATTGTTAAATGGGTGTTGTTCAATTACGGGGAAGGGAATACCAATATTTCCCTTATCAATTCTCTCTAATTTTTCACCCTCAAGAACTTTATGTAGTAGTAAATATTTATTTTCAAGAGCGTTTATTGCTTTGCTCAAATCACCTAAAAATTCAGAGAATGCGTTTACAGAAAGTAATGATTTTGCATTTTTGAGGATCTGTTCAGTAATTGCAGGATCAATCCCAACCGGACTGAATGAATCTATCAGCTCAATATACTTAGAAAGAAATTCGATAAAAAAGCTTTCGTAAATATTCTTATACTTAACCGATACAATTTTTTCCAAGTAGTTATTCAATTCAAATAATAAAATTCTCGGAGACTTTTCTACCTTAATAGTTGAATTTAATTTTTGCCGTTCTATTTCGAGTTCATGAATATTCATTAGTATTTGTCTAAATTATTAAATTTTTCTAAATATTTTTTTTCTACTTTCTACTTTCTACTTTCTACTTTTTACTTTTCACTTTCTACTTTCTTTATAACCTGTTAACCTGCCAACTATCTTTTTATCATCTTTTCAAATTTTCCGGTTTTTGCATTCCATTCCTCAAATTGATTAAGCAAAATATTTTCATACTCTTTTGTATTGGTTAACGGAGGATTTAGTTTACCTGACTTTACCAATGCGTCTCTCATCATGTGAAAATCGTCGCCAATTAATATCTTGGGGTGAGATAAGTTTGTATCAAGACTGTAATAAATTCCTGCGGACACGTTGGTTGTGGGTGCTTCGAGAACTCCAATTAGGAATTTGTTGTTTTGGTAATTAAATGTTAGTGATCCAAGTTTTGGAGCGTTAAATCTATCATTATAAAATTCTGTGTAATCTGTCTTTGGTAAAAGGATATAGTGATTAAATTTTGCAATTGGATATCCTTTGTATTCATATTTATTAGTAGAAGGTGCGGCACCATTAATATTTTCTATGTTGATGGACATAACGGCACTTCTTTCAAGTCCATTATTAATTGCTTCTAGTACAATTTCCTGTTTACCGTCATTGTTAAAATCACTAATAATTCCTCCGGTAAAATGTCCCGGATGCCATAGTGTGCCTTTTAATCTTTTACCTGTTAAAGCATCTAATCTAAAAACTGCCGATGAGAATCCAAATCCATTTTTAGAATAAGCGTAAATTATTTTTTTATCCGTTTCTTTAACAACATTTAATAAATTTATTTGGTAATCAATCGGACATACTTCGTTATTTGTACTGATTGAGTCGTTAAAGTTATATTTCCAAATAAGCTTTCCTTTGTTGTCAAAACAGGCAATCCTGCCTTTTTGGTTTTCTTCCTTTGTTCCCTTTAGATTTTCTAAACAGAGTAAAACTTCATTTGTACCGTCATTATTTATATCAAAAATCTTTTGATCAATTATAGTAAGAACATGCTCGTCCTTATTATTTGAATCAAAACCCATTTTTTTTGTCCAAAGAACTTTACCGTATTGATTCTCAACATTTAGGAAATATCCTTCATTTTCGAAACGAACAGGGTTATTGTCAAGCTGTCGTATAAAATAAAAGGTAAGTAAACTGATTAAGATAAGCCCTAAAAAAATACTGACCGGCGGGTTTTTAGCATAC
>BDSW01000197.1 GCA_002898175.1 bacterium BMS3Abin04
AGGGTTAAAACACTGAGCAAAAAAGCAACGGGCATTATCATTATATACGAGGAAAGATGTGAGTAAATAATTGGATACTTTGCAGCAAAAAACATCTGCCCTATTGATAATCCCAACAGCGAAAATGCAATTATAATAAAAACGAAATGATAAGTTAATATGTATGAAAAGTAACGCGACAGTGAGATTTCAAACAATATAACTGCAAACGATAAAAGATAAATGAATATCAGAGATAAAATTAATTTTCGCATAAATCAACCAAATATTTTTATATAAATTTTTAGATATTACCGACGGTTAAAAAAGTTGTTATACTGAAAATTAAAAAAAGCATTCCGCCAAAATACATTTTAACATTTGAAGAACGCTGCAATGAAGCCGATTTTCGAGACACACCATCCAAATAATATAGTTGCTGCCGAAGTTAAACCAATTATCGTCCAGCTAAATTTTATTATTATTTCGAATAATCCATTCATAACATTGTCCATGTTAATCTTGATGGATTTTAGCTAATCAATTTGCTGCTATTTTTCCCTACTCACTTAATATCCAATTAAAAATAAACCTTAAGTGCGGATATACTTTTAATGGTGATGATGTTCGTGATTAGAATGACCTTCGCTATTATTTTGTTTAATGTAATTTTCAGGATCAGCTAAAAACTTATTTTTGCACATCGTTGAACAAAAGTAATATTTCTGGTTTTTATGTTCAACTGTTTCTGTCTTACTTATGTCTCTGATTTCCATTCCGCATACAGGATCGTGTATCATCTTATACCTCCGCCTCTTTATTTGTTAATTAATAAGTTATTAAAGCCATAAAAAATGAAAACATTTTTTATGTTACTTGAAATCTCTCATATTTGTTTGAACAAAGAAAAATATATTTTCACTCAAATTCTTTGAAAGGATGCCTATAAGCAAACAATAATAAAAATAATATTTATGGTTATGCTCTAAATAATACAGCAAATATAAAGACTCTAAAAGCCCAACTTTTACTCTATTTTGTCCGTTTATTTTTTACTCACTGATTTCGTGTTTGAAAAATTGCCGACAACCAATAAAAGTTAGGCTTTTTTACTGAATAATAAAAACAATAAGTCTAAACAGCTTAATAACTAGAACTCAGCCAAATCCTGTAATTAACCGCAGCAGCCATGTCCGCTCTTATGATTATGTCCCGAATTACTATGGTTCATTTCATTATGGTCCATTTCATTATGGTCCATTTCACTATGAATCATTTCACTATGTGACTGATCATGGTTAACGTGCTGATTTGATGCTGACTGTAAACTTGCTTTTTGACTTCTTTTTGAAAAAAGCAGATATAGTCCGAAACCAATTATAATACCCGTGATTATATATAAGGTCATTTTGTCTCTCCTTAAAATTAATATATTTATGTTAGTACAATTGATATGCCAAACGAAATGTTCGTTTTTGCTTAATTAAGTGAGGATTACAAGGATAAATATTTAAGAAATTTAAATATTTTTCAGATTATTAAAAAAAGTAAAATTGAATTACAGCGAATAATGATTTTATGTCGGGATCAATTAAATATTTAGTTGATCATCAAATATTTATTTTAATTAAATATACTTTAAATCTTTCGATATTTTTTATTGCTTTAGCTTAATTCGTTTTTTAAATAATTACGAATGATTCTAATGAGAACAGCTCCGAATAAAAGTCCAAATAAAAACCCGTCAATAAAGGAAAAAAGAAAACCCATAGTTTTAGTTTTAACTTTTAAATCAAGTATATAAGCAGTAAAGAAGATAAATGTATTATTAAACATTTGTGTCATTTCGTGTAAATCTGCAAAAAACAGGTAAATCGCACCCCATAATAAACCGAAAACACAAGCGGAAAGTAATATGATTATTTCTTTTTTATTTTGTGATATTTCAGCACTTTTCATAATTATGATAAATCCCAGTTCTTGAATTTTAAAATTGATTGGATTTCAATTGTTATTGAAACTTTTCCCAAATATTAATGATTTAGATTATCTGCGGCTTCGAGAATAAATTAATGCAATATTATCACACTCACATTTGTATGGTTTATGTTTGTTGATGTTTAGTTCGTAATGCATGCCGGGAATATATGTCTCAGGATCATTGTCAAACATTTCTTTGCATTTCTGGCAGCAAAAATAGATCATACCTCCTTTGTAAGCACTTCGAGGTACATCCAGAATATTGTTTAGCTCCATTCCGCATACAGGGTCACGTTCCATTTCAATCTCCTTTAGTTAGATATAACTGCCAAATCATATATTTCGTTGTACATAACAAAAATAATATCTAAAAGCAGCTAAATATTTTCCTCCCATTCTTATTATTCGGAGTAACAAGATCATCTAATTTTTTAGTCATTGCCAGATAATTAATTGAAGATTCATTTCCCTGTTTACTCATTTCTTTTATATCGCAAAACTTTTCAATATCTTATTCAATACTTCCCTTTTCTTTCTTCTCTATTACTTTAGCAACTATTATCATAGTAATGACTGATATAAACATTGTAGTTAAAATAATTATCAACACAGTAATCTCTACCCCTTTAATTAATTATTAAGGATAAAGCAAATAATGAGCCATTTCTATTGATGTGAAAAACCGATTATTTATTCAATTATGAGGCGGGATTTTAAAATATTTTAATATTTTTAAATTGTTTAAATAAAATCAAGTTACGATTTTTATTAAAAAAGAATAAGTGTTCAATTTAAATTTATATTTTGTTTAAGAATTATATGCTTAACTTGATTTGCTTCAGCCGTTTTTAATAACCATTGTTCTTTATTATGTGTAAGCGGATGGATTTGGTTTAATATTTTATAACTCTCCTTTACAAAAAATTCTGCAACAATTTTATTTGAAAATATTGGGGGTTTCTCAGATATAAAATTGTTTTCCAATAATGCATTAATGGATTCTTCACAAAATTCTTTAGCAAATCCAAAATATTTCCCAACCACCATTGCCATGTTTTTTTCAAACTCACATACCTTGTTATCTTTTTTAACAAGTACTAAAAATCCTCGCAGAAATTCACTACGGTCTTTATATGTTAATTCCATAACTCTCACATTTATATTTGAAGGCTCTAATTAAAACGGTAAAGCGATATTCATAGTACAAACGAATAATTGTTTTGTAACCGGCTGAATCATCCGTCGCATACTAATAGAATTTCCAACATACACAGATAATAGAACTCTCTACCGCCCTTCATTTGCGTATTCTCCTTATTCCGTTTAAGCGTACAATAAAATAAGGGACCGAACAACTTATAGCTAAAGCCTACATTGTTTTTAAAACACTCTTTTGAATATATTATTCGGATTCAGATTTTTTATCAACTTTGTTATTTGCTTTATGAAGATATTTTTCCGGGTTTTCTTCAAAAAGAACCCTGCAAAGTGTAGAACAAAAGTGATATATTTCTCCCCTAAATAATACTCTTTCACCATCCTGGTCTTCTTGCACTTCCATCTCACAAACCGGATCTCGAACCATTTTGTTCCTCCAAATTTTTGCATGATTAAAAAGATATAACTTACTGAACAATTTATATGCCAATGCAAAACTATTGTTAACTGATATAAAGGAAGAAAATCAGGCGGTATTATTTAAGATATTTTAATAAACTTAAAATATTTAAAATAATTAAAACCAATCATGTTAATATTAAATATGATGAGAATCGCTGTTGCCGATGAATACTCTTGGTAAAAACTATTTGCGGGTAATTAGGTAAATATTAAATGGTGAACAATTAATAAAATATTATTCAATAGATTATTCAATATTTTAGATATTCTCTTGAACCTTTAGTTGTTTTACGTCCTTCATTTGTTAAAGATACGATTCGATAATATTTCTTAATATTTTTATCAAACTAATGACAACCGAATTTGTCCGGGTCCTTTTTGACTGAAATTTTGGGACTTTGATTTTTTGATAGATTCTTAGACCATCGGAAAACAAAATAACCGAATGATCCGAAGATTAAAGTGAAAAAAGCAATTGTTAAAATAAGGTCCAACATAATATCCCCCTCTTTAGAATCGCTGAATTTTGGAAAAAAGTCTTTACCTATTAAATCAATAACTCAACTATTATTCCAAGGATATCAGCCTAATATTCTATTTGTCAAATTTTCTTTGAAAAAAGTTATATATATATACAAATGTAAATCCCAAAAAATAGCCCCATATCCCGGCAATAATAATTGAACCGATAAAGTTGAGTAATCCGGGTTCATTAGCAATAGGGATAAACGGAACAATAAATTCACGAAAACCTCCATTGATAGAGGTAGTTACGAGGTAAATAATGAATATCAGTATTGAGAAAATCCCTAAGCTTAATCCGGCAATATTTGCATTATAATCTTTCATAGCATCTCCTGTTTAATTTTATTTTATATTAATAATTTGTCCTTTTTCGAAATAATTTAAAACACCTGCAATGATTGATGCTGAGTAAAAGCTATATATTATGATATCAAATATCCCGATGAGATAACTTAAAAGAGTTAAATTGCTAAACCCGGGTAAAAGTATTTTCCAAATGATACTCATATTTAAAAATTGCGGTATAAATAAATCATACACGAAACAGATAGTAAAGAGAAAAGAAAAGTATGACAAAATTGTGAAGAATAGGGTTTTAAATCTGACGTTGAAAGTTTTCCGGGTAATTTCTTTGTCGTTAATCTTATTTCTTATCAGTCTGTTGTAAGTTGGAACGATGATGTACGCTGCAATATATGCTCCAATTCCTACTTCAATTAAACCCAGCACAAAACTTAATAAAGTGAGTCCGTTAAAACCCGGCAGTATATTTTCCCAAAGCTTGTGCATATGCCAAAATCCATTAATATTTAATTGTATTAGTATAAATTTTCCAACCATACAAATGATGTAAAATATTTCGAAAATGAAAAACAATGCACTTGCTACAGGATACGGTTCTATCTTTTTCATAATTTTACTCCTTATTTCATTTTAAAATAATTTTTTTAATTTTGGTATGAACGGCGGAACTTTTTCTTTATATAAGCTATATTCAATCCCATATTGCGTTGCTATATTTTTTTCTTCTCTTTGTGCTAGTCTGTAATAAGCAAAGATCAAAATAGGAAACATTAATACTGTCATTATTGTAGGCCACTGTATTAACATACCAAGTGAGATTAAAAATATCCCGCTATATTGAGGATGTCTAACTTTTGAGTAAATACCGGTTGTAACTAAATTTCCTTTTCCTTCATGTATCAACTTCCATCCATTGTAAATTGCAAAAGCCCCAAACCCCATCGTAATTCCACCGAGGAAACAAATGGCATATTTAACCAAATCGCCAGCACCGAATAATGTCCCCAGTAAATGACCGTTTAGATGTACAAAAGGATCAATTACACCAATGTTATTACCAAAATATGATACAAGAAGATAGATCGTAAGCGGGAACCCGTACATTTCAGTAAACAGCGCTACAACAAATGCCGTAAATACTCCTAATGAACGCCACTCATATTTCTTTGACGGTTTAATAAAAGCAAATGTGAAAACCGTAAATATTATAACATTTATTAAAACGACAAGCCAAAGTCCGTAGTCATAACTTCCGTGCATTATATATCTCTCATCATATTTTTACAATTTTGTTTTTGATTTCATTTTCTTTTTCAAATTTATATCTTGTTTATCAAATCCTATGCCTGTTTGGGAGTGTAATCATTAGTTAGTAAAAACATATTTCCCGGAAGTGTTTTCTAAAGTTTTTTAAAAATTTTTAATTTTTTTTAATTAACAATGCCGGCTTACTTCCAATATTTGGTATTAGTTATTATCTTCGGCAGGTATTAACTTTGCACAACAAAGGTAGAGAACAAAAATATTATGAATAATATAATTCCGTTTATTTTTATGATATCAACAATCCTAGGATCATTGGGATTAATAATAATAATATATTCCAGGAATGCAGATAAAAATACAAGCCGCTTATTTATTCTTATTTTAATATTGGTAATAGCCTATGTAGTAGCACACGGATTACATTTTCATACTCTTTTAGCCAAAGATGTTACCCTTTTGGACAAATCTTGTCATTCCTTACTTTTATTAATAATTGTTACATTAACCTTTTTCTCAATAAGCTTTGCTAATCGACAAAAAGTAGGGACAATAACTTCCCTGTTCATTCTAATTCCATCAATAATTCTATTATTTATGCTCTGGTCAGGAAACTTGGTTAATGAATCTCATTTGCATATTGATCAGGTTAAAGCACATTATGACCGGAAATATCCATTATTTCTTGCATGGTATTTAATACTAATTATTTATGCATCTTTTGTTCTGATACGTAAATATATAAAGGAAGAAAATAAGTTGATCAAAAAGCAGATTCTGATTCTATTTTTCGGATTGTTGTTGACGAACTTGACTTCATTTGTTTTCGGCTTATTTTTGCCATGGATCTTGGGTTTTTATTATCTTGTAGAAATTAGTCCCCTTGCTTTTCTTGCCGGATTGATTCTTTTTACAGCAATTGGTGTTGGAAAATATAATATGTTTCCAAATGTATTAGAAAAAGTACGCCCATTTAGTATTAGTAAAAAAATCTTTTTAATTGCATTAATTGCTGTTCCAATTGTAATTATTATAATACAAATCCCGTTAGGAAGAATTTTGTTTGGTATAGATACTCCTGCAGCATGGACTAGGTATTTTCTTATGACCTTATTAGGAGGAATTATCGTTTCAGTGACTATCTCTTTTATCGTCCTCAAAGTAATATTAAGTCCTATTGAAAAACTTAAGAATCAAGCGCTTGAAATTCAGAAAGGTAATTATGGTATAGTTGTTGATGTAAAATCTAATGATGAAATAGGAGAATTAGCTTATACTTTTAATGAAATAACTAATACTTTAAAAAAAGATGTAGAAGAAATTAAACAAAAAGAATATAGAATTAAAATGCTACTAGATGCATTTGATAAATCATTTACTTCTATTGTGTTGGTTGATAGTTCTTTTAAAATTATGCAGGCTAATAATATGTTTTGTAAAATAAATAGAGTTGATAAAAATAGCATAGTTAACAAAAACATTAATGAAATTCATTTTAAAGGAATTCTTGAAAAAGATTTTAATACAATAAAACAAGAACTGCAGAAAAATAATATTTATGAAGGTGAATTAGTTTTTCACGACAATGATAATAATTTAAAAACTTTTCTAATTTTCGTTACACAATTTGATTTAAGCAACATTGAGGGAAAAGGTTATCTCTTTGTAGAGGTTGATGTAACACACCTTAAAAAGTTAGAATCAAAATTAGCTAAAGCTGAAAAGCTGGCGGCAATAGGAAAAATGGGAGCCATACTTGCGCATGAAGTTAAGACTCCTTTAACTTCCATCAAAATGAATGCAGATATACTATCCAAAACCCTGGTTCTCAACGAAGATGATAAACAGTCGTTTGCTATTATCAATAAGGAAATAAACAGATTAAATAATCTTGTAAAAGAGATATTACAATTTTCCCGTCAATCGGAATTGAATTATACTACATTCAATATTATTGATATTTTAAGAGCAATTGAAAAAAATAATTCAAACAAATTTCTAGCAAAGAATTTTTCAGTTATTATTAATATGAACGATCTTAAAATTAGCGCCGATTGGGGAAAGTTATATCAGGCATTTTTAAATATAGTAGAAAACTCATTCGAATCATCACTTGATAACGGATATGTAAAATTTGAATCGACTTATAGTAAAAATAGAGTTATATTGACTATTATTGATAATGGAAGAGGTATTCCCAAGGGGAAAAAAGAAAGAATTTTCGAGCCGTTTTACACATCAAAATCTTCCGGTACTGGACTTGGTTTATCAATTTGTCAAAAAATTATTGAACAACATAATGGTACTATAGCATTATTAAACTCAGAAGTTGGACAAACAATATTTGAAATAACTTTACCTTTGGTTCCATAAGTTTGAAAATACTAGCGAGAGAAAAAAATGGCAAAAATATTTATTGTTGATGACGACGAGTCGATAAGAGAAACACTTTACAACTTTTTGAGCAGAGAAAACTATGAAGTTAGTAAAGCTATTAATGGTAATGAAGCATTAAAAGGTATAAAAAAAACAATGCCGGATCTGGTCATCAGCGATATTCGAATGCCGGGAATGAACGGTATGGAACTTATGAAGGCGGTACAAGAATTTGATTCTACAATTCATTTTATTTTAATGACCGCATACGATGACATGCAGACTACTATTGAGGCTATACAAAAAGGAGCTTATGATTATATTGAAAAACCGCTGGAAATTGATAAATTAATTATTATAGTTAAAAGAGCAATTGAAAATAAAGTATTAAGCGAGAAACTTGATTCCGTAATTGGGGATCGTAATAGTTCCGTAAAAAATAAGAATATTATAATTGGAAAGTCTGCGGCAATGAAATCCGTTTACAAAAATATCGGTCAAGTAGCCGATAATAAAGTTACGACATTGATCCAAGGAGAAAGCGGAACAGGGAAAGAGTTGGTTGCAAAAGCGATTCACTATAGTGGGATAACAAAAGAATTTCCGTTTGTTGCAGTTAATTGTACTGCTTTAACGGAAACCCTATTGGAAAGTGAATTATTCGGACACGTAAAGGGATCATTTACCGGTTCAATTAGAGATAAAAAAGGGAAATTCGAATTAGCCGGAAACGGGACTTTATTTCTCGACGAAATTTCGGAAATTTCTCCTAATCTACAAGTTAAACTATTAAGAATTCTTCAAGAAAAAGAATTTGAGAGAGTTGGAGGTGATTATGTAATTCCCATAAAAGCAAGAATTATTGTAGCAACAAATAGAAACATTCAAAAACTGGTAGATGAAGGTAAATTTAGAGAAGATCTATTTTACAGGTTAAATGTGGTAACAATCAACGTGCCTCCCCTTAGAGACAGAAAAGAGGATATCCCCCAACTTCTTAATCATTTTTTAAATAAAATCAATTTAGAATTACACAAAAATGTTTCAAAAATATCTAAACGTGCAATGGATTTATTAATTAACCATGATTGGGTCGGAAATGTAAGAGAATTGGAAAATACTTTAATGCAGGCAATTGTATTATCAAACGGAGATGTTTTGGAAGAAGATAATATTTTGCTGCGGAAAGTTGATAAAATGCATTCTGAATTTGACGATATTACCAAATATACATTAGCCGATATTGAAAGGAAACATATAGGAAATATGTTAAAAGCGGTCCATTGGGATAAACCTAAAGCAGCAAAATATCTAGGAATATCTCTTCCAACTCTTTATAGTAAAATCGAAAATTATGATATAAAAAAACCATAAAATTTTATAGGAAAATTTTAAAATATGTTGTTTGTGGAATTGAATATAAGACAGAATTTTTAAATAATTAATAATTTTTAATCCGGCTAACGACGGATGGGGAATTCAGAATAAAGACTAGTCACACTAAAAGTAGGGATAAAACATACTGTCTCTCGATGGAATTGTGATAACAGGATTGCCTTTACTGTGAATCGTCGAGATTCGGACATTCTTTTTCGTCTCGAAAACGGAATGATACAATCTTTGTCATACCGGTTTGCAGTTTTTGCAATACATGTTTGTCCAGATGTTTTTTATTTGGGCATCTCTTAATCTACTATTTTTTATGAGATTCCCCGCAAAATAAGGAGCAAACCGGTATCCCCGGCAGTAGCCGGAACCGGAATGATGCGTCCTCTCTTAAGGAATGACTGACTCTTTACTGTCATGCCTGACATGTTCCGGCATCTTTTAACTAATTCTAAATAAGTAATTACACAAACATTTTTTATACCTTTTACACTTGACAGACTCCCCTACCTCAAAATATATTGTAGCTAACGTTAAAAAACATAAAACTGTCGGCCTACAGCATAAACTTAAAAGACAAAATTATTAATTTAACAAGTGCAGGAGGAAACAAAATGTCACACAATGATAAAAGAGTACATAAAGTAGAAGTCTTTTCAGCCGGATGTAAATTTTGCGGTAATGTGGAAGACGAAGTAAAGCAAATTATAGGTGATAACGACATATTGATAACCTACAATCTTAATGATAAATCTAATGCAGTTGAGTATTACAGAACAGCCGACAAGTACGGTATTAACTCGGTGCCTTCTGTAGTTGTTGATGGAAAACTTCTTAGCTGCTGTAGTTCAAACGGTTTTAGCAAAGATAATTTAGCTGCAGTGCTGACTTAAGATGAGAAAAACAGATACATATAAAACATTCGGTTTAATAGTAGCATTGGCTTTTATTTACAGTAATATTACTAAAGCCCAAGGTCCGCCGATTTATACCGATACTCCAATATTGTTAGGACTGGACGGAGGAGGCATTAGAACATTTGGTAAGTTTACTTCGACCGGAACCGGGAATTCTTTTGTTCAGCCTTTTATTATTCCCTATAATTTAACAACCGATTTCCAAATAGGAATAGTTCAGCCGTTTGTTATCTTGTTTCCAAAGGGGCAAGACAGCAAATCCGGTTTTGGAAACTTAACATTATTCGGCAAGTATTCTATTTTTCAAAAAAACGGTAAAGGTAAAACATTTAGAGGACTGTTAAAATACAAGCAAAGTTTCAATACGGGTTCCGGTAAAGTAAGTCCGGACACTGTAATATCACAATTCGATTTTGTAACAGGTTATATAACTACTCAATATGGAATTTACTGTTCAATAGGTTATGCATTTATTTCGCAAAGTATGAATGATAAATTATTCTTTAATTTTTCATTCGCTTATCCATTGCTTCCGCAAAAGTATCCGCCGTTTCAGCTAAATCTATTTTTGGAATTAAACTGTAGTCACATGTTGGAAATAAGCAAAAATTTAATTTTTGTTTCACCCGGAATGCAGCTAATTACAACCTCTACTTTTTTAATTGAAGCCGGCTTCCAAATACCGGTTGTTGATGATTTGAATTTAACGGATTATTCTACTTCTCTCGGAATAAGATATTTAGTCTTTTAAGGAAGTAAAAGACTATGTAAAAATTTTATGACATGTTTAAAATAAGCAAGGAACGCTTCATAGCGAAAAGCAAACCGTCAATTATAAG
>BDSW01000198.1 GCA_002898175.1 bacterium BMS3Abin04
ATCGGGAAGTTGGTATTGGAGGAAGTGAATTTAGTAATATTATTCCAGCTGCTTCCGGATCAATACTTAAAGAACTTGATCAATATACAAATAAAATCTCCGCTAAGATTAACTTTGAATTAAACAACTACAAACAAATATCAACTTCACTTAGAATAAATAAAAAGTTATACGACGCTATTCCTGCTATTGATCCTATGAAGGGAAGATTCGGTGACCGTTTTGGTATGAGGATGCATCCGATTTTACATATTAGAAGAATGCATAATGGACTAGATATAATAGCAAATATCGGCACAAAAGTTTATGCACCCGGAGCCGGAAAAGTTTCCTTCGTTGGAAGGAAGAACGGTTACGGGAAAGTGGTGGAAATTGATCATGGCTTTGGATATGTAACTTTATATGCTCATCTTTCTAAACAATTTGTTAAGAGGGGACAGCGAGTTAAAAGAGGCGATTTGATTGCTCTGTCGGGCAATTCAGGTAGGTTAACTACCGGACCTCACCTTCATTACGAAGTTAGGCATGACGGTATTCCGCTTAATCCAAGAAATTTTATGTATGATGATATAAAATTATTTGATATTGTATCAAATCAGTCAACGGGAGGAAAACTCAATTGATTTGGACTGTTGAATTAGCATCATATCTTATTGATGCTCCATGGCCGGCAACCAAAGAGGAACTTATTGAATTTGCTGATAGAATTGGTGCTCCTTTAGATCTGATTGACAATTTAAAAGAATTAGAAGATACTGATGAAATTATTTATGAAAGTATAGAGGACCTTTGGCCCGACTATCCTACGGATGAAGATTTCTTCTATTTTGACGATGATGAATACAATTAATATATCCTGATGGACGACTTATTTGCAGATATTATTGGTCAACCTCGTCAAATTCAAATTTTACAAAAAATTTATCATTCCCAAAGAATTCCAAATGCATTTTTGTTTACCGGTCCAGATGGTGTAGGGAAGCATTTTACAGCTTTAAAATTTCTCCAATTGTTAAATTCCGAAGAAGATTACTCTAAACAGCTTTTGCAACTTACTGAACCTTTCATTCAATTCATTATTCCTCTTCCGCGTGGGAAAAGTGAATCGAATAACGATACACCAACCGGAAAATTAACAAAAGATACTTTGGAAAAATTAAATGAAGAAATTCAAAAAAAAATCAAAAATCCCTATTATAAAATTTCTTTAGAAAGAGCAAATAATGTTAAGATTAGCAGCATAAGGGAAATAAAGAAGAAAATTTCTTATAATTTTGATGAAATTAAATATAGGGGAATAATTATTTCCGATGCCCATCTTATGAGTATGGAAGCTCAGAATGCTTTATTGAAAAGTTTGGAAGAACCGCCGGAAGGAGTAATTTTTTTTCTTATTACTAATTCCGGTCAAAATCTTTTACCTACAATAAAATCAAGGTGTTGGGAAATACAATTTAATTCGTTGAGTGATGAAAATTTAAAGCAAGTTTTGACAAAGTATTTTAATATAGATCAAAATAATTCTGCAAAAGTTATTCCTTTTGCCAATGGTTCGGCTACATTTGCTTCTAATTTAGTTGAAAATGATTTTAACAAACTTATCGAAGAAACTATAATCCTTCTTCGCTATTCTTTGGCAAAAAGATTCCATACTGCAATAAAACAGTTCAACGATATTATTAATTCTTATCCGTATGATTCACTCAATTTAGTTATGCAACTTATCCTAAAGTGGCTCGATGATGTAATTAAAGATAGAAATGATATAAATAATTTTTATTTTAATAATTATAAAGAAACAATTTTAAAATTTAATAGACGCTATCCTAATACCGATGTTTATAATATATTCGCTGATCTGGAAAATATTGCATCTAAAGCAAAATCCAACGTTAGCTTGAATCTGATTATTTTGAATATTATATTTAAATTATCTACTTTGATAAAAGGGTAGAATAATTGGACTTAAAGGCTAACTTAGATA
Source organism: bacterium BMS3Abin04 (assembly GCA_002898175.1). GTDB lineage: Bacteria > Bacteroidota > Ignavibacteria > Ignavibacteriales > Melioribacteraceae > BMS3ABIN04. Next base: position 1,985 of record BDSW01000198.1, read on the forward strand.
ATAATAAAATACAAATGGATACAGATAGCCATTTTACGGTTCCTGCCTCGTTACAGAAACAATACAACAACTATATTTTAGAAAATTTAGTGCTCAATAACAAAGAGGGGTGTTTACATTGCGGAAATGAAATTGATTCTTCTAAACTTTTAGATAACCGGAAAATTGTTGAGGTTGAATCCTTTGGTTTACTTGGTCATGATTTTTGTTTATGCAATTCTGATTTTATCCTAACTGAGGACGAATATGTTATTGTTAAATTCAACGAGGCAATTGAATTTGCTAAGGTTAAAAATGTTGGCAAAATAGTAAAAATACGCAGATATATTATGGGATTAAACGGCGAGGAGCTTCCTGTTGTTTTGCGTCAGGCTACCGAGGAAGATTTAATACAAAATGAAACTAACTTTAAAAATGCATCAAATGCCCGACCTACATTTGAACAATTTGTTAAAGAAGAGAATCTAAACATGAAGTTAGTTAATATCCATTATCAATTTGATAGGAAAAAATTATTTTTCTTTTATACTTCAGATGGTAGAGTAGATTTTCGATCGTTGGCAAAAAAACTTGCAGGAGCTTTTAAGACTAGAATTGAACTTAGACAAATGGGCGTTAGAGATGAGGCAAAATTAATTGGCGGTGTTGGTTATTGCGGAAGAGAATTTTGCTGTACTTCTTTCATCCATAATTTCAAACGGATAACCACAGAAATTGCAAGTGAACAAAACATATCTTCAAATCTTTCTAAATTAAGCGGACCGTGCGGTAAACTAAAATGTTGCCTGGCATTCGAATTAGATTAAACAATGAATACTTTATTCTTTCTATTTATTTCATTATCAAAAAACAATTTATTTAATATATCAGTATTAAAATTTTATTTATAACAATTTTTTTTTGGAGATATTATGAGAAAAGTCGTAATTGTATCAGCTAAAAGAACTCCTGTGGGTTCCTTTCAAGGAAAACTATCGTCTGTTCCCACAGTACAATTAGGAAGTATTGCAATAAAAGCTGTAATTGAGAATCCAGGAATCGATGTTAATAATGTTGACGAAGTAATTATGGGAAACGTTCTACCTGCCGGCGAAGGACAAGCACCTGCACGCCAAGCAGCAATTTACGCCGGTCTGCCCAATAAAACCGAATGTTTAACAATCAACAAAGTTTGCGGAAGCGGATTAAAAGCAGTTATGTTAGCAGAGCAAGCAATAAAATGCGAAGATGCTAATATAATTATTGCCGGTGGAATGGAAAGTATGTCAAATGCTCCGTATTTATTGCCCAAAGCCCGTAATGGCTATCGTTTAGGAAATGGGCAGATAGTTGATTCATTAGTTAACGATGGTCTTTGGGACGTTTATAATAATATACACATGGGAAACTGTGCAGAAGCATGCGCGAGGGATTTTCATTTTACAAGAGAAGAATTAGATAACTTCTCTGTTGAATCGTATAAGAGAGCAATTAAAGCCCAGGAAGAAGGACGTTTTGAAGAAGAAATTGTTAAAGTTCCTGTAAAATTAAGAAAAGAAGAAATCCTGGTTGAAAAAGACGAAGAACCGGGTAAAGTTTTGTTCGATAAAATTCCAAAACTTCGACCTGCATTCGACAAAAACGGGATTGTGACAGCTGCAAACTCCTCAAAAATCAATGACGGCGCTGCTGTTTTGCTGGTTATGGCAGAGGAAAAAGCTTTAGAATTAGGCTTAATCCCATTGGTAGAAATTGTTGCCCAATCAGCGGCTGCAAGAGCACCAATAGAATTTCCATTAGCTCCGGCAGATTCAATTTCAAAGGTTTTGAAAAAAGCCGGAATGACAACAGAGAGTATTGATTTATTTGAAATTAACGAAGCATTTGCCGTTGTTTCTCTTGCAACAAACAAATTATTAAATCTTGATCCGGCTAAGGTTAACGTTAACGGTGG
>BDSW01000199.1 GCA_002898175.1 bacterium BMS3Abin04
ATAACAACAGATTGTTCAATATCTTTATGTGAATTTAAAATCGTTTCGATTTCACTAAGTTCAATTCTGAAACCTCTCAGCTTTACTTGATTATCAACCCTACCGATATATTCAATATTCCCATCCGGTAAATATCTTACTAGATCTCCGGTTTTGTATAATCTTTCTCCGTATTTTTTGCTAAACGGATTAGGAATAAATTTTTCTGCCGTTAGTTCGGGTTTATTTAAATAACCCCTTGCAAATCCAACTCCACCAATATAAAGTTCTCCCGGAATTCCAATTGGTAATAGGTTTAATTTTTCATCTAATACATAATGCGTAACATTGTTAATCGGCCTACCGATACTTGGTTTTGCAAGTTTATCATTTATATCGCAAATTGTTGAATCAACCGTGCATTCAGTTGGTCCATACATATTATAGAAATTAACATCTTTAATGTGAAGAAGAGTATTCCACATTTTATTATCAATTGGCTCCCCACCGGGTAAAACAATTGACGGTCTATGCTTTCCTTCTTGCGCAAATCCTTGGTCTAATAATATTTTAAACTGGGTCGGCACACAATCTAAAATATCCAATTTATTTTCTACTATAAAATTTAGCAATCCTTCCCCATCTAATCTTGTTTCTTGAGGGATTATAAAAAGTGTATGTCCGTAAAACAAAGCTACAAGCTGCTGAACGGAAGCATCAAAAGCCAGAGGTGCATTTAAACTAACTTTCAAATTTTCTTTTTTGTCATAAACCTTACCGGCAAGTTCGTTTGCGAGATTCAAAACAGACTTATGACGAATCATCACACCTTTAGGTTTCCCGGTTGAACCGGATGTATAAATAATGTAAGCTAAATTATCGAGATATATTTTTACAACCGGATTATTATCATTAAAATATTTTTCAACTTCATCATTATCCAACAGAATAAGATTTATATCTTTATCCGAAATAAATTTTTTATGTTTTTCCAAAGTGATTAGATTTGAAATACAGGAATCATTAATCATATATTCAATCCGCTCTTTTGGATAGGACAGGTCTAAAGGAACGTAGGCTGCACCGGCTTTCCAAATTGCAATTATACTAACTATACATTCGATCGAACGTTCCAAATAAAATCCTACTAACGAATCGGGAGTTACTCCTTTTTCAATCAAATAGTTTGCAAGATGATTTGACTTGGTATTAAGTTCTTCATAAGTAATTGTTTGATTGTTATAATTTACAGCAATGTTAGATTTATATTTTTCGGCTGCTCTTTCAAACATTTGCGGTAAGGAAACTTTATCATCATGATTATAAGTAGTATTGTTCCAATTATTCAATAAAATATGCTTTTCTTCTTCTGAGATAATTTGAACTTCATTTATTTTTTTTGATGGATGTGTAATAAATTCATTCAGAATATTTTTAAAGTGTTCAATCATTCTTTCAATTGTTTCCGGCTCAAACAAATCCGTGTTGTATTCAAAACCACCCCTAAAACCATTTTTCCCTTCCATCATAGTTAAACTTAAATCAAATTTAGAAATATTGGATTCCAATTCAACTGCTTCTAATTCTAAATTCGGTAATTCGATTTTTGATTTCGGTAAGTTTTGATACGTAAACATAACTTGGAATAAAGGTGAATAACTTACATTACGCTCAATATCTAATGAATCGACTACTTTTTCAAACGGAATATCTTGATGTGCAAATACCGAAATAACGGATTTTTTTATTTGCTTAATTAATTTTGAAAATACTTCATTAACATTAATTCTATTCCTAATTACAATTGTATTGACAAAAAACCCTATTAGATTTTCAAACTCGGCACGGTTTCTATTTGCAACAGGTATGCCGGTACAAATATCGCTTTGTTTAGAATATTTTGACAAAAGTATTTGAAAAACAGTTAGTAGAAACATAAAAGGTGTTACATTAACATCTTTACAATACATGTTTATTTTTTCCGATAATTCATCGGGAATCTTAAACTTTTTAATCGTACCGTTAAAAGTTTGAATAGCAGGTCTAGGTTTATCGGTAGGTAATTCTAAAAGTGGCGGAGCACCTTCTAAATAATTTTTCCAATAATTCAGCTGTTCAGCCAGAATATACCCTTTCAAACGCTCCCTCTGCCAATATGCATAATCGATATATTGAATTTTTAATGACGGCAAGCGAGGTTCTTGCTGCCGGAATAATGAAGAATAAATTTCCGAGAATTCCTTTATAAAAACTCCAACCGACCAACCATCAGAAATTATGTGATGCATCGTAAGTACAAAAATATGTTCTAACTCATTAATCTTAAATATTTTTATTCTGAACAATGGAATTTCACTGAGGTCAAAAGGTTTTCTTATCTCTTCAGTAACTATTCCAGCAATATTTTGTTCAGGGGTTTCATTGCTTTTTAATTCTTTAAGTTTAATATTTACAGTTAGATTATTAATTACTCTAATATATCCTTTACCTTCCACGGTGTTAATAGAGCTACGTAATATTTCATGCCTACCGACAATCGTTTGAATAGTCTTATTTAATATTTCAAGGTTCAATTTCCCTTTTAATTTTACAACACCCGGAATATTATAAGCCGAATTATTTGAATCTAACTTATCCAAAAACCAAAGTCGTTCTTGAGAAAATGAAAGCTGAAGTAATTTTTCTCTTGGGACTATTTGAATAGATAATTCACGTACTTCTCTATCATTCAAATTAATTTTATAATTAAATTTCCTTGAAGCATTAACAGTTAAATTATTGAGTTTATCGCCATCCGGTAATGTTTGCCATTTGTCTGCTAAAGAAGAATCAATCCTTTTGTGTGTATGAAAACGCGGGTCTCCAACCATTTTGGATTCTTTATGAACGCCATCCAACATTCTATTATTACTGTATGGATGAATCATTTCTTCTTCAAATTCCAAGTTGAGTTTATCACATATTTCCGATATAACTTCTTTTGGATGTCTTACTAAATCCTCATACCTAATTACTATTTTTCTTTCGGAAGGAACAGTAGTAAAAAATTCATTAATATTTTGATTATTTATATACCAAAATATTTCCGCTTTCTCTCTTGCACTAATTGGTATTCCGCTTCCAAACACTTGATCTAAACTACTATCTAAATATGATTGAATCACTGCAGCCGGATGGCGAACAATTTGAATATAAAATGCATCTTTAAAGAAAACCTCAGCCCTTTTTAAGTAATCTATGTTTGTTGCATAAGTAGTTGTTTTATCGACTAAAATTTTATCCCCGATCCATTCTTGCAATTTCTCATACATTTGCTGAGTTGTGTAATTTAATCGTTCAAACTCATTAACAATATTTTTTGATTCTACAAAATCACATTTTTTAATTTCCATGATTGCACGATGTAATCCTTCCATCCAACCTTCATCTCTACCGGTAAAAGTTTCGGCTCTTTCTTTCAATGTTCTAAAGTTTAAAAGTGCCAATTCCGGCGGAGAAAAAAGTTTTGAATGTCCTGCTAAAATAACTCTTAATAATGTTGAGCCTGATCTTGGAGCTGATAAAATAAAGATTGTTTTTTTAATTTTAGATTCTTTATTAGCTATAAATTGTTTTTCTTTCTCAATATCTTCAGTTGATTGAGAGAGAATTTCCTTCATTAACTCAATCTTTTCTTCTGTTATTGAGGCTTTGGAAACGCTAATATTTTTAGTTCTTATATCATACTTTTCATTCGGAAAATATTTTTCACATAAGTCTATAACTGCATCAGGATAATTCTGTTCAAGATATTTACTTAACTTACTAATAGTTTGGGTATCGAAAAGTACAACCACATAAAGAATAATACCTAACTCTTGCTGCAAGCGATTAATTAATACGGCAGCTTTTAGAGAGTCGCCGCCAAGTTCAAAAAAATTATCATTAATACTTATTTTATCTATCTTAAGAGTTCTTTTCCACATTTCACGAAGTATTTTTTCTAACGGACGTTTAGCTTCAATGAATGGTTTATCCGTTTCTTGTCTAATACCGGTTATATCAGGTAATTGCTTGAAATCTATTTTCCCCGAAGAAGTCAAAGAAATTTTATCAAGTTTAACAAAGTAAGCAGGAATCATATAATCAGGAAGTTTTTTCTGTAAAAATTCCCTCAGTTCAGTACTATTTAATTTTGTATTTTCTTTTGGGACGAAATATGCAATAATTGCTTTATCACCTTTCTCGCTTTCCTTAATTCTGACAACAGCATTCTTAACTTTCGGATGTCTATTGATTTCATTATCAATTTCACCCAGTTCAATTCTGAAACCTCTAATCTTTACTTGCTGATCAATTCTTCCGAGATACTCAATATTTCCATCGGCAAGATATTTAACTTTATCGCCGGTCAAATATAGTCTGGATGAACCGGATTTATCAAAGTAATTTGGCAAAAATTTCTCCGCAGTAAGTGAGGGTCGATCTAGATAACCTTTGGCTACTCCTTCACCACTTATTGCCAATTCTCCCGGTACACCTATAGGAACCGGCTGCAAATACTTATCAAGAATATATACTTTTACATTCGGAATAGGCTTACCGATGGGTACCTCTTTTAGAAATGCCGGGTTCCCCGACTTAGCCGGTAATTCCCATACTGTTGCAACTACAGTTGTTTCTGTGGGTCCATAAGTATTAAGTAATTTTACATTAGGAAAAAGATTTTGCCATTTTAATACATATTCCGGGATTGCTCTTTCTCCCCCGATGATCGCTAATCTGATATTCCGCGGGAAAGAAATATGAGTTTCCTCGATACCGGAAATCATTTGATGCCAATAAGCAGTTGGTAAATCGAGAACAGTTATACCGAATTCTTCTATTGATTTAATAAACGACAAGGTTGAGCCAATCATAGTATCGGTTCTTAATACTAACGACGCGCCCGAACTTAATGCAGGGTAAATTTCTTCGGCTGCTGCGTCAAAGCTAATGGAAGCAAATTGAAGCAGTTTATCACTTGGTTTTAAATTAAACTTTTCTTTTGCCGCATAAATATAATTCACAAGATTTTTATGAGTTATTTCAACTCCTTTAGGTTTTCCTGTAGAACCTGAAGTGTAAATTATATAAGCCAAATCATTAGGCATTATTCCAAATTGTTTTTCACTTAAATCTTGAGTTTGTATTTTTCTCCATTCATCTTCAATTACTATTACTTTAGTATTTAACTTTTTAAATTTTTCTTTGTACTTAACTTGCGTAATAACTATACTCGCTCCCGAATCTTTAATCATAAATGCTATTCGTTCTTCGGGATAACTTATATCAATTGGAAGATAAGCATTGCCTGATTTTAATATACCGAAAACAGAAGCTATCTGTTCAACCGATCTATCTAAACATATTGCAACAATATTTTTTTGTAAATTTAATTTATGATATATGTACGAACTAATCTTGTTGCTTAATTCATCTAATTGAGAATATGTAATTTTACGATAATCAAAATTTCCTTCAAATCCGTTGGGTTGAATAACAGCAGTCTTATCTGGAGTTTTCAACACTTGTTCTTGAAACAGTTGGTGAATTGTTTTAGGACCTCTAAAATTCTTTTTAATTTTATTCCACTCAATAACGATTTTATTGTGTTCATCTTCCGATATTAAATTAATTTCACTAATTCTTAGTTGTTCATCCTCGTCAATGTTTCGGAGTATTATTTTAAAATGATTAATAAATCTATCTATAGTATCATCTTTAAATAAATCCGTATTATATCCAACGCCACCTTCAATTCCATCAGACGCTTCTGCTATACTAAGAGTTAAATCATATTTAACAGTGTTTGTGTCCATATCGACAGGTTTAAAAATCAAATCCGATACTTCAACCTTTTGCGAAGGCATATTCTGCAGCGTAAATAAAACTTGGAATAGAGGAGGGACACTTAAATCCCTTTCCGGTTGAATAATTTCCACTAATTTTTCGAATGGAGTATCCTGATTGGCAAAGGCACCAAGGGCTGTCTCCTTAACCGATTGTAAAATTTCAGTAAACTTTGGATTTCCTGAAAGATTACTTCTAAGAACTAACGTGTTTATAAAAAAACCTATCAATTTTTCGGTTGAAGAATTATTTCTTCCTGCAATTGGAGTTCCTACAGAAATATCATCTTGACCGGTATATTTATGCAGCAGTACTTTGAATGCAGAAAGCAACAACATAAAAAGAGTTACATTATGTTTCCTGCTTAACTTAACAAGATTACGAGATAGCTCTTTTGAAAGGTTAAATTTCTTGTGATTACCATTATGTGTTTGATGACTCGCTCTCGGTTTGTCAGTTGGAAGGTCTAAAACTTTCGGCAGATCATTAAGTTTCTCTTTCCAATAGGCAAGTTGTTTTTCGTACTTCTCACTTTGTAAAAAATTTTCTTGCCATTTGGCATAATCTGCATATTGTATTTCTAATGGAGGGAAAGGCGATTCTAGATTTTTCTTAAATGCATTATATAAAGCAATTACTTCCCCGATTAAAATACTCATTGACCAACCGTCTGAGATAATGTGATGCATTATTAAAGAAATAATGTGTTCATCTTTTCCCAACCGGATTACTTTTATACTTAATAATGGTCCCTTGCTTAAATCAAAATGTTGTGTCGCTTCTTGTGTTAAAATATTTTTAAGTTTTTTATTATCATTATTAAGACTTAAATCAATAATCGGAATTGACAATGATAAATCATCGTGAATAACTTGGAAAGGTTCCTGATCAACAACAACAATAGTAGTGCGCAAAATTTCGTGTCTTCTGATAATTTCACGTATACTATTTTCTAACACATTTATATCTAAATCCCCAATAATCTTATAAGCGCTGGGAATATTATAAACAGCTTTATTTGCTTCAAATCTATCTAAGAACCAAAGTCTTTTTTGCGCAAAGGATAAAGGGAATACATTATACTTGCTTCCATCAACTAATAATTGTTGTTCAAGTACAGCCCGTTTTTCGTGCGGTAGTTTTTTTATAAGTTCTATTATATTCGACATAGTTTATTATTTCCGATCCAAATTACTTTGTAAAGTATCATCTTCCGCTCCCAGTTCGTTTATTAGGTCTTCAATGCTTGAGCTTCCCCGATGTTGTTTTTCTATCTTTTCATCTTCACCAACGATTTCAAGTTCATTTTTTTCAATTAGTAAAATAAGATTTTCAACTGTAGGATTTTCAAAAAGCTGACGCAGCGGAACATCAAATCCTAAATCCTCCTTGATTTTAGAGACAAATTGAGTTGCTAATAATGAGTGACCCCCAAGATCGAAAAAGTTATCGTAAATACCGACTTTTTCTATATTCAACAACTCGCTTATGATATTAGCTAGTTTTTCTTCAGTTTCATTTCTTGGTTTTACATATTCCGTATTTGAAGCTATATTGCTGAAATCCGGATTAGGCAATGCCTTTCTATCAATTTTGTCATTTGGTGTTAACGGAAGTTTATTAAGTAAAATGAAATGCTGTGGTATCATGTATTCAGGAAGTCTTTCTCTTAAAAACTGTTTCAAATCGCCGATTAAAATATTTTCAACCTCCGGTACAATGTATGCTACTAACTTCTGTTCGTCTGCACCGGTAATCTTAACATCAACAATAACATCCTTAACAAAACTATTTTTCCTCAACACAGATTCTATTTCACCTAATTCAATTCTAAATCCTCGTAATTTTACTTGATTATCTATTCGTCCCAAGAATACTAATTCCCCATGAGGTAAAAATTTAACCAAATCGCCACTTTTATACATTCTTTCCCCTCTTACTTTCGAAAAAGGATTAGGTAAAAATTTCTCGGCAGTCAGGCCGGGCTTATCTAAGTAGCCGCGCGCAAGACCCGGACCACTTATATATAATTCACCTGGGACACCAATAGAGACGGGTAAAAGATTTTGATCCAATACATATAATTTATAGTTATATATCGGCGTTCCAATCGGTGGACTTATCAAATAGTCATTGTCAACTATTTTCATGGATGCACAAACCGTTGTCTCTGTAGGTCCATAAGCATTTACAAATTTTCTATCTTTTCGCCATTTCTTTGCTAATTGAGATGGACATTGTTCGCCCGCAACTATTATTGTTTCCAAGTTATTAAGATTATTTGATCCGGGATCAAAGGGAATAACCGACAAAACCGATGGAGGTAACGTAACAGTTGTTATTTCTAATACTTGAAGAACGTTTGATAGTGAAGTACCCAAAGATACTATTTCATGTCCAACAAGACTTAAAGATGCGCCGTTCATCAAAGCCATTACAAATTCCCAAACCGATGCATCAAAACTAAATGAAGAAAATTGCAAAATTTTGCTTTGGGCTGTAATATTAAAAGCATCTTTTTGTGAGAGGGCTAAGTTGAATAACCCGATATGGGTCAACATAGTCCCTTTCGGTTTACCAGTTGATCCTGATGTATAGATTATATAAGCGAGATTTCTCGGGAAAGAAATATTAGTCAAATTTGAAATATCTTCATTATTAATAGTAATTCTCTCTGTGTCAACAAAAATTTTATACCCGGAAAACGTAGTGAATTTGTTATCAAGTAATTCTGTGGTAATTAGACAACTTGTTTTAGAATCGGACAACATATATTCAATTCTCTCTTCGGGATAACCCGGATCAATCGGTAAGAAAGCACCGCCTGCTTTTAAGACAGCCAGCATGCTTATTATCATATCAAAGGATCTTGGTAACGAGATACCTACAATTGTTTCACTGCCAACACCTTTTTTTCTTAAGTAATGTGCAAGCCTGTTAGCTCTCTTATTAACTTCCTCATAAGTCAATTGTTCTGTAAAAGCAAGTTTCTCTTCTACTTCTGTAAATGTTAACGCAATGGAATCCGGCTGATTAGCAACTAATTCTTCAAATCTCTGATGTACACATTTGTCTATTTCAAATTCTTTTTTGGTGTGATTAAATCCAAATATTATTTTACTCAATTCATTTTCAGGTAAAACAGAAATTTTTGAGATTTTCTGCTTTGGTTCTGCAACAATTTGTTCAAGTAAATGTTCAAACTCACCAGCCATTTGTTTAAGTGTATCTTTATTAAATAAATCCGTATTGTATTCAAATGTAGCAGAAAACCTGTTATTTCCTTTTTGCATATATAGGGTAATATCATAATTTGCAGTTATACCTTCCATCTCGTAAGGTTTAATCTCTAGATTCGGCAAATTAATCTCACTAAACGGTGCATTTTGGAATACGAATGCTACTTGAAAAATTGGAGAATGACTTGTGTCCCTATCAGGCTGAAGTATTTCAACAAGTTTCTCAAATGGTAAATATTGATGTGAATAAGCATTCAGCATCCTTTCTCTTACTTGCTTAAATAATTCTTTAACCGTTAAATCGTTTTTTAAAGATACTCTTATTGCAAGAGTATTTACAAAAAACCCGATAAGTGCCTCGGTTTCTTTTTGAGTCCTATTCGCGATTGGAGTTCCTATTACAAAATCTGTTTGTCCAGAATATTTATATAATAATACTTCAAAAGCACTTAAGAGAAACATAAACGGCGTAATATTTAATTTCATAGAAAGCGCTTCTATTTCTGCCGTAAGCTCTTCATTAAAATTAAAGTTTAGATTACTTCCATTAAATGTTTGCAACAAAAACCTTGGTCTATCAGTAGGAAGATTTAAGATGAGTGAAGCACCCTGCAGCTCATTTTTCCAGAATTCGATTTCTTTATTTAATTTATCCCCGCTCAACCATTTCCTTTGCCATGCCGCATAATCTAAATATTGGATAGAAAGTTTAGGTAACAACGCTTCCTTTTTTTTCAAATACGATTTGTATAATTCGCTAACTTCTTTAACCAATATTCCCATCGACCATCCATCACTAATTATATGATGCATAACTATGAGAACGATAAACCGGTCATTTTTAATTTTTAATATACTAACTTGAAATAACGGTAATTTAGTTAAATCATAAGATGTTTGTAATTGAACTTTAATAATATCATTAACTTTATTACTTGCTTCTGATGAAGCAATATCGATTAAATCAGTAATCTTTATTTGTATTTTTAATTTTTGTTCTACCTTAAGTTTCGGCTTCCCATTCTCATTGAAGAAGGAAGTCCTTAATATTTCATGGCGGTTAATAAGCTGATTTATCGCATATTCCAAAGCTTCAATATTTAATTCTCCGTTAAATTCTAAAACCGACGGGATATTATACGAATTAACTTCCGGAGCAAATTGATCTAAAAACCAAAGTCTCTGTTGTGAAAACGAAAGTGGTAAATCTCCGCTTCTATCAACCGGGATTATTTCCTCATTTGACACCCCAACATTCATTAATTTCATATTATCTATTTTATCTGCTAATTCAGCTAAACTTTCAACCTCAAAAAATTCTTTAATGGGAAAATCAATTTTAAATGCTTCGCGAATTCTGGAAACCGCTTGAGTTGCCAAAATAGAATGTCCTCCAATATCAAAGAAATTGTCATTAATATTTATCTCTTTTCTACCGGTTAATTCTTTAGAAATATTAATAATAATTTCTTGAGTCGGAGTATTATTTTCAAAATCGGAACCATTGTTACTAGTTTGTTTAATTTCAAAAGTCCCCAATAATTTTCTATCAATCTTACCGTTTATTGTAAGCGGCATTATTTCTAAAATCGAAAACGCTTTGGGAATCATATAATCAGGTAAACGAGAAATAAGAAACTCTTTCAAGCCATTTTCATTGAATTCTTCAATATTGCCGACAACAATAAAAGCAGCAATATATTTCTCATAATTAGGAGCTTCTTTTAATATAACTGCGGCAGAGTTTATACGCTCGTATTCAATAATTACATTTTCAATTTCTCCCAATTCAATTCTAAAACCTCTAACTTTAATTTGTTTATCAACTCTGCCTATAAATTCCACTTCCATATTATTGTGAATTTTAACTACGTCACCGGTCTTATACATCCTGCTTCCCGGAATAGAATTAAATGGATCGGGAAGAAATTTCTCGGCAGTTAAATCAGGTTTACCCAAATAACCCCTGGCAAGGTTTTCTCCTGATATATACAACTCACCGGGTATTCCAATTGGAACTTTTTCAAGGTTTTTACCTAGGACATAAACATTAACATTTGAAATTGAGCAACCTAAAGGAACAGTTCTTAAACTTGTTATTTTCTCATATTTTCC
>BDSW01000200.1 GCA_002898175.1 bacterium BMS3Abin04
TTGTTTATCACTCTAAGAGCTTAGAACAACTTACCGATGACGAAATTAATGAATTCTATAAATAACAAAGTAAGAAAGCTACAAAGACTATTTACGATCATAAGGCAAACAATAAATTTGGAAAACCCTCACAATGGCTTTTTGAGAGTCTTGAACGGGTCTAGATGAACTAAGACAACCGGCTGAATTAGATTTAGAATTTATGTTTTTTACGCCGGCACTCGTTGTAAAATATTATAATAAAATAAATCAACTTTATAAATTGTCCGTATTTAAAGAGAGGCGGAAGCACAAAGGGTGTGTGATTTTATAATTTCACAGCTTATTTTTTGTGTGAATATTAGTAAACATCCTGCCGGTTTAAGCAAACACTCGAATGGCTCGTTAAAAATAATAGCATTCCGGATAAACACTCGCCGACCCGTACGCCGGCGAAATAAAACTTTCTTCCTATTACCCGGTAGCTCAAACAACCCGGTAAATTCTTTTTGGAAGGTTACAAAGTAAATGGAGTAGTCTATAAAGATGAAGTTAAATTACATTTTAAGAAAATAAATACACAGAATAATATTAAGAATAGGTCTCTCTATATTTTTTAAATATTTATTTTATAAATCATTAAATAAGAGTAAGTAACTTATTTAATTAAAATAATATTCGAATTATAAGTCTTTTAATATTATTTGATAAAAGGAAATAATCTTTATAATATTAGGAAAGATTAATCAAAATATCAAGGAAAGTATTAACAAAGCTGTTCTTGATGAATAATAGTTATATGTACAAGGAAAAATAATGCCTGATTGGATTATCACATATTCTGGTTATATATTATTTATAATTACTTCAATTTTAGCATTTATAAAAATTAAAGTTGAAGCAAATTCAAGAAAAAAAGCAGAATTAGAATTAATTAAGTTCAAACAAGAGTTTGATGAGAAATTAGTCTTAAGAGAAAAAAGGTATCAAACTTATAAAGAATACTTATCCAAATTAGATTCCATTAATACTGGTCTTTATTCACAACAATTTAGTGAAGAAATGGTAGATGAAATTAATGATGCTTATGACTCAATAGTTAAAGACCCAACAGACTTATCTAAATATCTTGAAGTTATGAAAAAACAATCAAAATTTTTATTACAATGGATGCGTCAACAAAACACACTTTTGGATGAATTTAATAGTTTTCGTTTAATATGTAGTGATGAAATTTTATCATTAATAAATGAATATACAGCTTTAGCTCGTGAAGCATTAGAAGAAAGTGCTACTTTAAGTTCAAATATATTAACATCAGCTCCAGGTCAATTTAATAAAGATGAAATAAAAAAATATTCTGAAAAATATGATAGATTGAGAATAATTAAAGAAAATATTGAACAATTAATGAGAAAAGATTTAGGTGTTAATTAGAAGTACATATAACAAGGTACTGTGATAAAAGTCAAGAATAAATAGCAGAAAAAAGTCAAAGAACAAAACGTATGTTTTTTATGATAACATTAAGTTTTATGGCAATTTATAATTAGGGAGATATTCGGTATCGTTTTTCCATAAAGTGTAAATAAGTAAAAGTAATTTACGGGCAACGGCAATTAAAGCAAGTTTTTTATTTTTACTTGACTGTTCAACTATGGCGGTTTGTGCCTATTATTAAATTAGTTAATTTGTCTATTATTGTTGTTTAAGTCTTGTTTATTAAATTGATATGGTTATTATTTAATTACCCGTTTTTTATCCGACTTCTCAGGTTTTAGTAAATATAAAATATAAAAAAAATCCTCTCTTAAGAGAGGACTTTTTGAATTATAGTTTGACCGGGATCACCCTGATAAATGATTAGTATAGTTGTTTCAAATAATTTCCGTTTGTAAATTGAAATAATTTGCAACAATCCAAAGAAATAATAATTAAATTTAAAGGGAAATAAGTTACTCCAAGAAATCTCTAATAATTTTATCCAATTGTTCAAACTCAATTAAAAAAGCATCGTGTCCATGTATTGAATCAATATTACAATATTCAGCATTAGGAATATGGGAAGCAATTACTTTTTGTTCTACTGCCGGATAAAGAATATCGGAACTTATTCCAACACACTTTGCCTTACATTTAATTTTATTAAGTGCATTTTTAATCCCACCTCTATCTTTTCCAATATCATGTAAATCCATTGCTTTGCTTAAATAAAGATAGGTATTAGCATCAAATCTTCTTGTAAGTTTTGTCCCTTGGTAATCAAGATAACTCTCAACTTCAAATTGAGTTTGATTGTTACTATTTGAATTTACTTTTCTACCGAATTTTTTATTAAATGATTTGTAACTTCTGTAACTAATCATTGCTATTTTTCTAGCTAAACCAATCCCAAGTTCAGGCTGGGCGGAATAGTTCCCTCCGTTCCAGGCATAGTCATTTATTATTGCATTCCTGGATGCTTCATTCAAAGCTATCGCCCAAGATGAATGTGCAGCAGATGTTGCAATCGGCATTATAGTTTCAACATAACCTCCGTACATTATTGCCCACTCCAACACTTGCATACCGCCCAGCGAACCGCCTATTGCCAGTTTAATTTTCATTATTCCAAGTTCATCAAGTAATTCCCTTTGCACATTTACTATATCTCTAACTGTTACTTCGGGAAAATCCATTCCAAATGTTTTTTGGGTTTCTTCATTTTTACTTGCCGGCCCGGTTGTACCGTAACAACTCCCAAGCACATTAGGGCAAATTACGAAGTACTTATTCGTATCAATTGCTTTGCCGGGACCAATTAACGGAGCCCACCAACCCTCTTTATCTAAATACATTTTATTGTATTTATAAAGCTGCAGTATTGATTTAGTGTTTTCCAATTCTTCTGAATTTATTTTCCCGGTTATATGTGCGTTCCCTGTTAAAGCATGATTAATTAATATAACATTGGTTTTGCCGTCATTTAATTTCCCAAATGTTTGAAAGGCAATGGTAACGGAATTTAAATAACTACCATCCTCGAATTTAAAAGGAAATTCTTTGGAAAATAATTTTTTGAACTGTGTTTTAGCTTTCATAAATTTTTGTATCCGTATACTATAAAAAACAAGACGATAATTGTTCCGGTTAAAAATATTTGTAATTAGCAATACAATAGAAAAAACCGATTGATGACTGAATGATTATTTGATTGAAAATACCTTTATCATTCACCCAATCTTTCTAGTTCATTATTTTGTTATTTTAAATGACTAGTTTGAACTTTATACTTTTACAGCTTCCCGTTCAGAGCTTGCTCAAAATCATTTATTATATCATCAATATGTTCAATACCTACAGAGACTCTTATTGCTTCAGGTAAAACACCGGATACTTTTTGATCTTCATCAGATAATTGCTGATGAGTTGTTGATGCAGGATGAATTACCAAAGTTTTGGCATCACCCACATTTGCCAGCAAACTAGCTAACTTCACTTTATTTATAAATTTCTTACCCGATTCTAATCCGCCTTTAATTCCAAACGATAACATGGAACCATAAAAACCGGAACGTAAATATTTTTTTGCATTATTATGTGATTGATGATTTATTAACCCGGGATACCAGACCCAATCTACTGCGGAATGATTATTTAACCAATTTGCCAATGTAAGTGCATTGCTGTTGTGTCTTTCAATTCGCAAAGATAAAGTTTCCAAACCTTGCAAAAATAAAAAGGAATTAAACGGACTAACACAAGCACCAAAATCTCTTAAGCCTTCCACTCGTGCTCTAATTATGAAAGCTATATTTCCGAATTGAGAGCCTTTGCCGAATACATCATTAAAAACCAATCCATGATAACCTTCGGACGGTTCGGTAAACAATGGAAACTTACCGCTGCCCCAATCAAAATTGCCGGAATCAACAATTACTCCGCCAATGGAAGTACCATGACCGCCAATCCATTTAGTAGCCGAAGCAACAACAATATCAGCACC
>BDSW01000201.1 GCA_002898175.1 bacterium BMS3Abin04
TTATTATTTATTGTCTTGAGATTGTTCCCAGAATTGTTGTTGCATCCGATTCAGATACAACCGGAAATTCTTCTACATTTTTTCGTTCAAACTTATTGAGTACGTCATCTAAATTTTCTGACGGATAAACAAATGTAATATCTTTTTTAGCAATATCACTTGCAACAATCATCCCGCGCAGGTTTTCATATTCAGAAATTAAAGGTCTTAGTTCACTCTCAGTAATCATTCCGGAAAGTTTTCCGTTTTTGTCGACAGTAAAAAATGTTGTGTGCGGACTTTCCATTAGTTTACTTATTAGCTCGGTTAGCGGAGTCTGCTCGGGAAATAAAGTAATATCGGAGCTCATAACATCCTGTACAGAAATTGATTTTAGTATGTTTGCTTCTCGACCGGAACTAATTTGATAACCTTCCTGCTCAAGGTGTTTTTCATGAACCGAACCTTTTAAGACCAACTGAACAATTGTTGTGCTAATAATTACAGCCAACATTAATGGCAAAATAAATGAGTAATCTTTCGTCATTTCTAAGATAATCATTATTGCGGAAATCGGTATAGAATTTATTCCACCTAAAACCGCACCCATAGAAACCAAAACATAAATTGTCGGGTTTAAATTCATTCCGAAATAGCTATTCATAAAGATAGCAAAAACATATCCTAAACATGCTCCAATAAATAGAGTTGGAGCAAATAACCCCCCAAAACCTCCGGAATGTAAAATAAGCGGAACTAAAAGAAATTTAAATCCTAACAACATTAAAACAACTTCCCACGTTAGTTGATTAGCAAGAATCTGGTCAATAGCTTTGTAGCCGATTCCAAAAACATCGCTGTTGTAATAGCCGCTTAAACCAACTATTAAGCCTACGCCAGACATTACAAGCCATTTGGGATATCTATTTAGGATCTTCTTTTTGAAATATAATTCGAGCGAAATAGAATATTTTACATAAGCTATTGATACTATCCCGGCTATTATACCAAGAATGATAAATAAGTAAAATCGCTCATATGATCCGGCTGAAACAGAAACAAACTGGAATGCCGGTTGATTCCCCAAGAATATTCTTGATATCGCACTTGAAGTAACACTTGCGAGGATTAAAGCCGAAAATGTCGGTGTATGGAAATCATTTAAAAGAATTATTTCTAAAGCGAAGAATACTCCTCCCAAAGGAGAATTAAATACTGCTGCTATTGCTGCACCTGCACCTGCTGCCGTAAACATCCTTCGTCGCTGACTTGATAACCCGAAAAGTCCTCCCAAAGCACTTGCAATTCCTCCGCCAATCTGTGCAGCCGGACCTTCAGGTCCAACAGTGCCGCCGGAACCGATACAAATAGCTGGAGCAATAAAATGGAAAATTGTTGTTTTCAGCGATATATAGCCTTTTCTTAAAGCTACTGCTTTTATTACATCATAAACTCCTCTTTGCTTTGCCGTATGAGGATCTATCGATGTCATAATGCTTTGTATTAGCATTCCAACTATAGGAATAAGTATAACTATACCGGAACCAATGAATAATAAATGGTTGAAGCTATAATCAAAAAAGAATTTTGTTATTAAATCAATAGCAAAGTGAAATAAAACTGTAAATAAACCAACCACTGCCCCGGTAATAATTGCAAAACCGCTAAAAAGCGCATATTCAGGAATTGCAATTTGATGAATTTGATTTTGGACAAAATTGCGCCAATTTATAATTCTTTTAGTTAAGTCCGCAAATATTTTCCGGTTGATTAATGGCATTTATAAAGTTAGCTTTTGGTGACGCAAAGTATTAATTCGAAATAAAAAAAACACCTAAGATTATATTTATAATTCTTAGGCGCTAAACTTAGTCATAATATACGTTAGTCGTATTTAAAAAATCCTTCTTTAGTCTTTCTGCCTAATTTATTTGCAGCAACCATATTTTTTAATAATGGACATGGTCTATATTTGGAATCGTTAAAACCGTTATAAAGAACATTCATAATGTCCAAACAGACATCTAGACCGATAAAATCCGCTAAAGTTAATGGTCCCATCGGATGTGCCATACCCAGTTTCATTACTGTATCTATATCTTCTGCAGAAGCTACTCCTTCGTATAAAGCGAAAATTGCTTCGTTTATCATGGGCATTAAAATTCTGTTAGAAATGAATCCAGGATAATCATTTACTTCAACCGGAGTTTTACCTAATTTTTGAGATAGTTCTTCAATTGTTTTAAATGTCTCCTTACTTGTTGAATAACCTCTAATAATTTCAACAAGTTTCATAACAGGAACGGGATTCATAAAATGCATACCAATAAATTTTTCTGCTCTACTTACGGAAGAAATTTCTGTTATTGATATTGAAGAAGTATTGCTTGCAAAAATTGCATCCTTCTTAACTAAACCCTCTAACTCTTTGAAAATAGATAACTTAAGCTCTCGTTTTTCAAGAACTGCTTCAACAACTAAATCGGTATCTTTTGAGATATTTTCAATACCAACAACAGGAGTTATTCTTGCAAGTGTTTCGTTTTTCTGTTGTTCGGTAATCTTTTCCTTTTTAACTTGTCTTTCAAGATTTTTTGAAATAGTGCTTAATCCCCTTTTAATAAATTCCTGCTTAATATCAACAAGATCTACATGAAATCCACTTAATGCAAAGACATGAGCAATTCCGTTACCCATTGTTCCTGCACCAATTATAGTTACATTTTTAATATCCATAGTGTACCTCTAATTTTTATAATTTTTAACAATAAC
>BDSW01000202.1 GCA_002898175.1 bacterium BMS3Abin04
TTTTCTTGTAATCATTGTCCTTACGTTAAAGCCTATGAAGATAGAATTATTCAGCTCCAGAAGGAATTTGGAGAAGACGTTCAGTTTATTGCAATAAATTCAAATGACGAACTAAATTATCCGGAAGACTCTTTCGATAATATGAAAATTAGAGCTGAAAAAAAGCAATTTAATTTCCCTTATTTAAGGGATAATAATCAATCGGTTGCAAGGTTATACGGGGCAACTCATACACCGGAAATATTTTTATTTAATAAGGACAGGAAATTAGTCTTCCATGGAAAGATTGACGACAATTGGAAAGAACCTGAAAAAGTAAAATCGAAATATCTGAAAAATGCATTAGATGACTTATTAAGTAATAAAGTTATTGCAGTACCGGAAACATTTACAATCGGCTGTACTATTAAATGGCAGACAACCTGATTTAATATTAAATTTCTTTAAATTAGGATAATGATTTCATAGTTATAAGTAAATTTTTATAAACCAATATTTTCCGAGTTTCTTTTTATCTGATTTATAAATGGGCAAAATAATATCTATTGCAATTCCGAAGGGGGGAGTAGGCAAGACTACAACAGCTGTCAACTTATCTCTAGCCATGGCTAAAAAGGGATATGAAGTATTATTGGTCGATGTTGATCCGTCGGGACAATGTGCTGCTTCTTTTAAACTCAACAACTATAAAAACGGCAGTATTTTTGATGTGTTCAGTTCAACTAAAAAAATTGAGGATGTAATTTACGATAGCGGTTACGACAATCTAAGCTGCATACCTATGAGAAAATCTTCCTACAACGATGAAGTGAGGCTTTTAATACTCGCAGAAAAAGTAATGAATCTCCGATATGCTCTTAGTACTTTATTGGTTAAATTTGATTTTATAATTATTGATTGCCCGCCTTCCCTCACCGGTACTACAACAAATATATTAAATGCATCCAACTCGGTATTAATACCAATACGGGCTACAAAATATTCGATGGATGAGTTGGGAAGGATCCTAAACCACGTTAAACTTATTAATAAGACTTCTAATGCCAATTTAAAAATTGAAGGGATAGTTTTAACAATTGATGAACCTAAAACAAAAATATCCCATAAAATAAAAAAAGAACTGATACTGAAGTACCCCAACCTCATATTTAAGACTTCTATTCCTAAAACCATCAAGGTTCAGGAAGCTTCGTTTGATAACCAACCTGTTTTAGTTTATGATCCTCAATCATCGTGTGCGAAAGCTTACTTAAAATTAGCAGATGAACTAATTTTAAGAAATGAACTGCGCGGCATATTTTTTGAATAAAGAAAAATTATTATTACCATTTCTTAACCGTTTACTTCAATCTAATTACAAAATTAAGAATTACTTATTTGCGATAGTTATTCTCTCAAATATTATTTATTTTAAATAAATTTGTAAGGTTAATAATCTTTACTGTTTTCATAACTAAACTCAAAAGTTTATGGTTGATAGTATTTCATTCATATTGAATAATGAACAAGTTAGTACTCATGTTTACCCATCTACTACTTTGTTAAACTTTATCAGAAAAGATAAAAAGTTAACCGGTACCAAGTTAGTCTGTCGTGAAGGGGATTGTGGAGCATGTACTGTTTTAGCCGGTGAATTAGTAAATGATAAAGTGATTTACAAAACGGTAACTTCATGTATCTATCCAATGGGGAAAGCTGCCGGGAAACATATTGTAACAATAGAAGGATTAAACAAGCAAGAGTTAACGGTTCCGCAACACGAATTTGTTGAAGAAGGTGCAACTCAATGCGGATTTTGCACTCCAGGCTTTATTATTTCTCTCACATGGTATTTAATAACTCATAAAAACTATAGCGTTGACGATGCTATCAATGGTCTGGGTGGTAATATTTGCAGGTGTACAGGTTATGCTTCCATAATTAGAGCAGTTGAGAAAACCGTAAACAAGTTAAAAGACCCGGTTTGCACTCAGGGTGTTCAAGTTAAAAATTTAATCGAATTAAATATCCTTCCGCAATATTTCTCATCTATTCATGCTGGGTTAAAGAGTCTAAATATGAAAACCGCCTATTCATCAAAAAGTAACGGAGAGAATATCCTGGTTGGCGGCGGAACGGACCTTTATGTTCAGAAGTATAGAACAGTAACATCATATAGAATAAATTTAATTGATAGTAAGAGTTTAAATTATATTAAAGTTGAAAAAAAGGATATTATTCTAGGAGCATCTGTAACTTTTGAACAATTCAAACAATCCGAAATCCTTAAAAAATATTTACCCCGATTAGAAAACCAAATGAATTTAATAGCATCACTTCCGATTAGGAATAGTGCAACAATTGCAGGAAATATCGTTAACGCTTCTCCAATTGCAGACTTAACAATAATTCTGTTAGCTTTAGATGCAACTCTTGTTTTGACCGATAGTTCAAACGAGCGTATAATTAAGCTGAAAAATTTTTACAAAGGTTATAAGTTATTAGATAAACTAGAGAATGAATTTATAAAGGAAGTACGGTTCCCTGTTCCTTCTTCAAATTTTAATTTCAATTTCGAAAAAGTTTCCAAACGGATGTATTTAGATATCGCAAGTGTGAATACTGCAATATTCCTTGATGTTGAAAACGGAAATGTTGCTTCCGCGAAAATCTCTGCCGGTGGTGTAGCCCCTATCCCGCTTTTCTTAGAAAAAACTTCTAAGTATCTTCAGGACAAAGCGCTTTCAATAGAAACGCTCGGAAGTGCACTAGAAATTGCACAGAGTGAAATATCACCTATTAGTGATGTACGCGGAAGTGCAGAATACAAGCGGTTATTGTTAAATCAATTAATTAAAGCTCATTTTATTTCACTATTTCCCCAAGAAATAAATATCGGGGAGTTGGTATGAAAAATACAGACACAATGAAACACGTACGCGGTGAATCATTATTCATAGATGACTTTACTTTGCCGGAAGGAACATTACACGCCGTTATCTTTGATTCACCTGTTGCAAACGGAAAAATCAAACTATTAGATATTGAAAATGCAAAGGCCGGTAAAGGTATAATTGATATTTTAACATTTAAAGATATACCCGGTCAAAACCAAATTGGTAATATCATTCAAGATGAAACTCTCCTTGCCGAAAAAGAATTGCATTATATTGGCGAACCGATAGCAATAATTATTGCAGAAAGTGTAGACGCCGGAGAAAAAGCAAAGCATTTAATACAGATTGACATAGAAGAACTACCGGCTATCACAGATGTCAGAGACGCATTTGAAAAAGGGAGTTTAATAACCGATCCGGTTACCTTTTCAATGGGGAATGTTGAAAAGAATTGGGACTTATACGATGTTGTGGTAGAAGGACAAGTGGATATTGGAGGACAAGAACATCTATACCTCGAAACCCAAGGTGCAATTGCTATTCCGGCTGAAGGGAATGAAGTAAAAATAATTTCCTCAACTCAAGGGCCAACGGTTGTACAGCGGGCTGCAGCGAAAGTTCTAGGACTTCCGATGCACAAAATTGAAGTAGATGTTTTAAGATTAGGCGGTGCGTTTGGAGGGAAAGAAGATCAAGCTACGCCTTGGGCAGTAATGTCTGCATTGGCTTGCCTTAAACTGAATAGGCCTGTAAAACTTCTATTGGATAGGAGTGATGATTTACGAATGACCGGGAAACGTCATCCGTATTCCGCCGATTATAAAATAGGTTTATCTAAAGAAGGAAAAATAGCAGCATACGAAGCTACATTCTATCAAAATGCCGGAGCTGTAGCCGATCTTTCTACGGCTATTCTAGAACGAACCTTATTCCATGCTACAAACAGCTACTTTATTCCCAATATTAAAGTCACAGGAATATCTTGTAAGACAAACCTTCCTCCAAATACTGCTTTCAGAGGGTTTGGTGGTCCGCAGGGAATGTTTGTAATTGAGTCTGCTATATTTAAAGCTTCTGAAAAATTAAAAATTCCCGCAACTGAAATTCAGAAAATGAATTTAATAAAAGACGGCGATCAATTTTATTATGGACAGAACGCTGAGAACAGCAATGCGATAAAATGTTTTAACATGGCAATAGAAAAATATAACTTCGATAAGTTGAAGGAAAACGTTGTTCGATTTAATAAACAAAATAAGCTGTTCAAAAAAGGGATTGCTTTAATGCCGGTTTGTTTCGGTATTTCGTTTACTAGCAGTTTCTTAAACCAGGCAGGTGCTTTAGTGCATGTTTACACCGATGGAAGTATTAGCGTGAGCACAGCGGCAATTGAAATGGGTCAAGGAGTTAATCAAAAAATAAAAACCGTAGTTGCAAAAACTTTTTCTGTAGATATTTCGCGGATAAAAATTGAAACTACAAACACAACTCGAATTGCGAACACTTCAGCAACGGCTGCCAGCACCGGAGCCGATCTAAACGGAAATGCTGCTATAATTGCCTCAAAGAATATTTTGGAAAGGTTACAAAAATTTGCTGCAAAAGAATTAGGGAAAGAATATCCAAATCTTATTGAGATAAAAAATGAAACTGTTTTTTATGATGGAAATGAAACAACTCTCAAGTGGGAAGAATTGATTTGGAAAGTTTATTTTAATAGAATTTGTCTGTCATCACAGGCTTATTATGCTACTCCCGATATCTATTTTAATAGGAGTAAAAACAAGGGACATCCTTTTGCATACCACGTTTATGGAACTGCAGTTGTTATTTCTAAAGTTGATATATTAAGAGGAATTTATGAAATAGAATCCGTAAAAGTTATTCATGATTTTGGCAAAAGTATTGATACAAAAGTAGACTTAGGACAAGCGGAAGGTGGAATTGTTCAAGGAATCGGTTGGTTAACGGTTGAAGAATTAGTACAAAATAGCGAGGGTAAACTACTCTCAAATTCATTATCCACTTATAAAATTCCCGATATCTATTCAGCACCGAAAAATATTGAAATTCATTTCCTTGAAGACTCAACAAACAATTACGGACCGTTAAAATCTAAAGCAATTGGCGAACCCCCGTTTATGTATGGAATAGGCGCTTACTTTTCAATTATAAGCGCAATGAAAAATTTCAAGCCCGGTTTAGATATCAAAATCACCGCACCCATAACACCCGAAAGAGTTTTAATGAATTTGTATGAACCGATAAAAACTACCGCTCCAACCAAACAAACACATTAAGAAAGGGTTAGCCCAAATGAAAGATCTGAAACTATGGAAATTTATTTACGATAAAATTATTAAAAAAGGGAGCGTTGTACTTTATATTGTTGCCGAAACATCAAATTCATCTCCCGGGAAACAAGGTTTTAAAATGGCCGTTACAAAATCAGGTGAACAGTTTGGTACTATTGGCGGCGGGATTATGGAAGCCAAGGTAGTAAAGGACTCAACAAAGTTGATTGGCTCAGATGTAATAAGCAGCATTCACATTCTTCATCACGATCCCAAATCCGATCAGGAAAAAAGCGGACTTATCTGCGGCGGATCCCAAACTGTAATAACAAAAATTTTAGGCGAAGCGGATCTTGACTTTGTAGAAGAAGTAATCGAAAAGTTTAAACATCGTTCAAAATGTTTGCTTTATGTAAATCAAAATTCTATTAAGCTTATTGACAGCGATATTTATAATGACAGATACAATTTTAATTATACAAATTCCAACAAATTTAGTTATAAAGAAATTTGCGGAATATCGGAAACGGCTTACATAATTGGGGGAGGGCATGTAGGACTTGCTGTTTCTAAAATAATATCTTTTTTGGATTTTTACGTTGTTAATATCGATCATCGACCGGATGTTTTTACATTTAGAAATAATGAATACGCGAACCAAAAAATTATTTGTGAATATAACGAAGCAGGTAAATACATAGACGAAGGCGAGATGTCGTATGTTGTTATTGTTACTTCCCAACACACGGGAGACAAAGCCGCGCTTAAATCTGTTATAGATAAAAATGTTAAATACATTGGAATGATGGGAAGCAAAAGAAAAATAGATATTATATTCAGCAATTTGGAAAAAGATGGAGTTGACCGGAAGGTGCTTATAAAAGTACATACGCCAATCGGCTTGGAAATAGAAGCGGAATCGCCTGAAGAAATAGCAGTTAGTATTGCCGCTGAGATAATTCGGATTAAAAACTCAAAAGATATTAAAATAATGTAGTTGGTTCATTGATTTGAGAGTTGCATATTTAAGGGAAATGTATGAGCGACAAATTATATAAAATGTCATTGACTCGCCTTCTAAACTGGGCTTTGGCAGACGAAAAGGAAGGAAGGATATTCGGAATTTATAAGGAACATTTTTTTGCTCCAAGGAAATCCGACCTTTTCAAAATGCAAAGGTACGGACAACTTTTAGAAACCCCTATTGGTGTTGCCGCCGGTCCGCATACACAACTCGCACAAAATATTGTTACAGCTTGGCTAACCGGCTCACGGTATATTGAACTTAAAACCGTTCAAACCCTCGACGAATTAGACGTAGCTAAACCTTGTATCGAAATGGAGGATGAAGGTTATAATTGTGAATGGTCGCAAGAATTAAAAATTAAGGACTCGTTTGATGAATACCTTAACGCATGGATTCTACTTCATATTCTAAAAGATAAATTCGGTTGGAATGAGTCGGACGAACTTGGAACACTTTTTAATATAAGCGTTGGCTATGATCTGGAAGGAATACTAAAACCAAATGTGCAATGGTTTTTGGACAAGATGCATGATTGCAGTGACGAATTAAAAGATAAGATTGAAAAAATTATTCCACTATATCCTAAAGTTGCAGATATTCAAATCCCGATACAAATTTCTGATAATGTTACACTCTCAACTATGCACGGCTGTCCTCCAAACGAAATTGAAAGTATCGCAAAATATTTAATGGAAGAACGAAAGCTTCATACAGCTGTTAAATTAAATCCCACTTTGCTCGGACCGGAACAGCTCCGTTATATCCTAAATGATAAATTGGGATTCGAAACATTTGTACCGGACGCGGCTTTCGAGCACGACTTAAAATTTGAAGATGCAAAGAGGATTATTAAAAATTTATTACTCATTGCTAAGGAAAATAATGTTGAGTTCGGACTAAAATTAACAAATACACTTGAAGCCAAAAACAGAACAAAAGAACTTCCGGAAACTGAAAGCATGGTTTATATGAGCGGACGCGCATTGCATCCGATTAGTATAAACTTAGCAGCAAAACTCCAAACTGAATTTAACGGTAAGCTCGATATATCTTTTTCCGCCGGTGTAGATGCTTTCAATATTGCGAATGTAATTAAATGCAATCTGAAACCCGTCACGGTTTGTTCGGATTTACTTAAACCGGGCGGATATACAAGAACTTTGCAGTATTTGGAAAATCTTGAAATCGAAATTAAAAACACAAATGCAAAAAATCTACGGGAGTTTGTCCTCAACTCTTCTTCAAGAAACGACATAATTACAGCTTCATTGAAAAACTTAAATGAATATGCGGAATTTGTTCTAAATGGGAAAAGGTATAACAAAGGATTTTTCAAATATGATAACATTAAAACCGCCAGAAAACTAACAACATACGACTGCGTCCACGCTCCATGCATTGAAGAATGTGCAATATCCCAAGACGTTCCCGATTATATGTACTACACTGCGAAAGGAGAATTTAAAAAAGCTTTTGACGTAATTGTCAAAACAAATCCTCTGCCGAATATTACCGGAATGGTTTGCGACCACCTGTGTCAATCAAAATGTACAAGAATTAATTATGATAACCCGCTTTTAATTCGTGAAATAAAAAGGTTTGTTTCTAAAAAAGAATCCAAAAAATTTTCGCTTAAACCGGCTGAACCACAAAATATTTCCGCTGCAGTTATCGGTGCAGGACCGGCAGGGTTATCTGCTGCATATTTTTTAGCGCTTCAGGGAATTCAAGTACATGTTTATGAAAGTAAAAGCTTTGCAGGCGGTATGGCTTCCGGCGCAATACCTGTTTTCAGAATTACTGAAAATGCAATTAGTAGAGACGTGGAAAATATAAAATCACTCGGTGTTAAATTTCACTTTAATACTAAAATAGATAAAGCGAAGTTTAATGAAATAAAAGATTCCTTCAATTTTGTTTTTATATCGATTGGTGCACAAAAAGGTAAAAAGCTTAACATCAAAGGGGAAGATTCGGAAAAGGTTTTTGACCAAATTACTTTTCTTGGGAATATACTAAAAAACAAACCACCGCAGCTTGGTAAATCGGCAGCAATAATCGGAGGCGGTTTATCGGCTGTAGACGCCGCAAGAACGGCAAAACGATTAGTAGGTAAGGATGGTGAAGTTACTGTTGTTTATCGACGTACTAAAAAAGAAATGCCGTGCGGTTGGGAAGAAATTGAAGTAATGGAAGAAGAAGGAATAAAAATTAAAGAATTGACTGCACCGGTAAAAATTAAAAATGACGAAGATGGTTTAAGTTTGAAATGCATAAAAATGCAGCTTTCCGAATTCGATGAAAGCGGACGCAGAAAACCTATTCCGGTTGCATGTTCAGATTTCGATTTACAGTTTGATTCAATTATAACGGCGATAGGACAGGATTTGGATTTAAGCTTCTTCCCGGGAAATAGAATAAACGTTGATGAAATTACTAAAGAGACACAAATAAGAAACATATTTGCCGGCGGAGATGCTATACGCGGAGCCGATTCATTGATCAATGCAATTGCAGACGGAAAAAATGTAGCAGAAGAAATTATTAAACGTGCAGTAAGTGAGTTCAATTTTAATCAATTAAAAATTAATAAGGGATTAACTTACGAAGATTTCCAAAAGAAATTATCACACAGACATTGTGGAAATCCTATTCCCACAATACCCGTTGAAGAAAGAATTAGTTTTAATTTAGTACATCCTTTGTTAGAAGATGAAGAAGCTAAGAGCGAAGCTGAGAGATGCTTGTTCTGCAATGATGTTTGTAACGTTTGTGTTTCTGTTTGTCCTAATATTTCTAATCTTGCGGTTACTTTTATTCAAGAAGATCTGAAATACCCGATTGTACAGGTCACGGGAAATAGTTTCGAAATAATTGAAACTAAAACATTTCGAACTTCTCAAGCTCCGCAAATTATAAATATCGGCGACTTCTGCAATGAATGCGGAAACTGCACAACCTTTTGTCCGACCAGCGGAGATCCGTATAAAATTAAACCTAAATTTTATTTAACAAAAGAAAGTTTTGATAAAGAAGACAATTGCTATTTTATTTCCAAAGATGCAATATTTTATAAAAGCGATGGAAACACAGCATCTTTAAAACACGTTGGCAATACATCGGTGTTTGAAACAGATAAAATTAAAACTGTGTTTGATGCTGAGAAGTTCATAATTTTATCTTTGGAAAATAAATCATTTGTTACAGACAACTTTGATTTTTATAAAGCTGTTGAAATGCATGTATTGCTAAACAATTTGCGCGGGGATTCAATTTTTGAAAATTAGAAGACAGTTTGATCTTAAAGTAAAATGAAAGTTTTTAAAAATATATTACTTAATACCAACGACAATTATCTTCGAATTGCAGACATTTACTTTTCAACGAAGATTAAAGAAGTACGTTTTCGTTCCGATGAAATTAATTGGACTGAGATAAGTACAAAGGAAAAAAGGAAGAAAGTAATCTCGCAAATTGTAAAGGTTAACTATCCTCAAAACATTAAGGTTATTAGCGGTAATTTCAATTTAATAATTCCTGGAGCTATTGATCCACACGTCCATTTTGACACACCGGGATTTGAATTTAGAGAAGATTTCGAACACGCTTCCACTGCTGCGGCTTTCGGAGGTGTTACTACTATTGTTGATATGCCGTGCACTTCCATTCCTGCCGTAACATCACAAAAGAACTTTCAAGTAAAGCTCAAAGAAGTAAAAGAAAGAAGTCTTGTTGATTTTGCATTTTGGGGTGGTGTTTCAGGAACTGCGTTGACCGATATTTCTTTACTGAGAAAAAACATTTTTGATCTTGTAGATGCGGGAGTAGCTGGATTTAAAGTTTATGTAACTTCCGGCATGAAAGATTTTACGGAATTAACTTATGATGAGATTGAGCAAGTTGCAAAAATAATTATGCAGACCGATAAACCGATGGCTGTTCATGCAGAAGATAAAAATCTTATCATTAATAAAAAAAAATATTTCCAAACTAAAGGAATAAACTCTTGGGAAGCATATTGCAGCGTTAGAAATATCCGAGTAGAATCGAAAGCGGTTGAAAAGTTGGTTGAAATTGCTAAGAAAACCAAAGCAAAATTTCACATAGTTCACTTAAGCTCTAAAGCTGCATTGGATAAAATAAGGAAAGCACAAAGCGAGAATATTCAAATTACAACGGAGACTTGCCCGCAGTATTTGTTCTTTACACAAAAAGATTTCGAGAATGATGAAATTCGAAATTATTTAAAAACAGCTCCTCCTGTTAAATTTGAAAAGGATAAAATTGCTCTTTGGCGTGGACTTAAAAACGGAAGTATAAAGTTTGTTACGACAGATCACGCCGGAACAGTTCCAAGCAAAGAAAAAACATCAAACAATTTTTGGGAAGTTTACGGAGGTATTCCAGGGGTTGAGCATCGGGTTCCGTTTTTATTTAGCGAAGGATTCTTAAAAGGAAGGTTATCTTTAGAACAAACTGTCAAATTACTATCAACCAATGCAGCCGAGTTTTACAAAATTGACAGGAAAGGAAAAATTGAGAAAAATTACGATGCGGATTTTGCAGTAATAGATTTATGGAAAAGCGAAAAGGTAAAAGCATGCAACATGCACAGCAAAGGTAAATACACTCCATTCGAAAATGTGGAATTTAAGGCAAGCGTTGAAAAGACTATTCTTCGAGGAGATATTATAATGGACAAGAAAGGAAATCCGGAAGAAAAAACCGGATATGGAAAATTTATAAAGATAAAAGAATCACCGCAGAGACGGTGAGACGTAAAGAAAAAATGGAGAAAGAACGTTATAATTATTTATCCACGTCAAATTTTGGATGCAAGCATCACGGTTCACAGAGAAATGATACCTGGGCTATTGGAATCTATCTATGAAATAAGTTTGATGAAAGAATTCGAAATGAGAAACATAAAAGCTTTAAATCAAGCTGCCATACTATTATTTTATAAAGGATATGAGTTAAATAAAGATTTTCGTATTGATATTCTTGCTGAAGATGAAATTATAATCGAAATTAAATTTTCTGAAATTATGCATCCGGTTTTTGAAGCTTAAATTATTTCTTATTTAAAACTTGCAAATAAAAGACTAGGTTTTCTAATTAATTTTAATTCTCTGCGTCTTGGCGACTCTGCGGTAGAATTTAAATGGAGTACAAAATGAATGATTTCAAAATTAATAATGCATGGATATGCAAGGTTGAAAACAATCAACTTGTCCCTGTTTTCGGAGATTTACATATTAGCAACGGAAGAATCTTTTCCATTAAAACAAAAAAGTTCAAGACTTATCTTACCAACAATGAAAAACAAAAAGCAAAAAATATTTACGATGCAGAAGGCAGAGTTATAACCATTCCGCTAGTTAACTACCATGATCACTTTTACTCACGCCTGGCAAAAGGTTTAAGATTTTCCGGCGAAATGAACAACTTCCATAATATTCTAAAAAAATATTGGTGGAAAGTTGACAAAGCTTTAGATCTGCCAATGGTTGAAGCCTCAGCACAAATGGCTGTGATAGAATCAATTAAAAACGGCGTGACATATATCTTCGATCACCATGCATCACCAAATGCAACACGTGGAAGTCTTTCCACAATTGCGGGAGTATTGAAAAGTAATAATCTTCGTGGTGTTTTATGTTTCGAAACTACTGATAGAAACGGAACAAAACTAACGGAATCGGGACTTAATGAAAACGAATCATTTTTAACTGACTCTGTAGACGATGATATCAAAAGCATGCTTGGGCTACATGCCTCTTTTACATTAGCCGACGACACTCTCGCAGAAGCAGAAAAATTAGTAAAAGACTATGATCTTGGGATACACATTCATCTTTGTGAAGATCTTGCAGATCGGAAAATAAGCAAACAGATATCCGGTAAATTTCCGGTTAGGCGATTAATCAATTTTAATTTATTAAATATGAAATCAATTTTGGCGCATGGTATTCATCTGACAAAACAAGAATACCAATTAATTAATGAATATGGGAGCGCCTTAGCTTATAATGTTGATTCTAACTTAAACAACAGTGTCGGTTTACCGAAGTACCGAAACGTACCTGAAGGAATTCCGATCGTTTTAGGCACTGACGGTATGCACGCAAATCCCGGAAGAACAATGAAAAATTATTTCTTATTACTGCGGCATTTTGGTTTTTCATTCGATGAATCTTTTAAAATGATTCACAAAGTTTTTCTTGATCAACTTACGTTTATACAAGAATACTTCGACGACTTTCCAACTTTGCGAGTTAACGATAGAGCAGACTTAATTATATGGGATTACATTCCTCCAACTCCGTTAACCAAAGATAATTTCTGGGGACATTACATTTACGGAATGTTGGAAAGAGCAATTCAAAGTACAATTCAGCATGGCGAATTTTTGATGAAAGACAAAAAACTTATTGGTATTGATGAAGGGGAAATCAATAAAGAGATTTATAAACAAGGCGATAAATTATTTTATAAATTTTGATACATGATATCAATTTATTTTTTATATTAAAATGTTGTTTATTTTTTAACACAGAATTGAAGCATTAAGCAGACCACAAAAGATGCAAGACGCTAACGAACTTGTTAGAAAAACCCTTAAAGAGCAACTATTGAAATTAGAAAGTCACTTTAACGCTGACTTTATTTCACTAACAGGACAAATTTTTGATGGATATGAAAAAGTTTTATTACATGTTATTGAACAACTTAAAAAAAGAAATAATACTCTCTATTTTATATTAACAACTACAGGAGGTTCAGCAACGGCAGTTGAACGATTTGTTAATATCTTACGTTATAATTACAAAATTGTAAACTTTATAATTCCAGACTACGCATATAGTGCCGGTACTATTTTTTGTA
This sequence comes from bacterium BMS3Abin04, assembly GCA_002898175.1. GTDB lineage: Bacteria > Bacteroidota > Ignavibacteria > Ignavibacteriales > Melioribacteraceae > BMS3ABIN04. The sequence goes on from BDSW01000202.1 coordinate 13,086, forward strand.
TGAGTGGTGATGACATTTATATGGACTACTATTCTGTTTTAGGTCCAATTGATCCTCAAGTTAGGAACAAAGAAGGCAAATATGTCCCAGCACTTGGATATTTGGATAAAGTAAATGAATTGATCGAAAAAGCAAGAGATGGTGTTTTAACAGATGCTGAATTCTTAATTCTAAAAGAGATGGACCTTGGAGAACTTAGGAGTTTTGAACAAGCAAAAGAACTTACGATTGATTTACTAAAAAAATGGCTTGTTAAATATAAATTTAAGAATTGGAATGTGCATGAAACTAATCCTGACAGAAAAGGTAAAAAAGTTACGATAACTGAAAAAAGGGAACGTGCTGAACAAATTGCTGACAAATTAAGTGATAATAAACGTTGGAAATCACATGGTAGACCTATAAATATAGAAGAATTAAATGAATTACAACTAAAAATTTACGATTATAGTAATGAACCATATAGAAAATTAATAAGAGATTACTATGAATTACTTTCCGATTATATTATGAAAAATCGTCACGAAATTTTTATTCATACAAGGGAGTTTATTTAATCATGAAAAACGAAATCTATAAAAATGTAGTTAAAATTCGTAAGGAAAAACGTAAGTCTACTGACATAGAATCTTACAAAAGGATAATTAAAGTACATGATGATTTAGTTAAACGTGGACTTACAAAAAAAAGAGGATACTCTTTAGCAACCATAACTGACAAACCACATGAATACATTGGAAACGATAAAGAATAATGAAGTTAAATAGTATTTAAGAAGTTAAACTATATTATTATTTTTATAAAATGCCCTTGTTTTTGGGGCATTTTTATTTTTGACTAAAATAAAATATATAATGGAGTAATTATGAACAGAACAAAAAACATATTGGAACTGGCAAAAAAATATGAACAGTACACTGCTGAAAATTTATCGAGATTAGTTAAAATTAAATCCTTGAGCATGCAGGAAGAAGGTGTTGTTAACGAACTGAAATCAATTATGGAGGAGGCCGGATTTGACGAAGTAAGAATTGACGGATTGGGAAACGTAATCGGCAGAATCGGAAACGGTAAAAAAGTAATTGCGATTGACGGTCATATTGATACAGTGGATATGGGTAATTTAGATGCATGGGAATTTGATCCGCTCAGTGGCGAAATAAAAGACGGTTTTGTTCATGGAAGAGGAAGCGTTGATCAAGAAGGTGGTCCGATTGCTGCTGTTACAGCAGGTAAAATCCTAAAAGAAACCGGAATGCCGGAAGATGTAACTTTGCTGGTTACGGGAACCGTTATGGAAGAAGACTGCGACGGACTTTGCTGGAAATATTTAGTGGAAGAAGGGAAAATAAAACCGGATGTAGTTGTTGTTACCGAACCTACAAACCTCAATATTTATAGGGGTCACAGAGGACGTATGGAAATAGAAGTCTCTTTCTACGGTTTATCTGCTCATGGTTCGGCACCCGAACGAGGAAAGAACGCAATTTATATGGCTTCCAAAGCTTGCCTGGAAATAGAAAAATTGAACGAAATTCTTGCTTACGATGAGTTTCTTGGAAAAGGCAGCGTTACCATATCGGAGTTTATTTCCGGCAGCCCTTCGCAATGTGCAGTAGCAGATTTTGCTAAAATTCATCTCGATAGAAGACTGACTTGGGGTGAGGATAAAGAATTGGCTCTCAATCAAATTAAGGAAATTGTAAAAGACATGGCTGCTAAAGTTGAACTATTGAAATACAAGGAAACTTCATTCACTGGTTTGGAATATGGAATGGAGAAATATTTCCCCACTTGGAAATTGGAAGAAGATCACCCGGTTATTCAAAAAGGTATTAAGTCTTACAAGGAATTATTTGGAATAGATCCTAAAGTTGATAAGTGGACATTCTCTACTAACGGCGTAACGATTAACGGTTATTTCGGAATTCCGGTTATCGGCTTTGGTCCCGGTAACGAAGTAATGGCTCATGCACCAAACGAAAAAGTACCGGTTGAACATCTTGTTAAAGCATCTGCGTTTTATGCAAATTATGTGTTAAACTTTTAATTAATCAAGAATATTACCGCTATAGCGGCAATATCAATTAATTATAATATAATAAGGGAAAAAATATTGGAAAAGCCAAACCCTATTTACTGCCAAAGCAGTAAACATGGAGTTTGTTTCTATCAAACAACTCTCTTAACGAAAGAACGGCAGATTCAACAAATCAGTTTTTAACACCCACATAATTTATAACAACGGCTTTGCCTTTGTGATGTTCGCCTTCGTTAATGTGTATAGTTTCTTTACTGAACTTTTCTATTTCCAAGTCTTGAAAATCCGTATAAACATCTTCAAGCGAGTAGAGAAGATCGATGTTTTTTGGACCTCCTGTATTAAATTTTAGCTGGTCTTTATCAAAAACTTGTAAAATAAGTTTACCAACAGGTTTTAAAGATTTCACAACTTTATCATGCGCTTTTTTACGAATGTTGGGCAAAAGATGAAGGAATATTATAACTATTAAATCGTATTGTTCAAGGTTCGGATCCCAATCGTTAAGATCAAAAACAGAATAATTGATATTCACATCATTTTCAGCGGCTAATTTTAAAGCTTTATCTTTTCCGGCAGAACTTGAATCTATAGCATCAACATCCCAGCCGAGTTTTGCGGCATAAACTGCATTTCTCCCCTCGCCTTCGCCTAAAAACAAAGCTTTTCCAGGCTTTATATTTTCGATTTCTTTCTTAAAGAATTCGTTTGGTTCTTTTCCGTAAATATATTCTTCGGAAGAAAACCTTTCGTTCCAAAAATTATTCATTTATACTTTCCCCAAAACAAACTAAGTTCCTCAAAAGAACTTAGTTTGTGAATTAATGGATTTTAGCTTATTGTCGGTTGACCCGGCTCCCAATTGCAAGGCGTTAATCCCGGAGCTTGTAAGGCTTCTAAAGCTCTAATTACCTCGTTAACATTTCTTCCTGTTCCAAGATCGTTTATGTTTATCCATTTAATAGTTCCTTCGGGATCAACAATAAATGTAGCGCGGTAAGCAACTTTTTCATTTTGTTCTAAAATACCAAGCTCTTCCGCTAAGGATTTCGAGGTATCTGCAATTAACGGGAATTTCAAGTTTTTTAAATCCGGATGATCATTTCTCCACGCCAAATGAACATATTCGGAATCGGTTGATGCACCGTATAAAACAGCATTGTTTTTTCCAAACTCTTCGAATTGACGATTAAACTCGGCTATTTCGGTAGGACAAACAAACGTGAAGTCTTTTGGATACCAGAACATAACCATCCATTTGCCAATCTTTTTATGTTCTTCCGATGTTACGTCGGCAAACTCTTTGCCGGGTTCGGTTGCTACACATGCAAGTTTATTAAATTCAGGGAATTTATCTCCTATTGTTAACATTTTTACTCCTTTTAATTTGAAATGAATTCTAAAGTGTGTTTTTTGATCTTAAAAAAACAGTTGTCTAAAACTACAATTTTTTTTGTTATGACAAAGAATAAAAAAATTATTCTTCAAAAGAATAAATATCGACACCGGTTTGTTCAATCTCGTCTAAACCGGTCATCATATCGGCTTTAAAAAAGTTGTTGTTTTCTATTATCTCATCAGCCAGTTGTTTATATGCTTTTGTTGAACGGGCCCAAGAATATAGCTCAACCACTGCTTTGTGATGAAATGTAGCCTCTTCGGCGGATGTGTTTTTGGGAATTGCAGTCGAAAGCATATTCCCGGGATACTTTGTATATAATTCCTTTTTAGCGCTGAACGCTGCTTTCGTATTATATTCATACATCGTCAGTAATATCCCTTCTATGCTTAATTTTTGATTTGTCGTTTTTTTTATCTCTGATATTCTGGTCATCACTTTCTCTACTGCGCTTAAGGAAAGCATGCTGGATTTTACAGGAATTAAAACCGAGTCGGCAATATTTAAAACATTTGTAGTCATTCCAACCAAATAAGGCGGACAATCTATAATTACAAAATCATACTCAAAGATAGAGGGTTGTATAATGCTTTTCAATAAATTCTGATCGAAGCTGATATCCGCTAACATTAATTCGTCTTTAAAAGAAAGATTCTTAAATGGAATTATATCTAAGTTAGGATTTTCCGTGTTATTTATTGTTTGATCAAATGCTTTCAAATAACTCAATGCGTCGTAAAGCGTGCCGAGGTCGTTCTCATCTTTTATTCCTAATGAAATTGCAATTTGGTTGGAAGGATCGGCATCAATTAAAAGCGTGCGTTTTCCGCTTTCGGCAAGTGAAATAGAAAGGTTTAATGCGGTGGTTGTTTTTCCCACACCGCCTTTAGGTATAGAAACGGCAATAATTTTTCCCATAAAATCTCCTTTTGAAGAACGTAACTGAAAAAACGAATTTACAAAAGTAAAAAAACTAAACTCAAAATGTTCATATTTAATAATTTTTTGTCGCACTTACTAATTGAATCTTAGGCACTTACTAATTTGAATCTTAGCAATAAATAATTATGCATTTAAAAACATGTCCTGGTCTAACTCTGCCGGGTAACAAAGAACTAGTATTCTTTCTTGAATAAAGCGCCGGTTTTATTTAAATTATTAAATATATAATTTTGTTTAGGAGATTCTGTCATGTCAAAAAGTAATTTACAACTTTTGATTCTTTCTCTAATAGCAATTTTTTTCGCCTCCCGAATATCTACTGCCCAATCTATTAAAAAAAACAGTATTAACATTAAAATATCTTATATGCCAAGCATCTCTAACAATCAACAGGTTTTTGTTAGTTTTCCCGGAATAAGAGGTGTTTTTGAAGCCGAAAACTCTTTTGGCGGTTTTGGAGGGAAATTGGTCTTTAATCATTCTTTATCAAGGGAATTAGCAATAAGCATTAGCGCCGGACTTATTACCGCAAACTCCGTAGTAACTTTTAACGAAACTCATAACAATTCTGTAACAGCAATTTTACTTGGAATAAAATATTTCCCCCACGCAATTTCCAACAAGGCGTCCATTAAACCTTACGTTCTTGGTTCCCTCGGCCTGGTTTTCGGATATCAATCAGGTGTAAGCGCTTCCGGCGTTGGTTCATAAACAGAAACATCCGCCGGTTCTTATTTCGGTGTTGGTTCAAACTTTATCCTGGGACGTTTAATTAAACTAACCGTTGATGCCGGATACAATTTAATGTCCGATTTTAAGAACTCTGTCGGAGGACGACTAAATTATAACGGAATAGAGTTTGCACTCGGAATTGGGTTTATGTTCTAACTGGTTTTAAGAAAAATTTATTTAAGACAAATTTTGATTCACTATAAACTCGGAAAGAGAAAGAGCCAATTAAAAACAACTAATATTTTTCCGGTTGTTTTATAAATTCTAATAGCAACTTTTTTAATCTTCTTTTTGCCTTCCTTTTATACAAACCATATAAAATTTATTCTTATATTTCGAGATCAAAATTAATAAGCTTGAACGTTATTTTTATGATTAACACGGAAAAAATCCTAGTTGTCGGTGATAGAGTTTTAATTAAGCCCGAAGAAAATCTGGAAAAAACCAACAGCGGTTTGTACTTGCCGCCCGGAGTAAAGGAAAAAGAAAAAGTTCAAGGGGGCTATATCTTAAAAGTCGGACCAGGTTATCCTGTTGCCTCGCCAATTGACGAAGACGAACCATGGAAAGAAAAAACCACAAAGTATATTCCGCTCCAAGCAAAAGAAGGAGATTTTGCTCTCTTCCTTAAAAAAGAAGCTGTGGAAATTGAACTCGATAAGCAAGCCCTCGTAATTCTTCCGCAGTCTGCCATTTTGCTTTTAATTCGCGACGAGGATCTATTAAGCATCTAAACCATTAATTAACAACTTTTCCACAAACTTATTACTAAGGATATTTTTGGAAAGAGAACTTGAATTATTTTTAAACGATTTATTAAAAGAAATTATCCCTCTCACACGAGAAGCACATATCGCCTATTTTAACGCTTCTATTAGCGGCAAACAAGAAGATTACCAAAAGGCATCCAGGCTTGAACTAAAGTTGAGTAAAATTTATTCCAACAAAAAAACTTTTGCCGGAATAAAACGTTTTAAAAATTCAAAAAGCATAAACGATCAATTTCTAAAAAGACAAATCGAACTGCTTTATAACGAGTTTCTATCTAATCAGATCGATGAAAAATTAATAGAAAAAATCATAATTCTTTCAACAAAGGTTGAGGAGAAATTTGCAACTTACCGCGCTTCCGTAAACGGGAAAAATCTTACTGACAACGAAATTGATTTGGTTCTTGAAACCTCCTTAGATTCAGACGAACTGGAAAAAACTTGGAAAGCAAGCAAGGACATTGCCGACACAATAGTAGATAACGTTTTGACTCTCGTAAAACTTAGGAATGAAGGAGCAAAATCATTAGGTTTCAACAATTACCACGAAATGAGCTTGGCATTAAACGAACAGAATATTGACGACATGCTAAAGCTATTCGATGACCTCGATAATCTTACAAGCAAGGAATTTCTAAGTCTTAAAGAAGAAATTGATACTTTTTTATCCAAACGGTACGGTATTGCCAAGGGGAAATTAATGCCTTGGCATTACCAGGACAAATTTTTTCAGCAAGGACCCAAAATTTATAATGTTGATTTAGACAAATATTTCGAAAATTTCGACGTTGTTGAACTTACTAGAAAGTACTATAATGGAATTAACCTGAACATAGACGACTTAATAGAAAAAAGCGACCTATATGAAAAAGAAGGGAAGTACCAACACGCATATTGTACGGATATTGATAGAAGCGGTGATATTAGAGTTGTTTGCAACGTAAAGCCAAATTACAAATGGATGGGAACTTTGCTGCACGAGTTCGGTCATGCTGTTTATGATAAGTTTATAAACCCAAAGCTGCCTTGGCTGCTTAGATCGCATGCCCATATTTTTACAACGGAAGCTGTTGCAATGCTGTTTGGTCGCTTTGCTGCAGATCCGGCTTGGCTGTATGATGTAGCCGGAGTAAACAAAGAAGAAATTAAAAAAAATTCAGACGACTGTTTCAACTCCTTAAAACTTGAGCAAATAACATTTTCCCGCTGGGTTCAAGTTGTATTTAGATTTGAAAAAGAACTTTATAGCAATCCGGATCAAGATCTTAACAAACTATGGTGGGAGTTGGTTGAAAAATATCAAGGAATTAAAAAACCGGAAGGAAGAAACAAACCGGACTGGGCTTCGAAAATACACATTGCGTTATATCCCGCATATTACCACAATTATATTTTAGGTGAGCTCTTGGCTTCACAGCTTTATTTTTATATTAAAGATAAAGTTCTGGGACTAAGTAAATCAACATTTGAAAGTTTTGCAAACAAAAAGGAAGTCGGCAATTATTTGAAGAATTTGTTCTTCTCGTACGGAGCCGTTTATCCGTGGAACGAGCTGATAGAAAAATCAACCGGAGAGCCCTTAACACCAAAATATTACGCTGCTCAATTTGTACAGAACAAAGAATGATTGAGAGATTGACAACTTTCGTTAAAGTGTCGGTGGTTGAAAGTAATTGGCTGATTGAGCGATTGGCTGAATGGGAAAAGAATGACGGATTAAACTAGAATAATTTATTGACACTGTAAAGATTTTTTGTAAATGCCTTAGTAAGTTTAAATTATGAAACGCGACTTTACGCAATATAAAATTTATCTTTTGCTTATAACTGTTGCGGCAATATTGTGGGCGGGGAAAATTCAGTACAGTTTACCGCAATACGCAAATATTGATTTAGCCAAGTATAGAGAAATGGCTTTAGCTTCGCCGGGATTAAATTTAACCATTCCGCATCCTTATGTTTATAGACTTTTTGCACCATGGTTGGCAGGATTATTCCCAATTAATATTGACTTAAGTTTTTATTTATTAAATTCCGTTTCCCTTATTGCTCTTGCTTTTGTTTTCTTTCGTATTCTTTCTTTTCACGGTTTCGATGAGAAATTATCTTTATTTATTACATCGGCTTTCGTTTTTAATAGATACTTTTTTCAGTTTTTAGCTTTTGATTATTATCAGCTTTCCGATACTGTTGCGTATTTTCTTCTCTTTTCTTCATTTCTCTTAATGGCTGAAAAGCGTTGGACTCTCTTCGGAATGACTTTAATTTTAGGAATACTAACACGGGAAGCCGCGCTGCTGATTATACCGGTCGGATATGTTTATTTATATGAGAAACGGTTTGACAAAAAGGATTTTCTTTGGCTCACAATTTATTCTTTACTGGCTATTTTTATCTTCCTAGTAATTAGAGTTTTGATACCCAACACATCTCAAGAAAATTATTTTACACAAATTACCTATGGTTTGTCTTCCTTTTTCAGCTACCAGGCTCTTACCAAAAGATTTCTAATTCCCATTACTCCGTTTATGGTAATTCCGTTTATTTTTCTTAAAGATTTTTATGACTATTTTAAAAAGCATTTCTATTTAATAATACTTTTTATTTTTGTAGCTATCAGCAGCATGTTCGGCAACGATTTTGAAAGACTAATGACTGCCGCTTCTCCGGTTTTCTATTTATTTCTTGCCTATATTATTTCAAAATATCTTAATTCCAATTTGCCAAAATCATTTACCGTTACCTTTTATGCCTTAACAATACTTACGGTTTTATTCTCGAGCCTATATCATTTGTGGGGTATAATCAGATTACCAAGCAGAGAAATTACAATGCAGGTCACTTTGTTAAGCGACTTGCTTATGTTTATTATTTTTATGGTTCTGAAGTATCAAGGAAGTCTAACAAAAGAAAAAACGATCAAATAAGAATAAATTTAAATTTCATATAAATTTGAAAATTCTAACATTACCTGTAACATTTTTGTCTATCGCAACATCTAAGTAACGAAATAAATAATCAGTTTATGCTATCAGAAAAAATATTAATTGAAAAAGTTAAAAGGGGAAACAAACGCGCATTTAAAAAATTATTTAATGCAAACATTAATAAATTATATCAATTTTTAATGCAGTTTTCAAAAGATAAAGATGCGATAGCCGACTGGGTTCAAACAGCATTTATAAAAGCGTATTTAAATATTAACAATTTTGAAAGTAACTCTAAGTTTTCAACATGGTTGTTTAGAATTGCAATAAATGAAATGAAATCCGACTTTAGAAGCATGGCTAGAAAAAACACTTTTCCGCTTGATGATTGCTCGTTTTTAGAAAGTCGTGCAGCCAACGAGGATTTTGATTGGCATTATGATATGAAATGGTTATTGGATGAATTGGAAGAAGTTAATAAAGCGGTTTTTATTCTGCACGAGGCAGAAAATTATAAACATTCTGAAATATCGAAAATTCTTAATATTTCAACAGAATCTTCTCGTATTATCCTTTACAGAACAAAGAAAATTTTGCGGGAAAGATGGTTAAAAGAAACAGGAATTAAAAAAGCAAAATCCATTGAAGGAAATAATTAAAATGATAAATAAAAAAAATTTTTATTCAGCGAGTGAACACCCAACAAAAAGAGATAAAAGAATAATTTGGAAAGGGATAAAAAACGCAATTAAAAAGAATGAACGCTCAAAATTATTAAGAATTGAAACAAGAAGTTTTGTTTATGGAATGATTACTGCGCTAGTTTTATTCTTTTCATTTAAGGGAATTGTTTCAACTGTTGAGAATTATTTTTATAAATACCAACCCAACATAGTTAAGCTTAATAGGATATATTCTGAAACAGCAGAAAATCTTGAAAGAATTTTGCCGGCTGCTGAATTAAACAAACCTCACTCTGTTCGTGTAGATGATTTAATTTCTTCTAAAAACGAACACTTAAAATCTCTTAATTATGCTATCAACCAAACACTAGCCGATACAAAAACAAACAACATGTCGCCGGTAAAACAAAAAATTCTAACATCTCTCTATTTTTCCAAACTTAAAGTTTTAGAAAATTTAATTTTATTAGAAAGGACCGATCAATGAAATTAAGATACATGCTTTTTTCATTATTCTTAATAATCTTTGCCTCTACTTTAAACGCATCTCAACATAAACATATAAAAAAATCTTTTCCTGTTTCGTCAAGACAAAAAATCGATTTAAACAAAATTTGGGGAACCGATTTAGAGGTTAGATCGTGGGACAAAAACGAGGTTTTATTTGACCTTGACTTAACATTTAGGTCGTCCGATAAAAAATATGAAAAAGAATATATACGTTCTTTTGACATTATCAAAAAAGAAGACGGATTATCTGTTGTTTTTAACTTTAAAGAAACGAACTATGAACCAGGTATAAATTTTTTCGGGCTTTTCCATATACGATTTATGTTTTCCGTTTCAAGTAAAATATCAGGAAAAATTTATTTACCTAAAGAAAACCGGCTGGACGCCAGTTTTAAATATTCGAATATTGTCCTTAACGGCATGAACAGTGCGATATATTTGGATGGTACCGGAAACGAATTGTCCCTAATTAATTGCCCAAAAATATTTACCATCAACAACGAATATGGAAACACCTCCATTGATAATAGCGGCGGTGATTTAGAATTGGAATCAAGAAACAGCAAGATTAGCATTAATGGTTTTAAAGGTTCAATGAAAATTATTTCGGATTATTCAAACATAAAAATTTCTAATGCTACCGGTTTTGTTGATTTAACCGACAGAAATGGAGAGATAGAAATAATTAATGCCGGGGGAACAAAAGTAGAAGCTCCTTATTCGAATATTAAAATACAAAATATAACAGGAGCCGAGAACGAAGATGTTGATATTATTAACAAAAACGGAAATATAAACCTGGCCAGAATAAAGGGAAATGTCTTTATAAACGACTCCTATTCTCCTATTACGCTTCAATCAATTAGCGGAAATGTAAATCTTAACTCTAAATCCTCATCTGTTTTTGCTGATAGTATAACGGGTAATTGGAAATCTTATACAGAATATTCACAGATAACAATAAAAAGGCTGGTAGCTGAAAAAGTATCAATCGAAAACAAAAACGGCGCGGTATCAATTGAACTAAAAACAGTTCCCGAAAAACTAAATATTGAAAACATTTACGGAAATGTTGATGTAAGCTTACCGAAAATTTTTGAAGGAAAAATTAATATGTTAACTAAATACGGAAACATTGAAAGTGACTTTCCTTTAATTTTTAAATCTAAAGAGAATCGTATTATCGCTTCCGGCGAAATCAATGCAGGTCGTTCAACAATTACAATTGAAACATCTCATGCAAATATAAAATTGAAAAGCAATTAATGCCCAACTCTTTAATTTTACATTTATAATTTTAAGCTTGCGACTTACATATTCAGCCAATAAGTAAATTTAGCTAGAAAGATATTATCCGAGTTAGCTTGCCATAAATTGCTAAAATCTCTGCCGAAACTAAAACTTCCCGGGTCGTTAAAGTTTGTTCTATCTTGAGACCAGACCAAATAAAATATTGAACCGGGCAAAACCTCCCACCGCAGAACTATTGTTCCGCGTAAAGATTTAAAATTGAAATCGGGATTAGATAAATCAAAGTTTTGTGCCGGACCGTTACCGTCGGGATCAACGGTATATTCATCAGAATTATTATTATAATTTATTGTAGAACCGTTTTCCCCGAACTTATTAAACCGAAGAGTTCTTGGTTCTGCCAACTCTTTAAAGTTCGAATAGTCTCCAACCGAAATTAGCGGCTGTAAAAACAATTGCAAACTAAGTGTTGGAGTGAACGTCCAATTCACTCTAATGTTTGCGGAAACAGTCTCTTGATTTAACTCGGCAAATATGTATCTTTTCCCAAACGTAGAAACTGCAAGTTTATCATCAAGGGTATTAATATACTGAACTTTTTCAAGCCTGGAAGAATATTCCGGTCCGATGCTTAAATTAACTTGTGACCAGGGACGCCATCGAATTTCCAACCCTACCGAATGAGAGTTTCCCCCAAGTTCGTCTCTGCTTAGATTACCGTTTAAGCCCAAAACAATATCCTCTCTGGAATCGGAAGAAATATTTGTTCCGAACCAGAAAGCTCTCGGATTTTCGGATAATGGTCCGCCGCGTGTTAGAGCTTTTGATAACGTTCTAAAATTATAGCTGGTTTGATAGCCTATGCTGTAATAATTCATAAACTCAAGACGACCAAAGGAAAATATACCGTTAGCAATTGCATTCCCCTCAAAATCAAAATTTCTAAAATGTGCCAAATACAGAAATTTCCTTCTGAATATACCATCCGGCTGAAACCATCGATATCCCAAAACCAGGTGCCCGTTTATCTTATCGGCAATCCTTTGAAAGCCCATATCGTTGAATTCAAACTTCGGAGAACTGGCTCCTAAAGCGGCGTTAAAATAAAAATTGCCGTTTTGTTTATTTAACGAAACTCTGCTGTACCAGCCCGCTAAAGAGGTTCTGTTTGAATCTAATCTCTCGTAAGTCGCATCGGGTCTTTGGAAATAT
>BDSW01000203.1 GCA_002898175.1 bacterium BMS3Abin04
TGTAAAACGGATAGAAGTACCAAGCCCTAAAAACTGCTGAATAAGAGGTGATAGTAGCAAAATCGGGATTGAAACCGCAAGAGAGATCCAGAACCGTTTCCTAAAGTCCGCAATCATGTGTTCGTGATGAGACGCATGACCTTTGTGTTCATCGTGAGAACCTCCCCCGTGGTGTTCATGATTTTTACTATTATGATCCATTTGTTTATGATCATGATGTTCATGAGAATGATTATGCTCATGATTTTGCATTTCAGCGTGACTATGTTCTTCATGTTTTTCCATTCAATTTCCTTTCATAAATTATTATTTGAGTTATTTATTAGGATGAAATTAAGTAATTACGCATCATACCCATATCCTCATGTTCCAGATTATGACAATGGTATAAAAATAAACCGGGAAAATCTTTAAAACTAATTAATATTTTTACTTTCATTCCCGGTAATAGTAAAAATGTATCTTTCCAACCGTTATCAATAAAACCATCTTTTAAACTTTGCCATAATGTTGAATTATTGTTGCTGCTCCTATCAACGATTCTAAATTGCAATTGATGAATATGAACAGGGTGGGGCATTTGCATCATACCGCCCATCATGCCCATACCCATTCTACCGCCGCCATTAATGAATTCCCAAATTTCCGAGGTGTTAAGTTTTACCTTTTCGTCGGAAGCAACATCGGTCATACTAAATGTTCGTCCGTTTATTGTCCAGCTCATCCTACTCATAGCAAATCTAAACCTACGCGGATTATTCAAATTAATAGCATCTGATGTATCAATTTGCGGTATAACCGACAACTTTTTAGGCAATTGAAAAGGTTCATTTACAATCTTATTAATATTAAATTCAGCCAATTTAAATTGTGTCCCATTCGGTAATCCCGATGAGCCACCCATCATCATACCGCCGCCCATATTCGGATTGGGGAAGGGTAAACTGATAAGCTCAACTTTGTTCTCTAATTCCATCCCTGAAAAATCTATTATCATATCAATTCGTTCTGCTGGAGATAAGACTATATAATTTTTAGTTAAAGGTTCTTTTAGTAAACCTCCGTCATTGCCAATCACAATGAGCGGCATTCCGTTTGACAAAGCAATTTTATAGATACGAGAGTTAGAACCGTTTAACAATCTGAATCTGTAAGCTTTGGAAGAAACGGACAACTTAAAATTAGGTCTTCCATTTATTAAAATTTGTTCCCCTAAAAATCCGTTCATCTTTTCCATCGGGCTTTGTAAATAAACCAGTTGATTGTCCGAATTAAACGTCCGGTCTTGGATTACTATAGGAATATCATATTTCCCTTTGGGAAGATTCAGGGAATCTTCCTCATTGTCGGATACAATAAATAAACCGGCTAAACCACCGTAAACTTGCGGACCTGTTTTGCCATGCGGATGCGGATGAAACCAATAAGTCCCGGCTCTGTTCATCACTTTAAATTCGTAAATATATTCTTTATCTTCATCTATAGCATAACGAGGGTGCCCGTCCATTTCTTCCGGGATATGTAAACCGTGCCAGTGAACTATCGATTCTTCATCTAAAAGATTCTTATAATTAATTCTTATCTTCTGCCCCTTTTTTACTCTTATAACCGGGCCCAAATATGAATTCCGAATCTCTTGAATATTGGCAGAATCGCCCTTTATAAGTTTAAAATCATACTTATAAACTTCAGTAAGCTCATTTGGGAATATGTTTACCTTGTCCGTTTTGGAAATTAAATCAAATTCTACATCCGGTTTGAAAGCAGGAGACCTTTTAGCCGATACTTCGGAGTATTCCTTGCATGCTTGCAAAAAGCCGGTTGTTGCTACAACACCTGAAGCTAAAAGCGTTCCGGCTATAAATTTTCTTCTTTTCATTACAATTTTTGCTTATTATATATTAATGATCACATTTAAGATTTTTAATTCCAAGTTTTTTTAGTGCACAACTATCTTCATCCGTGCATTCTTCATGGGATTCGCCTTTAAAATTGCTGAACTTTAAAGCGCCCCAAAAGCCTGCTAGGGCAATACTAAAAAACAAAAATGCTGCTAATAGTTGTTCCATCACATCCCCCTATATTATTATATTTAACAAAATAATTTGTTTGCCGTTTATGTGAAATATGAGTTCCATATTTTTACTAAAATTCTTGTTGATAGTAAAATAATAACCTTAATTTCTTTATAGTAAATATACGCTTGTACCGGAATATCCCTATCATACAATTATCAGAATATGTTGCATAATCTAAAGGTTTTGCTTACTTCCCGGATTACTCACTTAAAATTAGCTTTGTCTAATATATTTTTGCGGCTCTTTTTCAAACTCCGATTGACATAAAGGACAACACAGATAATATATATCTTTGCCGTATTTTATTTTTGCGTAAGATTTGTTTGGATTCATCTTTTTCCCGCAAACAGGGTCTCTATGTGTATTAAATTTTTTATACATAATGTTTCTCCATTTAAAGTCATTGTCATAATCACAATTGTTTTACTAAAGCTTTAGATCATAATGAATAACTTGATATTATATGCCGGCAGTAAGAATTAAATACTTTAAATAATTATTTAAAATACTATTTCAAATATCACATTCCTAAAAACATTTAATCAATATTTGAGCTAAACTATTCCTACTGCTATATAAGCAAAGCCGCCAAAGATCTCTTTTACTTCAACTTTTGAAAAATATTCTTTCATATACTTCCAAGGTTTTCTATCAGCTAAATCGAGTAATACTCCAAACGGTTTGGTGATAAAAACGCCAAAATTTATTAACCAATCAGGGTATTGTTCATGTTTCTTGAAATCGCAAACTACAAATCGGCTTCCAGGTTCAAGTGCGGATGAAATATTTTTGATTATTTTTTCATACTCCGGTATCATAGTAAGTGCAAAAGTTGAAATTACTGCATTAACTTTGTCATTAAACACATACTCTGAAGCATCAATGTTTATAAGTTTAAAATTATTCCATTTGATTTTACGAATTCTGTCTTCAGCACGTTTCAACATTTTATCGGTTAAATCAATTCCAATTACTTTACCGCTTTTATCAATATGTTGTAAAAGAATAGGAAAGTTTAATCCCGTACCGCAACCAATTTCAAGAACAGTCTCTCCTTGTCTCAAATTAAGCATTGCAACGGATTCTTGTCTGTATTTGTGTTCCCTGAATCCTATAACATAATATAAATTAGCTGTTAAATCATAATTTAGTGCACGTTTTCTGTAAAGTTTTTTTATTTGCTCCTTGTTTAAAGCCATTTCAAATCTCGTATTCAGAATGCAATTATTTAAACAATTACTCTTTCAACGTACAAAATTCTTTATCCTAGCCGTTTTTTTTGTATTTACCTTTATGGCGTCTAAATTTAAAGTATCCATAAAACCGAACAGAAAAGTACTTAAAAACAAAAATGCCGCTATAAATTGTATCATCACTTTTTCCTATAATTATTATTTCGATTTGAGAAAATATCTTAAAAATATATTTGTGTTAAGCGAATCAGGAGATTCGCTTAACAATGCTGAACATAAAATTTAATCGATGTAAGATATTATATATTTTTTCTCATTTCATCATACTCTTCTTTTGTAATTTCTCCTTTTGCATATCTCTTTTTCAAAATATCCAATGGAGTTTCTTTTTCTACAATATTAGTAGAATGATTTGTCGGTTGATTCCGATTAGTGAATTGTAAAACGGCCCAAATTATAATGGCTATTAGTATAATCCAGAACAACCACCCAAACCACATGCCTCCAAACATTCCGTTCATCATTTTGCTCCCTTTTATTATCTAAATTACTTTTTCTTGCCTAAAGTACGTATGTATGAAACCAGCTGCCATCTTTGTTTAGCCGAATATATTTTAGCATACGACGCCATCGGAGGTTTGCCGGTTGTAAGTTTCCAAAATATTGCACCATCTGATTGTTCCTGTACCTTTTTAGATGTTAAATTTGCAGGTCTTGGATTTAGAGCCATCCCCGCCATCCCGTCTCCTTTACCACTTTTACCGTGACAAATAGCACATTGGATACTAAATATTTTTTTCCCTTTTTTAGAAGCTTCAATTATATCTTTTATTGGATTTTTGAGATTATCCGCCAAAGCGGGAGCTTTCCATTTTCCACTTTGTAAAACGGGCATACCGGTTAACTTTGCTTTATTATTGTCAATGTTATTGTTGCTCTGAGCACCAAAAGATAGTGCTATTAAGCTAGCTAGTAGAAAATAATATAAATACTTAATTTTTGATTTTTTGAAATTCATCTTATCCCTCTTGTTTTAGTTGTTGATTAACTATTGTTAATTTGATTAATAATGGTTTTTAATTTTATTTGTGATAAATAAAAAACGAATAAAGGTAAAAGTAGCATTTGTAAAATCGGAGAAATCCCCGCACCAAATAATGGTATTGTTGGCATAAGATTGCTATAGCTCCTATTATTTATACTTAGTGCACTTTGTTCGACTAAAACCGATAGAATGAAGCCGATAATAAGACTAAACAGAATTTCTTTGAACTTTAAATTAACAATCCAATTTACGTCGTTGACTAAAAATGCTACAACAAAAAATATTGCTAAAATCATAACTGCATCACTCACACTTGCTACCAAGCAAAACATGTAAGTATTTAGGTTCCAAGACATATTACTATAAAGCGGTATCTGCGCAAATTCCCAAACGAAATTAATTGGGATAGAAAAGACTATAATATTTTTAATAACGTTATACATTATTCTTTTTATATTTTAATGAGCAATTACACCGCCGTAAAAACCGGCAATTGAAATAAGAATAACAGTTAAAATTGCAAACAGCCAAACGAACTTTTTAAATTTCTCTACATATAGTGTTATTGACCACAATATTAGTGAAGCTAAAACTCCAAAGCCCAATAACTTATGTATTTCAACAAGACCGTAAGTCGATGTCCCTTCAAAAGGTTCTGCTTGAGATAAACCAGCTAAAACAGCCACAATACTCATTAATGCAGCAAACGGGATTAAAATTTTAAGTGCAGACCAATATTTATCATCTTTAAAACCGAGGATCATTAATAAAATTCCGACAATTGATAATGCAATAGGGAAGTGAATCACTTTATTGTGAATATGCTGAAATAATGAATCAAAAGTGATTTCTTTTATTTCCTGTGATTCTTCGTCTTCTTTTTCTTTCTCAACTACTTTATTTGCCAAAAATTCTTTTGTCGCAATTCCATTAATTGCGATTGTATCACCGGCAACAATTGTTAACGTATCCGGTTTGTGCATTTCTTTTTTCATCTTATGATTCCCATGTGCAAATATTACCGTTGAGATTAGGAATATTGTAAATAGTAGTGTGATTATTGTTTTATTCATTTTAATATCCTTTGCTAAAAATTAAATTTCGAAATTCAAGCCAACTGAAAACGTGTAATCGGATGTGGAACTATTAAGTCCGGCTGCAGCAATTGCTGAAACATAAAGTCCATCGTTAATTAAATAATTGTATCCCAGTGCCAATTGCTTTGGAGATGCAGCGCCCTGAATAATTGTTGAGTAAGAATCGTAGCCAAAAAGAAAAGAATGTTTCCTATTAGCAAAAGTATATCCTATCCCAAAAGTAAAAGTAAAGGGATCAAGGACTTCTGATCCCTCTACTTCCCCCAGAAATAAATAACCGAATTGAGCAAATAAGGAAAAGTTATTTATGTATTTTTTTGTTCCAACTGCAATTTGAAAATCAAACTTTCCTGTACCGATACCTATCTCACTTGAAGCAGTAGGAAATTTAATATAACCGTCAATTGAAAATGAAGGCAATATTTTATTCTCATCAATTACTTGAAAACTGCTGTTCAAGTACAAATCACCTAAGCCGATATTTGTATTCGTCATCGTATTGCCATTCTGATTATTCATATGTCCAAACCGGTTAAAGAAATTATTGGAACCGTTATCTCCCATATG
>BDSW01000204.1 GCA_002898175.1 bacterium BMS3Abin04
TTGATACCTGTCTTTAAAATTTACCGGAGCTAAAATTCTGTTGTACATTAAATCATTAACGGAACCGTTATCCAAACTTAGGATCGAATCTTTGTCCACACCTCCGTAAAGACCAACCTTTTGATTTACAAAGCTATAATCCCCAACGAGATTAAATGATTTGTTAAACAGGTACCTGATACTTGTATGAAGTTTCCACGAACTATAGCTGCTGTTAGTAAAACTATTTTCAATGCTGGTATTAGTTGCTTCAAATTGTCCGAATAGCTTATGCATTAATCTGGTTCTATATATTGCATCTACATATCCTTCACTGTTTGGACCTTGGTAATATCTAATACGCGTATATGGAGTTTTTACATATTCGTTTTTCTCAATAAAAATTGTGGAGATAGGATTATTATACAAATTATATAAAAAGCCTTTGTAGATTGGAGGAATAATAATTGAATCAATACTTTCCGACTGTGTGATATTCAAGTCAAGAGCATTAGTGATTCTATTGTTGATTGGCACTTGACTACTTAAATATGAAATACTTCCAAAGCCCAAGCCGTAAAGCATTATTTCACTTGGTTGACCGGTCCAGCCAAGATCCTGTTCATATCCAAAAGACATGTAGGGTATGAAATCACCGGTAAATCTGTAATCTAATAAGTTTAAATGCTTTTTAATTTTTGTTGTACCTTCTAAATTTTGAATTCCTGATTTATATTGAAGAAATAAATTACGGTAGAGTTTTGTTTTAATAGAATCAACTTTTGCTAAAGTATCAACCTGTGCCTCGGAATTCTTAGTAGAATTATATTTAGTGGAATCACTTAATGAGATACAATACACAGGTTTAAAAAAGAAAAACAAAACTAAAATTAACGGTAAGAATTTTTTAATTCGTTGCATTTGACACTTTAATTTTTAATTATATTACATAAAATACAAATTCATATCATCTAAGTAAAACCGCAAGAGGTGCATAAATAGGGGAGAAATATCTTTTACAAATACAAGGTACGTAGAAAATATAGTAATAATGGGTAGTTTATAGGGTTAAAAGTGAAAAAAGATCAAAAAAGATTAAAAATAATTTTTTTTTATTTATTTTTTTATTTATTTTTTACTGTATTCATTAACAAATCTAAAGGGAAAAAAATGGCGAAAGCAAAAAAAGCCACTAAGGCAAAAGCTAAACCAGCAGCAGTGAAAGCAAAAGAAGCTCCGGCTGCAAAAACTACAAAAGCAAAAGGGCCAATGACTAAGGCTCAAATAGTAGATCATCTTGCAACTAAACTTGGTACCACCAAGAAAATGTCTGCTACTTTTTTAAATGAGCTTACACAATTAGCATATAGTAATGCTAAAAAAGATTTTACTATTCCTGGTTTAGGAAAAGTATTTACAACGAGGACAAAAAGACGTAATGGCAGAAATCCTGCTACCGGAGAAAAAATGGTAATTCCTGCTAAGAGTAAAGTTAAATTTAGAGTATCTAAAGCTCTTCAGGATGCTGTATATCCTCCTAAAAAGTAATTGTATTTTCTTTGTTACTTATAAGCCCGGCTGTTGCCGGGCTTTTTGTTTATTGGGTAATATCACTTCTTCTTGTTCTTATTTAAATACTTCAAAATGTTACTACTGAATTTTTTGTCTTTAAGATTAGATAATTTTACCAGGGTTTCGTCGTAAACATTTTTAGGAACTTTACTCAATAGTAGAGTTAGGAAAACATTAAAACCTTTTAAGTGCTGGTTAACTCCAATTACATTTCCTGTTTTATCTTTAATGTAGATTGGTTTTGTCATCTTACCGGAAAAAATCCCACCGTCAATATCTATTATGTCTTCAAATTTGATAATGTATTTTTTCCTTTGGAAAAAGAAATCCGAACAAATAATAATATCGTCTTTAATAATAATGTAGTAGGGAAAAAGCTTATAGCTTTTAAGATAGTAACGGTTTAGTGCATATAAAATTACAATATTAAAAGCAGCAAGAATGGCAAATTCCCAATGATGTTGAATACCCGGTAATAAAAGTAGTAAATGTACAATGAGTAATAACGACAGCGGAATGTTTGCATATCTGTAAATAAACTGTGCAAAGATTGAATATTTGAAACTTTTCATTTGATAAATAATCTTGATTTTTAAAATAGATATTTACTTTGATTCTTTATTCAAAATTAAAGCAGATTAAAATAACAAGATTATTTAAGTAATAACATCTTTTTTGTCTCGATATAATTATTTGAAATAAATTGATATGTGTATAACCCGCTAGTTAAATTTGTACCGTCAAAGACCTTGTTGTAAATTCCCGGTTGTTTGTAATCATTAATTAATGTTTGAACTAATTCTCCGAGAGAATTAAAAATGTTTATTAAAACAAAACTGCTTTCGCTAATTCGATAAGATATTTGCGTAGTCGGATTAAAAGGATTTGGATAGTTATTGAATAATTGAAACTTGGGAATTATTAAACTGCCAACGGAAGAAACTCCTTCTTCCTCAAACTTATATATTTTCCCGGCTGAATAATCTGCAAAATAAAGTTCTTCTCCTTCATCAATTCCAAATGTGGATATGCTTAAATTAGTATTTTTAAGTAATTTGTTCGAGGCGGAAGTGTCTGAAAGTTGCAGTGCCCAAATATTGCCCGATACAAAATCTGCATAAATATATTTATTGATAAACGAGGGCGCATTTTGTCCTCGATACACAAAACCTCCTGTTATGGAGTAACCTCCGGTGGAGTTATGCCCGTATTCCAAAACCGGTTTTTCTAACCCGTTCTCGTTACAGCCGGTTGAAGGATTGAAGCAGTGTAAACCCTCCATAATCCGCCATCCATAGTTGCCGCCTTCTTTAATAATGTCAATTTCTTCCCATGCATTTTGTCCAACATCTGCCGCCCACAATTTTCCTGTAGGTTTATCAAAACTAAATCGCCAAGTATTTCTTAAACCGTAAGCATATATTTCACTGCGCTTATCATTCTGATTTACAAACGGATTATCCGGAGGTATTGAATAATTTAAATTCCCCGAACTTTCGTTTATGTCTATTCTAATTATACTGCCGAGTAAAGTATTTAAATTTTGTCCGTTGTTATCGGGATCACCGCCGGAACCGCCATCTCCGAATGAAACATAAAGATAACCGTCTGGTCCGAAGGAAACTTGACCCCCGTTATGATTGCTGAAAGGCTGAGCTACCTCAAGTAGAACTGACTCACTGTTTTTATCGGCAATATCAAGGTTGGTGTTACTCACTTTAAATCTGGATATAATTGTTCGTCTCGGATTGGCTGCTGTATAGTCGATAAAGAAAAACCCGTTATCTTTATAGTTCGGATGAAAAGCTAATCCAAGTAATCCTTGTTCACCTCCACTTAAAACTCTATTACTAATATCTAAAAATATTTTAGGACTATTTACAGCCGGATTATTTTGAAATACTTTGATAACTCCTTTTTGTTCAACTACGAAAATTCTGTTTGTTTCGTCCCCGGCATTTTGAATATCAACCGGCTGCTGAAAAGTTAAGTTTGGAAAAGCACCAACAATTTTAAGTTGAGCTTTTACATCCGGGTTGCTGCATGAAGAAACCAGTATAGTTAGAAATATTAAAATTATTTGTGCAGCCTTCATGTAGTATTCCTTTCAAATTGATTACCAAAATAGAAAAAGACTTGATTTTGTTAAAGCTTACTTGACCGAAGATGATTGGAACGTATTTTTTAGGTAAAACAAAATCTATAAATTTTACAATTATAAATAGAAATTATTTTTGAAACAATCAATGTAAATTAACAACTTATCCGAAAGGTATTTCATTTTAATTTAGATCAAGAAAACCGACCTTTTAGCTGAAGGTTACAAAGATTAATTTCAGCAGCTACCCATTTTAACTATCTCATTAAATTCTTGTTTGCTTATTGGCATTACCGAAAGGCGGTTGCCTCTTTGAACAAGTCTCATATTCTGCAGCTTTTTATTTTCTTTGATCTCTGCAAGTGTAACTGGATGCTTTAATTTTTCGACCAATTTGATATCAATCATGTACCACGTTGGTTTTTCTTGCGAACTTTTAGGATCGAAATGAATATTTCCCGGTTCAAAAGCCGTAAAGTCGGGGTAACTTTCGTTTACAACCTCGCAGATACCTACAACTGCAGTAGGTTTAGCATTGCTATGATAAAATAAAACTTTGTCGCCTTTTTTCATCTCGTCACGCATAAAGTTACGGGCCTGATAATTTCTAACGCCGTCCCAATGAGTTGTTTTATTTTTACCCTTTACCAAATCATCAATTGAAAATACCGCAGGCTCTGATTTTACAAGCCAATACTTTGTTGCCATTTTACCTCCTTAAATAAATATCTATAATAAGTTCCACTGTTTTTGCGTAAACTTAATGTATATCATTAAACATATAAATAAATCATTTTAAATATTTTTCAAACCAGAACTTTCTTAACACATCAACCTCTTTTTTATGAGATTTCAGAAAGTGATCTCCGTTTTCCAGCATTACTAATCTAAAGAGAAGTTTGTATTCCAGAAGTCTGTATGATAGATCGATTGAATTATGCGGCGGAACCCTGCTATCGGCAGTTCCGTGTAAAATTAGTAAAGGAGTATTTTTAGAGAGTCTATCTGCAAAATTAATTATTGATCTGGTTTTGCACTTTTCTTCGAAATTAATTGAATCTGAATTTCCTAGTGAACTTTCAAATAGTCTTTTTATAAATGTGCTTTCGTCAACATTACAATTTAAGTTTGTTATTCCGCCGGTAACAATAGCTGCTTTAAAAATAGCTGATTTAGTTAAGGTTAAATAAGTCATCATTCCGCCGCGGCTCCAGCCTTCAATTCCCCATAATTCTGTATTTGCGTTTTCAATTTCATCAGCAAGAGGAATTAAGTTTAAGACATCGTTTAGATCGGCACCGCCGAACTCATCGGTGCCTTCTCCTCCAGCATTCCCTCTGTACTGCGATTCCAGCACAACATATCCCCAGCTTGCTATTTGTCCGAGTATACCTTGGGCGTTGAAGTCATCAAGTGCTCCTGCATTTCCAAAACCTCCCCGGCACCAAATAATACACGGATATTTTTTTGAAGATGCTTTAGGATAAGCAATGTATCCGTTCACTTTCAAACCATCTGATTTATAGGAGATTTTCTCAGTTGTTACTTTTTCAACTGCATCTTTACCCCAGCCGCTTTTAATTAATTTTGATTGTGATTCGGTTAGATTTAATTTTTGTCGTTCAATAATCATTTTTTACCTTGATTTATAACGTGAGTTATATTTATGTTATTGTTCTTCAAATTTACCATGTATTTCTTAAATTTATTAGTCTAATAATTAAAAAAACTTTGGGAAAAATGAAAAATCAGAAAAAACAAAAAATAACGAATGAGAAAAAAAATCACTCGGAGCTTAAAACTATTAATAAAAAATTTATTATAGGATTATTTATAGGTGTATTTTTAATAGTGATTTATTTACTAATGAAACCATCTAACACAAACATGAATAATATAAATAGTACAGATAATAATATTGAGCACTCTGCATTTAAGTTTACTAAGAACGGTGAATTAACATTTATAAAAAAAGACGGTAAATTCATAACTAAAATTGATATTGAAATTGCAGACAATGATTTAAAACGTGAAAGGGGTTTGATGTATCGCGATAAGATGAAATTAAAACAAGGAATGTTTTTTATTTTTCCTAAAGAAGACTATCAATCTTTTTGGATGAAGAATACAACTCTGCCCTTGGATATAATTTTTGTAAATAAAAATGGTGAAATTATAAAAATCCATAAGAACACTACTCCCTACTCACTCGAATCATATCCTTCCGGGAAACCGGCTAAATTTGTAGTTGAAGTTAATGCCGGATTTACCGGTAAGTTTGATGTTGTTGAAGGTGATAAAATTACATGGAGGAAAAGTTAGACTTTTCCCCGACATTCGATTAAATAGATTATGATTTTAACCAATACTAATATTAAGTATGTAAATTTAGATGATCTTGTCAACTCTAAAATTCAAAACTCTCTTCTAAATGAACTTCTCTTAATTGTACCTACAAATAGAAAACTGCGCCGGTTAAAAAAAGAAATAATAAACCATACGATTCTCCGTAGCGCTCATACTATACATTTGGAAACGCTAAGTACTTTCACTGAGAAACTTTTAAAACTTTCAAAACCATTTAAAACTTTAAGCGAAGCTGCGTCAACTGTACTGATTTCGCAACGCGCGGAAGAAATGGTCCTTTAATACTTGTCTGTTTATAAAA
>BDSW01000205.1 GCA_002898175.1 bacterium BMS3Abin04
TCTACCGCATTTAAAAAAGTGTTATTATAACAACAGTATCAACTCCCATTCGAGTTGTGGTTTATGGCATACATATTGCGTTATTGATGATAATTGTTATTAAATTCAAATTAAAGGAGATTCAAAATGATTTTCATGATTTTATTCCCGATCTTAGTTATGGCTTTTTTCGTAGGGTTATTAAAACTTTTATTGAAGTGGGTAAGTATTCTTTCTGTTCCGGCTGTTATTGGTATGGTAGTATATTTTTTATAGAATAAATAAATTTATTTTCTTTTGTGGGGAGTTTGCTGTGTTCGGCCGGCTGGCAAAATATTTATTAAGAATTAACAATAGTATTAGTTAAGATGATTTTACATTTCTATTTTGTATTCATTAATTTTATTATGCAATGTTCTTCTTGAAATACCGAGTAATTCTGCCGCGCGAGTTATATTATTATTTGTGCTTTCAAGTGTTTTCAAAATCAATTCCTTTTCAACATCCTTTATCGAACGACCTGGTTGAAGTACCGGCTCACGTTCAATAACAGCTGCCGTTGCTGCATTTGTAAAATCGGGAAGAGTTTCGGGTTTAATTAACTGATCAAAAGACATTATTGCACTTCTTTCGATAACATTTTCTAATTCTCTTACATTGCCGGGCCAATCATACCGCATAAGTTTATCAAGCGCTGCCGGCGTAAAGCCTCTAATTATTCTATTATTTTTTTCAGCATATTTACTTAAAAAGAATTCCGCCAATAAGGGTATGTCCTGCATTCTTTCCCTTAAAGCAGGAATTGTAATTGGAACAACGCTTAATCTGAAAAAAAGATCCTTACGAAAATTACCTTCTTTTACTTCCGCTTCAAGATCTTTATTTGTTGCTGCAATAATGCGCACATCAACCTTAACGGTTTTTTCTCCGCCTAAACGTTCAAATTCGCCTTCCTGCAAAACTCGAAGAACTTTAGCTTGGGTAGCAAGAGTCATATCTCCAATTTCATCAAGAAATAATGTCCCGCTATTAGCTAACTCAAACCGTCCTTCTCTTTTTGCAACCGCTCCTGTAAATGCGCCTTTTTCATGTCCGAACAGTTCGCTTTCCAATAAGTTTTCGGGTAAAGCTGCACAATTTATTTTTATAAAAGGTTTCTCTTTTCTATTGCTATTTTGATAAATGGCGCTTGCGATCAATTCCTTTCCGGTTCCGCTTTCACCAAGTATTAAGATTGTTGCATCACTTGGTGCAGATAAAGCAAGCACTTCAAACACTTTTAACATAGCTATACTTTTGCCGATAATCGAAGATATTTCAAAATTTTTATGTAGCTGCTCTTTTAATGTTTTGTTTTCTTTCTGCAGCATTAAATAGTTAAAAGTTCTTTCTACAGAATGACAAACAGTTTCCATATCCAACGGTTTTACAAAGTATTCAGCTGCACCAAGTTTAAGAGCTTCTACGGCAGTCTGCACGGAAGAATATGCAGTCATTATCATAACCGGAATTGACGGGCTTATTTCCTTGATTTTTTTAAGAGCTGTTATTCCGTCAACTTTTTTCATCTTAATATCCATAATTATAAGATCAAAAAAATCTTTCTCAACAAGTTCAATTGCTTCGGCACCGTTTTCCGCTTCAAATATTTCGTAATCCTTTTCAATCATGTTTGCTTTAATCATTACTCGATGGGAAGTGTCATCGTCAACTATCAATATTTTTTTCTTTTTGTTATTCATAACTTAATTGCTCTTTGGTAATTTAATTATAAAAGTTGTTCCGTTATCTTGTTTACTGTTTACGCTTATTTCACCATTGTGATATTCTATTATGCGATAAACTATAGCCAGTCCCAAACCTGTGCCGTTTTGTTTTGAGGTAAAAAACGGGTCAAATATTTTGGAAATATTCTCGTTCTTGATACCCTTCCCATCATCTGAAATTTCAAAAACAACAAAATTATCTTTTTCAGATAAAGAAATCTGCAGAAGTCCGCCAACAACTATGGCGTCTATTGCGTTAGCGAATAGATTTAAAAATACTTGAGTTAATAAATCACTGTCCGCTAAGGCTATGTTCAACGAATTATCGTCTTTCAGAATAACGTTAACTTTTTTTGTATTCAATTCGGTTTCAATTAATCTTAATGAATGACTGATAATTTCTTTAATATTGATTGGAAGCAATTTCGGTTCGTGGGGTTTTGCAAAATTCAGCATATCCTGTATTACACGATTGAGTCTATCAACTTCATTAATCATTACTGTGGCGTATTCACGGCTTTCTGATTTTTTATCAAATTTATTACGCAGATATTGAGCTAATCCTTTAATAGAACTAAGAGGATTGCGTATTTCGTGAGCTATACCTGCAGCCATTCTACCCATACTTGCAAGTCTCTCAGTTCTTTCAATTTCCTTTTCAAGAATCTTAATTTCTCTTAGGTCGCTGAAAATAATAACGTTGCCAATCATTTTCGCTTCTTCGTTTAACAATCTTCGTGTGTTTACGCTTAAAGGGATACTACTGCCATCCGCTAAATTACAAATAATTTGTTCGTTCTTTATTTCGTTAGTTGTAACTAATTGTTTTAACATTTCGCACGAGGGAATTAGTTCGGTTATTAATTTATTTTTTACGCGTTTACCTGCAAGCCCCAATAATTTTATGGCGTTTTTGTTTATTGTTTTAACTGCTCCGGTTTTGTCGATTGAAATTAAACCGTTCGGCATGCTTTCTACAATATTAAACGCATAATTTTTCATTTTTATTAATGAACGGTTTAACAAATTATATTTTTGAATGACAATTATAAAATAGATAGACGAAATTAAAAGAAGTAGAAGTAAAGTTCCGCTTCCAAAAGCTCTTAGCAAGTCTTCTTTTCGCGCGGATACATATTCATCGGCATTAAAAGAAATTAAAATATAATAGGGGATAGCTGCAATTTTAGTTTTTCCGCCAGGGCTAACAGTTGAACTGTCTTTTAAGTTTACAATTTGTTTATTATCTAAATAAAATGGTTTAATAAGGCGGAATATACTTACATTATTAAATTTAATAATATCTGTTCGCAGTTTTTTAATTCCGCTGATATTAATGTTTATTAATTTCCATCCTAATTTTCCGCCTGCCGAATTTGCTTTAACTGTTAGGGAATCATCAACTAAGATGATTTGTTCTATCAAAGTATCCCAAACACTGGACTTAAACAAAGTTTGTATCTGCTCAAAATTTACATTTTTATTTTGCCGGACAAATGTTTCCATTATATTGCTAATTGCCAAGCCTTCCTGCGTTAGGTTATTAAACATTAATTCCCGCTCTCTGTTGTAGTTCAAATAGGTAAAGAAACCGAGTAGCAGAATCATTAAAAAGGAAATTAGTGTAATTATTTTAGGGTATTTACTGTTTATCATAGACTAATTTAAATTAATTTTTACAATTATTTAATTTTTTAGATAGAAAAATAAGGGAAAGACAAAACTGTTTCCCGATTCAATAATTATTCTCTCATTTTCAAAACTCGTGTAGCATTTAAAATTGCTATAAGCGCAACACCCATATCACCGAAGACAGCTTCCCACATTGTTGCTATTCCGAATGCTGCAAGAATAATAAACATAAGTTTTACACTAAGTGCAAAAATTATATTCTGCCAAACAATTCTTCTGGTTTTCTTTGCTATTCTAATTGATGTAGGAACGCTTGAAAGAGTATCGTTCATTAATACTACATCTGCAGTTTCAACAGCTGCGTCGGATCCTAGAGCGCCCATAGCAATCCCAACATCTGCGCGGGCAAGAACAGGAGCATCGTTTATACCGTCGCCGACAAAGGCTACTTTATCATTTTTATTTGATTCAGATATGAATTTCTCAATATGACTTACTTTGTCTTCAGGAAGTAATTCAGAATAAACTTCATCAACGTTCAGTTTTTTTGCAATTGTTTCAGCCGCAAAAGAATTATCACCTGTAAGCATAACGGTCTTTTTAACGCCTAGCTTTTTAAGTTCCTTAATAGCTAATTCCGCATCTTCCTTTATAATATCGGAAATAACAATGTATCCCGCATATTTTGAATCAACTGCGATGTGGACCACAGTTCCATCGATGTTGCACTTATCATGTTTAATATTTTTTTTATGAAGCAGTTTATCATTTCCCGCAATAACGACTTTACCGTCAATTTCTGCTTCAATGCCATGTCCGGCAATCTCGTTTACATATCCGACTAATGTTTGTTCAACGTTATTGTTGTATGCTTCTAAAATTGATTGAGCGATAGGATGATTTGAGTTTACTTCAGCATATGCGGCATATTTCAATACTTGATCTTTATCGTAACCATTTGCAGGTACAATTTCAGAAACTTTAAATTCTCCTTTTGTGAGAGTTCCCGTTTTATCGAAAATTACCGTTTTAACTACCGTAAGAGCATCTAAATAATTTGATCCTTTAACTAATATTCCTTTACGCGAGGCTCCGCCGATTCCGCCGAAATAGCCGAGTGGAATACTTATGACCAAAGCACAAGGGCAGGAAACGACAAGCATAATCAAGGCTCTGTAAATCCAAACGGAAAACAGTTGTCCTTCTACAAGTAATGGAGGTAAAACAGCTACTAAGATTGCGCCAAAAACCACAGCGGGAGTATAATAACGCGCAAATTTTGTAATGAATTTTTCAGTCTTTGCTTTTTTAGATGTCGCATTTTCAACGAGATCCAGAATCTTTGCAATGGAGGATTCTCCGAATAACTTTGTTACCTTTACAGTTAAAGTACCCGATTTATTTATCATTCCCGCCATTATAGTTTCTCCTTCTTTAACTGAGCGGGGGACAGACTCGCCGGTAAGCGCCGAAGTATCCAACATCGAATTCCCTTCGATCACTTCGCCATCCAATGGAACTTTTTCACCGGGTTTGATTAATATTTTATCACCAACATTTACTTCCTCAGGTGCAATTTCCTTTACTTCATTATTAACTAAAAGATTGGCATGATCGGGACGGATTTCCAATAAACTTTTAATTGATCTGCGCGAGCGATACACGGCAAGGTCTTGAAAGAATTCTCCTACATTGTAAAACACCATAACCGCAACAGCTTCCGGCATTTCATGTATTGCAAATGCACCGAGCGTAGCAACGGACATTAAAAATTGTTCATTAAATACCTGTCCTTTTACAATGTTCATTCCCGCTGTTTTCAATACGTTCCAACCGCTTAAGAGATAGATTGTTATGAATACAACATATTCTGCTATGTTGTAAGGAGTATCGTGTAAAGAATCTTTGAAAATAATTCCGACTATAAGAAAAGAAATAATAAAGAAAATTTTGGTTAGTTCTTTTTTTACATAAAATTCTTCCTCTTCTTCCTGATCATCATCTATGATTTCAACTTCAGCTTCAATTTCTTTTATTCTCTTTTTAACTTTATCTAAATTATTAGTATCAATCCGGATAAAAGAGCCGGCAAAATTTACGGACACAAAATTTACCTCTTCTAACTTTGCTACTCCATCTTCAATTTTTGCAGCACAGGTAGCACAACTCAAATTTTTAATTTTATATTTTTTCATAGAATTACCTCATATGAGTTATCTTTCATAAAGGGCAGTAGTCCATTAAGAACAACCGCCCTAAAATAGCAGGGAATAAATTATTCTCATAAACTACTAATTACTTTTTTTAATTTACTTTGTATTGTTTCCGCAACTTCCATTACAGTATCGTTATTTACTGCGGTCATATTTGCAACGGGATCGATTGCCGCCACTATAGTTTCATTATTATCATTAACATAAACAATTACATTACATGGAAGTAAAAGCCCAAGTTGTTCTTCTGCCTGCAAAGCCTTATAAGCATTAGGCGGATTACAAGCTGCTAAAACTTGGTACGGTTTAAAATCAACGTCCAGCTTTTTCTTAAGAATTCCCTTGAAGTCCAATTCAGCTAAAACACCAAAGCCTTCTTCTTTTAAAGCCTCTTTTGTTTTCTCAATTGCCTCTTCAAATTCAAAGTCAACTGATTTCCAAAATCCATAATTTGTTTTTTCCATATTTAAATCTCCTTAAATAAAATAAGTTTTGTATAGAAATTCTAAAATTAAATGGCTTGTTCGCCACGTTCGTTAGTTCTAATTCTGATGGTATTAGTGACTCCTATTACAAATATTTTCCCGTCACCGGGATTACCTGTATGTGCTATCTTTTGAATAACATTAACTACTTCCTCTACAATATCATTATGAACAACAAGTTCGACTTTTATCCTTTTAACAAAATCATGTAATCCATCCCGGAAAGAATCGTTTACATCTTTTGCTTTTGTTCTACCGAAACCTTTTATTTCAGATATTGTTAATCCCGGAAGTCCTTCTATTTTATGAAGTTCGGTAATAACCTCATCTAGCTTAAACGGCCTTATTATTGCTTTTATTTCTTTCATCCAATTCACCTTTAATTATAAAAAATTAACCGGTCCGCAGACCGGTTTTAAAATATATTTACATCTCACTTTCCGAAACTTTAATTGCAAACCATTTGTAAAGTGCCGGTAGAACGAGCAGCGTTAAAATGGTCGAAGTAAACAATCCTCCGACAACCACTGTAGCAAGAGGTCT
Organism: bacterium BMS3Abin04; assembly: GCA_002898175.1. GTDB lineage: Bacteria > Bacteroidota > Ignavibacteria > Ignavibacteriales > Melioribacteraceae > BMS3ABIN04. Next base: position 6,619 of record BDSW01000205.1, read on the forward strand.
CTGCACTTCGCTGCCTATTCCGGTTGAAAACAAAAGCGGAATCATTCCAAGTGCCGCTGCAAAAGCTGTCATAAGAACAGGTCGTAGTCTCATACTTGCTCCATGAATTGATGCTTCGTCAACAGAATAACCTTCTTTCATTAACTGGTTAAAATAGGTTACCAAAACAATTCCATTTAATAACGCTATTCCGAACAGGGCAATAAATCCAACGGAAGCAGGAACGGAAAGATTTAATCCAGCAAGCCAAAGAGCAACAATACCGCCGATTAACGCCATCGGAACATTTAGAAAAATAAGTAATGCGTTCTTAAAAGAATTAAAATTTGAGAATAAAAGTATAAATATTATAAATAAAGTAATCGGCATTACAACTGCAAGCCTATTGTTTGCAGCTTGCTGAAGTTTAAATTGCCCGCCCCATTCAACATAATAACCGGGTGGTAAATTAACTTTTGCTTTAATTGTTTCCATACCTTTTTTTACAAATGTTCCCACATCTGTTCCGGCAACATTACTTTGGATTGTGATAAACCTTTGACTGTATTCTCTCGTAATCTGTCGTGGTCCAACAATTTCCTGAATAGATGCTAATTGTGAAAGAGGCACAAGTATGCCGTTTGGTGCTTTCACAAGAATGTTTTTAATTTGTTCAGGTGTACTGCGGAATTGCTTTTCGAACCGTACGAAAATATCAAATCTTTTCACGCCTTCAAAAAATTGTCCGGCAGTGCTTCCGCCAATTGCTGTTTTGATTACATCTTGAACATCTTGAATATTAATACCGTACCTTGCAATTTTGTGTCGATTGACTTTTATCAAAAGTTGAGGCGCTCCTCCGATTTGATTTACCTGAACATCTGTAGCACCCGGCACGCGTTCAACTACACGCATAATTTCATCTGACTTTTCTTTCAGCACATCAAGATCATCACCGAATAGCTTTATTGCAATTTGTGCTCTTACACCGGAAAGTAATTCATCAACTCGAAGCTGAATCGGTTGAGTAATATTTACAGCTATGCCCGGAACATCGCTTAATTTTTCTCTTATTACATCTTCAAGACCGACTTGTGTTTTAGCGCTTGTCCATTCATCCCGTGGAATTAATTGAACAATTGATTCGACAACGTTAATCGGTTCGGCATCCGAGCCGACTTCGCCTCGTCCTATTCTTGAAACAACCTCTTTAATATCCGGTATTTTCATTAACCGTTTTTCTACAATTTCCGTTATGCGAGTTCCTTCATCCAGTGAAATTGACGGCGCCAAAGTTAAACGAACGACAATAGTTCCTTCCATAAGTCGCGGTGTAAATTCGGAACCGAGACGAGGATAAATTAAACCCCCGATAATTAACAACACCGTTGCCAAAATAACAGCGGCATAACGCTTTTTTACAAAATACGTAACAACCGGCTGATAAATTTTGAGCATCATCCGTACAATCCAAATTTGATGTTCGCCGCCTTGCTGCTTAGATTTTTTTGGTCGCCGCATAAAGAAATATGAAAGTACCGGCGCAAGAAATATTGCAAATAATAATGAACCTGCCATCGCAAGTGAAATTGTGTAGGCAAGAGGTCGGAATGTTTTTCCGGCAACTCCTTCGAGCGTAAAAAGAGGAACAAACACAACTATAATTATCATCACCGCAAATATAATAGGACGCAATACTTCTACTGTAGCACGTAATACAAGGTGAATTCTAGATTCATCAGGATTAGACGACCGAAGCATCCTATCAACATTTTCAACAATTACAACACTTCCGTCCACCATCATTCCTATTGCAATTGCAAGCCCGCCGAATGACATCAAATTTGCGGAAATACCGAGAAATTTCATACCGATAATTGCAAAAAGAACTGAGAATGGAATTGAAATTGCCACAACTAAACTTGGTCTGAAACCCCCGAGGAATATAATCAGAATCAAAACTACTAATATTATTGCCTCTTCCAACGCCTGTGTAACAGTATTAACGGCAGCTTCCACCAATGTTTTCTGTTCATAATAAGCGTGTATTGTTATGCCTTCGGGCAGCATTTCATTAATCTGTTCTAACTTATTTTCGATATCTTTTATTACCTGCGATGAATTGGCACCAAAAAGTTTCACAATTTGACCGACCACAACTTCACCAGTTCCATTCCGTGTGGCAGTGCCGTAACGGACAGCTCCGCCGACTTTTATATCAGCAACTTGATTTAAGTAAATCGGTATTCCGTCCACGGATTTTACTATAATGTTTTCTATATCATCAATTTTGCTTGTTAAACCAACCGACCTAATTGTAAATTGCTCACCGTTTTTTACAATGTATTGCCCGCCAACATTTAAGTTGTTCGAGCGGATTCTATCCAATACTTCGTTTATAGTTAAATTATAACGAATAAGAGCATTGGGGTTAAGTATTGTTTGATACTGTTTTACCCAGCCTCCGATTCCAAGTACTTCGGTAACGCCGGGAACTGTCTGCAGAGGGTAACGGATTAGCCAATCTTGTATTGAACGTAATTCGGTAAGAGAATATTTCCCGGTCGAGTCATCAAGATAGTAATACATAATCAAACCCATCCCGGATGTTATTGGTCCCATTTGTGGTGTACCGAAACCTTCCGGTATTTGTTCGGATGCTTCTTTTAATCTTTCACCAACAATTTGGCGGGCAAAATAAATATCGGTGTTGTCCTCAAAATATAAATTTACGATGGACAAACCAAAATTTGATGTTGACCTCACCAATTTTAATTTCGGTAATCCGCTCATTGCGGCTTCTACCGGGAAGGTAACGTATTTTTCAATTTCTTCGGGGGAATATCCTTCGGAGACAGTAAATACTTGTACTACTGTCGGCGAAACGTCAGGGAATGCATCAATAGGTAATTTGTTATAACTCAAATAACCTGCTCCAAGGACCAAGATTCCAAGCACCGCCATCAGAAATCTATTTTTTAACACAAATTGAATGATCTTTTTCATTTTTAAAATTCCTTTTTCGTTTTGTTAGTCTTCATCAGCGAATGTACTTTTTTCGATTTCGGACTTAATCACAAAACCATTTTTCGCTACGTATTTTTGTCCGGCTTTTAATCCAGAAATAATTTGAACGGTTTTTTCATTTGTGTAACCGATTTTAACAGGCTGCGGTATAAAGCCTTTATCGGTTTGAATAAATACAACGGATTGTCCATCCATAATTCCAATAGCTGTTTTTGGAACAGCAATAGGAACGCGGATATCCTTTATTTTAACTCTTCCGGTAATAAATAAGCCCGGTTTCCAGAAACCTTTTACATTGCCAAGTTTCACTCGTGCAATTGAAGTTCTAGTTACTTCATTAACAGTAGGACTAACATAAAATATTCTTCCCTTAAACTTATAATCGCTACCCGGTGAAGTAATCAAAACATTTTCGCCTATATTTATTTTTAATAAATCTTTTTGATATACATTCAATTCAGCCCACACGGAACTTAGGTCGGCAATTTTAACAGCGTGAACTCTATCGCCAATCAGTTCTCCCGGTGTCATGTGTAATTCGAGAATCGTTCCCTTTATTGAAGACTTCACCTTATATTCCACCAGACTTTCATTGCTTTCAATAGTGGCAATAACTTCGCCGGCTTTTACTCTGTCACCAATTTTTTTGTAAATCTTTTTTACAATACCTCCAAAACGGGGAATAATATGTGCTACTTTGTATGGGTTAGGAACAACTTCACCTGTAAGGTCAAGATGTAATTGAATATTACCGGGTTTGGCATCTGCAATTTCAACACCAAATTCCTTCATTACATCAGGTGATAATTTTGCAATTTCAATTTGCTTTTTCTCTTCAGAGTTTTCAACTGATTTTGTAACTGCCGTTGGTGTAATTTCACTTTTACTATTTCCGTTCATAATAAAAAATACTAATAAACCGCCCAGAACGGCTCCAACAGCGAGATAGACTAAATTATTCTTATTCATTGTTTAGTGTCCTTGCTTTAAATTCAAAATTAAAATTTGTTAGTGTCAATTCTTCAAGATCAATTATGTTCCTGTTATATTCTGCAACGGCGCTGACGTATTGCGATTCCAATTCGAATAAACTTCGTTGAGCATCCAGCACGTCAAGAACAGTAAATCGTCCGACCAAATTACCTTCAGAAATAATTTTGAAAGCATTTTTTGCCTTAGGAATTGATTCCTCCTCAAGTTTCTTTAACATCCCGTCGTATGCTTTAATGTTGTTATATAGAGAGTTAAGTTTAGCTTTAGTCTGATTAAGTGAGCTGCTGAAATTATATTCAGTTTGATTTTTTCGAATTATAGCTTTCTGAATATTCCCCCTGTTATTATTAAAAAGGGGCAGGGGCAGTGATACACCAAAAACAAGTACATTATCCCTTGTTTCACTTATTCTTCTTAAACCGAAAGAAACAGATAAATCGGGTATAACTTTTGACCTCTCCAGTTCAACCGCTGCTTTAAAACGTTTCGTTTCGGTTTTAAATTGAGCCAACGTTGGCGATTGAATAATAAGAGCAGTTAATTCATCCAATTGAGGAATGTTGTATTTCAAGTTGCAAATATTTTCAACGGAAGAAAATTCCAAGTTTGGTTTACCAAGCAGAGCTTTAAGTCTCGTCATTTCCGAAGAAAGCTGCATTTTCGTATTTTGAATTTGAATTTCAAGAGATGTTGTAATTAAAGATGCTCTGGACGATTCGGCAGGGGAGACTTTACCGGCTTTTATTCTTCTCTCCAGGTTTTTTAGAAAATCACGCGAAATTTGAAGCAACTTTTTGTTCAAATTATTTTGATGTTGAAAGGAAGAAATTATAGTAAATGACTTTCTTATTCCCGATATAAGGTTTAGCCGTTCTTTTTCTAATTCCCATCTTGCAATATTTGAATTGATCAGTTGAAGTTTTTCAGCGTTCTTTAATCTTCCTCCCAGCACAAAATCTTGCGTAATTAAAAAGGTGTTTTCGCTTGCATTAAAACCGTTGAAATAACCTGAACCTAGAAAATTTTCCAATTCCACTCCAACTTCAGGATTAGGATATAACCCTGCTTGCAAAGCTGCGGCTTGGAATGCGCTGATTTCAAGATTTTTAGACTTTAATCTTGGATTATTCTGAAGTCCTAATATAATAGCTTTGTTCAGGCTAATGTAATTGGAATTTTTCAGCTTCCCGCTATTTAACGTATCATAGTTATTCGAGCTTAAGAAATTATTATAAAATTTATTGACAGTATTAGAATCCTGCGCAGAAATATATACCGTACTAAACAGCGCAATTATTCCGGATAAAATTATTGTTTTACTCAGCATAATAAGTATCCTTAAAATGATTTTATTTTTTGTAAATTATTTATAGTCTTATAAACAGACTATCAGGACGGCATAAAACGAAGATATCAGATTAAAAGAGAAATAGTTGAATAACTATCCAGCGAGATATTATTACTGATAAAACTAATGTCTCCGGAATAAGGTAAATAGTTATATTTATTAAAAGTATCAAATTTTATGGTTAATAAAAAATTAAGTTTATTGAATAAAAGTTTATAAGGTTTAGAAAAAATTTCGTCAATATGATTGTCAAGTATATAATCAGTGCATTCATTATTCCCAAATATATCTTCAGTATCAATATCAGTGAATAAATTATTATTAATGTGAGAATTTTCTAATATTTCAAGATATATATAGCTGTCTTCACCAATGCACAAAACCTTTTGCACCATTTCGAAATGAAAAAGTGAAATATGAGATAGAATTACAGTTAACAAAACAGCGGCAGCAAAGCGATATTTAGTTGTTAATAGTTTCATTTATATAATTCCTCGGAGTGTTCAACAGCAGCGGCTACTATATTGTTAATGTGCTCGTCGGCTAACGAATAATAAACCATCTTTCCTTGTTTCCGGTATTTTACTAATCTTTGTCCCCTTAACAAACGTAGTTGATGTGAAACGGCAGAAACTGAAACATTAGCTAAAGATGAAAGGTCTCAAACGAAAAGTTCTTCATTA
>BDSW01000206.1 GCA_002898175.1 bacterium BMS3Abin04
CATAATTGTACATTTTTTTAGCCATCTCCATTTGTGATTCCGGAGTTGCGTTGGTATTGTAGATTGCCGATAAATATGGAACTCCGTCAACGCTCACAACTTTGGAAACTATATTTGGATATTCTGAAGCTATCCACAAGGCTAAAAACCCTCCCATACTATGTCCTACAATAATAACTTTTCCCAAATTGTTGCTTTTAATATATTCGGCAATTTCATCTTTTAATTTTGATAGAAAATTATCTGACATAAAAGGAGCTTTCCCTGCGAATCCTGCAATTTGAATTACATGGCACTGAAAATCTGATTTAAGATAATCTGCAGTTTCATTCCACACAGCTTTTTCAGAAGCATATCCATGTATAAAAATGATTGGAGTCCCCTTCCCTGTAACGGTTACATCAAAAAAATTAAAGCCGGTTGTTTTTGCATTTATTTGAATAATAATAGAAATGAAAATTACTAATACAGTTAAATAGGTATTGCGTTTTCTTAATTTTTTCATTTGAATATCCTTATTGTTTGAAAATTTAGTTGCAATTTATTGTTAGAATATGATTTATTATAACGGATTATGATAAACGGTTTAGAAAAATGATGAGTGGTTATTAGCAGCCGGTAAGCAAAGGTATAACTTACTTCTAAATTTAAACTAGTAATTGTTGTAAAATCCTTCGTTTAAAGCAACTTATTGATGTTTGTTTTATTCAAATTCTGTTAATTATATTAGTTTATTATTTTTCGGTATAACCCATTTTAAAGGTTAAAAGTCCCGCTAAAAACAAGGCGCACAAGCAGGAGAATAAAAAATATCCCCCCGATTTATTTTAAGTTTTCGGTCAAGTATTGGTTTCTAATTTGGTTTTTCAGTTTTCGGAACAGTACCAAACCATCATTCACTTAGTTTCGGATGGCATGCACATATATTGGCTATCTCCTCAGTAGAGATCCCAGGAACAAGTTGCATTCCCTCTGCTGTTCCACTCAAGCTAAATATGGCTTAATAACTCCAGTTGGTTTTAGGCAACGGTAAGGGTCAGTCCTGATAATAAGTTATTCCGCTAAATAGTAAATCTTAACTCCTCTTAAAACGACATCTCGTTAAACATAATGCAGCTGTTACTTTTAGTGCATTTTCATTAATAACTGTTTTATGTCGTATAACCGACGGTTTATAATTACATAAGACACTAGGTTTTGTTATTCAATTTTTTATTCAATTTAGGAGGAAATATGATCTCTCATATTAAGAAATTTACAAACTTTGCACTTATTATTTTATTGGTTTCATTTGCAATAGCATGTTCAGAAGATTCTCCCGTTGTACCTGAAAAACAAAATAAAAGTGTAACTTCAACCAGCTCTGCCGATTATTCCACTCAATTATTCTTTAAAGGCAGTAAAAATTCTCAGACCGGTAAAATTTACGAAGTACTGCCCGGTCCTGCAGTAATTAACCCCGCAATGAGTCCGACTCCGTTTTCTGATAATATTAAAGCAACTGACGGGACCTATTCATTAGTTGTAGAAGATAACGTTGATGTAGATTCACCAAATTCAACCGATAATGTGTCTTCAGTTAATATCGAATTTACAGCAAATGACGGGAAAAGATTTAAAATTGATCAAATAAAAATAATTCACAAACCTGATGGAGCAGGCGATCACACTTTTTTTGGAGGAGTTGGTTTAAATAAAGTAATGCACGGGAACAGCGGTATTGGAACTAACTTAATGCCTAAAATGCTGGCTTATATAACTCTTTGGGGTCTTGTAGACTTAAAGGATGCGGCAACCGGAAATGTTGTTGCCTCAAATAGAATTGTTCATATTATGGTTGCTTCAAAAGTTAGAAATGATGATCTGAAAATGATACCGGAAGTTGATAAAGACAAATCCGATCATGATACTTGGATGGCAGAAACACATGTAATATTAATACCTCAAGATATGGAAGGTAATCCTTCCCCTGTTCCGGGAACAGATCATGGATTTATACACATGATGTGGGAAAATGTAGAACTTACTAATTCTAACAGAGATTGGAAAAAGGTTTACGAAATACTTCCGGGACCTGCAGCAGTAAATCCCGTAATGTCCCCTACACCGTTTTCAAATAAAGTTGCTTTCGGATCAGGGTCATATTCTTTTAATGTAATTGATAAATCAGCCGACGATTCCGAAACTTCGGAAGATGCCGTTGAAAACGTTAACTTCAGATACCGGCGACCTAACGGAGAAGTTTTTGTTATAGACAAAATTCAAATTGTTCATAAACCAAACGGGAGCGGCGACCATACTTTTTTCGGCGGTGTAGGGTTAAACAAAGAGATGCACGGAAATACCGGGATCGGGACTAACTTAATGCCCAAAATGTTGTCTTATATAACTTTTTGGGGAATTACCGATTTAAAAGACGGCAGCGGTAATATAATCGCGGCTAACAGACCCATACATGTTATGGTGGCTTCGCGTGCAAGAACTCCGGATCTTAAATTACTAACAAATTTAGATACAGATGTAACCGATCAGTCTACTAACCAAAGAGAGACTCATATTATTTTACCGCCTTTAGATACTGACGGTAATTCTTCCCCCGTCCCCGGCACAGGTCATGGTTTTTTACACCTGATGTTTGAAAACGTATCATTAAATAATTAACATCTATTAGTAGAACAAAAAACATTTCCATATTTAGCTTACTATATAAACCTGGCATTTGACGCTGCCGGGTTTATATATTACTTTTAGTCTTACTATTTAAACCTCAATCTGTTATTTTATAAATTCAATAATATTCTGTAAATTATCACCTGAAAGGAAGCAATATGATTATAAATATCAACGAAGTATATCAATTCAAAATCTCCCTAAATAATAGTAAACCATTAATTTGGAGGCGAATAGTTGTTCCTTCTAGATATTCATTCTGGGATTTGCATGTTGCCGTTCAAGATGCTATGGGATGGATTGATTACCATCTACATTTATTTGAAATAACAGAACCGCTAACGAATGCCAAAGTTGAAATCGGGATTCCCGATGAAGAGGATGGATTATTCGATAGGACAATATTGCCCGAACGTAAAGAAAAAATATCAGAATACTTTAATGAGGACAATCGTAAAGCCAGGTATGTGTATGATTTTGGAGATTCTTGGATTCACACTATAAAGTTGGAGAAAATTCTTCCCGCTAAAATCGGCGAGAAATATCCTAAATGCACAGCCGGTAAAATGGCATGCCCTCCCGAAGACTGCGGCGGTATCGGCAGTTATTATAATATGTTAGAGATATTAAGCAATCCACATAATGAAGAATATGACGAAATGATTGAATGGTTAGACGGGGAATTTAATCCGGAAACATTTGATCTAAAGGACGTTTGGTTTGATGATCCGGAAGAAAGATACAAAGAATTGTTTGAAGAATAAGTTATATAAAAAGTTTGCACAAATGGAATATGTAACTATAAAGCTTCGCTTGCACCTGAGGAATATTTACTTCTTTTTACAAAACATCCTCTCCCCTCTCTAAATAATAATGAAGCCAAAGAAAAACAAAACTAATTATTTTATATAAATTAGAAATAATAAGCACAATAAATATGGTTGACTATCCATATAAATGTATGTATATTTAAAATAAATTTGAGACGAGTTTTTGGCTAAACTAACTACTTTTGAATGGAACGAAAATAAAAACATACTCAATCAAAAGAAGCATAATTTATCGTTTGAGAAAGCACAATATGCTTTTTTGGATTCGGGCAGAATTATAGCGAAGGATATTGAGCATAGTACAACTGAAGAAAGATTTTATTGCTTTGGGAAAGTTGAAGAAAATATTATTACAGTACGCTTTACGTACAGAAAAAATAAAATTAGGATAATAGGCGCCGGTTATTGGCGCAAGGGGAAGCAAATCTATGAAAAAGAAAATAAAATATAGCGACGAGAAAATAGGTCGAGTAAAAATTATAAACGATTTTTTACCAAAACCTGAAGACTTGGTATTTAAGGAAAATACTATTAAAGTCACACTTAATTTGAGTAAATCCAGTGTAGAGTTTTTCCCGACTTCCAACCAAAACGCAGTTAAGTTATTATAAATAAAGGGCATAGGTTTTCTTTAAGGCACTACATTTTTTTTAATCATATTAAATATAGGTTATTTATTTAATCTCGAAAGGTATTGAGTCTATCTTTTTACCTACAGTTTGATATATTTTCTTCATCTCTCTTGTTGTTCTCGAAGGGAGGCAGTATTTTTTACTTGTAGTTATATCTTTCAATATGCTGCACTGACTGTGTAGCAATTCGTTCTTTAATACTTCCGGTGATAGTTTCTTATACTGTCTTTTTACTCTATACTCCAAAT
>BDSW01000207.1 GCA_002898175.1 bacterium BMS3Abin04
GAAACGTAATCTTACAAGTGATTTGTGGGTAAAAATTTAAATAAGTAATTACGGCGACGTAGCCAAGTGGCTTAAGGCGAAGGTCTGCAAAACCTTTATTCGTCGGTTCGAATCCGACCGTCGCCTCAAAAAAGTGTGATTATACTTAGTAATTGCACTTTTTTATTTTAACAAAACTTCCAGAATTCAACAAATCAGAGCAATTAGTCACCAATTTAGTCACTACTTTTAATGCAATATTTCAAGTGTTTTTTTTAATGAAAAAGCCCACTTGGAACAACTGGTTCACCACAAACCAATAAACCAAATAGGCTTCTTACAATTAGAAATTTTATGTGTATTTATGGTGATTAAGTTGTTTTTGATTGATGTAAAATATAATATTTTCATCTCCTATTCAAGTTACTTCTTGGACAGATTAATAATTTATTATGTACTTGTTTAAATCTTAATTTATTTCATTGTTTTCATAATCTCAGCACGTATTTTTTTAAGAAACTATTGGTTAGAATATAATCACTCAAGTTAATGTGTTTGGTCGGGAATCATTAGTTGAAGTGAGTAAATTAGTATTTTTTTTAATTAACTATCTATGAGAATGAAATACTTTCACAGAAAATAATACCTGGATTTTTTTGATTGTGGTAAAATATTTAGGGATGCAAAATAAAGACTACAATTTTTATTTGAATTATTTTTATATTGCAATAAAGAATTACTATAAAATCCAATGAGCCAGTCAGAACATATCAAAGATTTAGTACGTTACGGATTAGAAAAAGATGTAGATAAGTTTAAAGAAGCATTGAATGAGCTTATTGAACATGCTAAAAAAACCAAAAGGATTAATTATGCTCTTCAGTTACAATCACTTTTGAGAGATACTATGCGTAATGAACAGAATAAAACACCAAAACTTGTTGGAAGCAAATCTTACTTTGCAGGGATAGAAAACCGGGAATTAAATGATTTTATTCTTGAAAAAATTACTTCAGAATATTCTTTTCAAAATATTGTAATAAATGATAAGACCAAAAATCAATTGGAGTTTTTAGTCAAGGAACATACTGCTAGAAAAATTTTAGAAAAATATCAATTACCTATTTCAAACAAAATTTTGTTTTATGGCCCGTCTGGGTGTGGTAAAACTTTAGCTTCCTATGTACTTGCAGGTGAATTAAAAAAACTAATGTTCGTGATTAATTTAGGTGCAATTGTATCTTCAAAATTGGGCGAAACCAGTAAGAATCTAGCTAAAATTTTTAGGCAAGCTTCTGTTGAAGATAGTATAATTTTTATTGACGAATTTGATTCCCTTGGGAAGATTAGAAATTATGATCAAGATCATGGCGAAATGAAAAGAATTGTAAACACAATATTACAACTCTTTGATTATCTTCCGCAAAGTAGTATTGTTATTGCGGCTACTAACCAAATTGATATGATTGATGATGCATTACTGAGACGTTTTGATCTAAAAGTTAAACTTGATTTACCAAACAAAAAACAAATAAAAGCACTTATTGAACTAGTTCTAAAAAACGGTAATTTTGAATTTGACAAAAAAACATTAACCTCTATAATTAAAAATGCAGATGGTTTGTCATATTATAGTATACAGAAATCATTGATTACAACAATCAAAAAAACAATTCTTGAAAATAATATTATAAATCCCGACAGGATAGTTATTAGTTCGGCAATTTTTAATTCTTTACTCTTAGAAGAAAAAAAACAGATAGAAAATAATTAATTTTCTAATTCTATCTCTGCTTCCAATTCATTTATTACTTCAAGATTATTAATTGCAATCATTTCATTGTATAACATATTCGAATGCTTTCCTTTGTAACTATTTTCTTTGATAGAGATTGCTAGAGAAAAATTATGATTAGTATTATATTTATCTTCCATATAAGCAGGTAATAATTTATGTAATTGACATTTAATAGCTAATTTAAAGGTATTATCATCTCTTCGAATAATTCTTTTCGGAATAGTAAAACTTATTTTTTGTGTGTTGCTCAGAAGTTTATTTTTCCAATAGTAATATTCCGACCACCTCACATCTTGTTTAAGAAGCAATAATTCTGCTTTGCTTCCATTGAGAGAGAGTTCACTTTCACTTTGTAAGGGTAAATTCTTAAATACACCGAAGGAAATATTAAGTGGACAATAAGTTAATTGGTTATTCAATTCTGGATCAAAACTGAAGCATAATGTTAAACTAAATTCTAGTAAAGATTGTTCTCTCCCAACTTCCAACAAATAAGCAGGTAAATGTATTGGATATGATTTAATTCTCTTGGGTAAAATACTATCTTCAAGTATCATTGAGATATTATTTTCATCTGAAAAAATAGAATAATAACTATCAGGAATACCTTTACCAGAAACAATTTCTGACCGTATTTCTCTAGATTTGAATAAGTCACCAAATTTTGGAATATATGAATTATTAATAAGTAAAGATTTAACAGATTGAGATTTTAATTCAGGGTAGTTTTTAATAATTTTTGCTGCCAAATTTGCAATCAATGGTGTTGAGAAACTAGTTCCAACTGATTTTGTGTATGCAATTGCTGGATTGTTACTCAATATAGTAATCCCAGCTGTTGATATATCGTCAATTAAAATATTATAATCACCTCCAGCATAAATTAAATCTGGTTTTGTTAAATGGACATTATTATTATAATTATTAAAAAACGTATGATTTTTGTTTAGGTGAAAACGTCTTGAATAATAAGAAGGGAATTCTCTAAATGGTGTAATATTAATAAACCTATCAAACTGTTCAAAATTTTCTGCTATAGCTCCGACACTAATATTGTTATAAGACTCAGCAGGAATACACAATGTTGCTCGTTCATTCAATAGATGCTCTGGATAA
>BDSW01000208.1 GCA_002898175.1 bacterium BMS3Abin04
CAATTTTCAATATTATATTAAATATTCTTTTAGTGCTTAAATATGGCTACTCTGTGTCAGCTTATATTATGGTAATATCATTTTTCATAATGAGTGTTTTGACTTATTACTTTTCACAAAGATTATTTCATATACCTTATGAGATTAAAAAAATTACAACGCTGATATTGGTCGGTTCGGTTTTATTCGGGCTTTCAACATTAACCAATGACTCAGATTTATCAATCCGACTTTTTGTAAAATCGATGCTGCTAATTAGTTTCCCTGCCGTTTTATATTTTTTAAAATTTTATGAAAAAATAGAATTACAAAAAATTAAAGAAATATTTAGTAGTATTAAAAGATAAGAAGCGTGAGATTTTGCGACGGCATCTTTATTTGCTTTATATTGCGATGAAAAAATTATTTGGTTTTTCTCGTTTTGATTTTATTTACTATTACGACATTTGGCACTATTTAACCAGCATCATCTTTTTTGCCTTCCTGAAACCGTCAATTTGTAATTGGTAAATATAAGTGCCGCTTGCCAAGCGAGATGCATCGAAGGTTACTTTATAAATTCCCGGTGCTTGTTCTTGGTCAACTAAAGTTACAACTTCTTCGCCCAGAATATTATAAATTTTTAGCTGTACAGATGCAAGATTTTGAGTCTCCACAGATGGAATAGAATACTTTATTGTTGTCGTTGGGTTAAACGGATTTGGATAATTTTGGAATAGTTGAAAACTATTTATAACGGGATTTTCTTCCACGGAAAGAATCGGGCTTACGTAAACAAGTCTAAAAGCATCCGCTACAACGCTTCCTGTAGAATTAGCTTTTACTTTAATGGAAACTTGATCGGAATTTGTCAGATATAAATCGTCTAAATAGTTCCACTGTCCTCCGTTTAATCTTTGGGTTTTTGTTATAGTCGTATCCTTCCCGTTAGTTGTAATAATAAATTTGGTTTCATAAGAATAATTAGGATCCGTTTGCCACCAGCCGTAAAGGGTATAACGGCTGCTTGGAGCGAGATGATCTGAACTAAACAAGGTATAAGCAGAAGTGTCGGTTGTTGGTAGCTCGTAATAATTATCACCGTAAAATTCTCGTCCGGTTTGTTTTGTTGTTATTGCCCCGTTAACTATTGCTTCTTTATTATCCAAAATCATCCGTTTTGGATGTGATAAACCTAAATATTCCGCAATTGAGAAAACTGTTCTTTTTCCTATCTCAAAAAGGTTTTCATTTGTTACTTCCAAGTCGTTAGAACTTTTTAAGTAGTTGTTGTAAGGTGTTTCATATGTTAAGGCCATAACCGTAGAACCGTAACGGTTCCATAGCCATCCTTCCGGAAATTTTGATTTTAACGTGGATTCGTTAAAATCTTCTTGAGCGAAGTATGGGTTATCCGATGCATTTAAATTTGCAAATTGATATTCCTTGCTATAAAAGAAATCGGATGTTGTTCCAGGCGTATGAATCCAAAATGTACAGTAGGATGAAGCTTGGGAGTGCATATTTAGAAAATCAGAAATGATTTTGTCTGAATTTACTTCAATTAATCGTTGCTTCAATATTTTAACTTCTTCGGCAGTTTCGCTATCGATTTTATCCCAATTTGATTCTAGATCAATACCCTCAAAATTAGTTCTCGACCGCCCGTAATAAACACCATCTGGATTTACAAAGGGAACCATATAAAAAACAACCTTGGATAAATAGTAGTTAACCACATCACTATTGCTTAATAATTCTTGAACAATCCCGTCAAAGTGCCATGAGCTTGGGGTTTCGCCTGGATGAGTTCTTGCGTGAATCCAAACCTTTAATTTTGAACTGTCGGGTACGGAAGTATCTGTGATTTTCATTTCCTGCAAGGGTAAATTTTTTGGTGTGAAACCAATTGTATCTATAGTTACAAACGGACTTTTTTCCCATTCTTTTATTTGATGTTGTAAATAGTTGAAAGTATATGGTGTGTAGTATGCAACAAATACGGTATTTTGTTCGTAAGTCTTTTCAAATACGTTTACTTGGGGACTTTCGCCCTCCGTAAATCTTGAAAAACTTTTATTGTCGTATGAGTACATAGCTCTGGAGACATCACTATTACTAACTTCTACACTGATTAATTTATTTTTAACACCGGAAATTCTAAAATAAAACCACCTCCCACCAATATCTTCATTTGTTGTAACAGTATAGTGAACGGAATCTGTTGTTGTTACTGTTTTAAGATTTCCGCTTTCAAAGTCTGCATCAAACTTAACCTGCGGGTAAATCATTGTCGGTATTAATATTAAAGTGATTATGAAAAATAGTAGGTTGCTAAATTTACTGGAGATGTTCTTGTAATTCATAAAAAGCCGCATTGTTGAATAATAAAAATTTAAAATAAGTTTTCTATAACAAGCATTAATTCTAAATATAATATTCGGAAAAATTGAGGAAATTTCAAATATGCGGAACTTTTTCTCTACTATGTGTTAAAAATAATTAGATCATTTATTGATGAGTGAGTTGGATAATAAGGTGATGCTCGTCACTGATTTTGA
The DNA here is from genome assembly GCA_002898175.1 of bacterium BMS3Abin04. Taxonomy (GTDB): domain Bacteria; phylum Bacteroidota; class Ignavibacteria; order Ignavibacteriales; family Melioribacteraceae; genus BMS3ABIN04. The sequence goes on from BDSW01000208.1 coordinate 2,541, forward strand.
AAATGTGAAGAAGGTCACAATATTAGCCTTTCGTTTTGTACATATTTGAGACAAAAATTATGTGGGAAAGGTTAGAAATGGAAAACATATCAAATAAACACCAGGCAGTAGTAAATGAAGGCTTAACTTCTTCATCAAAATCTTTGTTATTTCTCAAAAGGTATTTTTTAACTCCTTCCTCAGCAGGAATAATGGGCTTTGCTGCATTTTTTAGTTTAATTCTTTTTACAAAATTATTTTCGTACGTTTTTGGAATTAATAGTGAGTTCAGTTTAGGAATAGCAGACGTATTTAATGCTGCAATTGGTTTTGTTTTAGTTTTTTCTTACAAATTTTTGGAAAATTTTAAGACCGACTAAAATTTAAGAATTAAGTTTATCGGCTCTATCGGCAATTTTAAGCTTTTCGATCAATTCGAAAAGATCCCCTTCCATAATGTTTGAAAGATTATAAAGCGTAAGACCAATCCGATGATCTGTAACCCTATTTTGCGGGTAATTATAAGTCCTTATTTTTTCGCTTCTATCGCCCGTTCTTACAATAGATTTTCTTTGTGCGGCAATCTCATCGTCTTTTTTTCGCTTTTCCAAGTCATATAGTCTTGTCTTTAACACCTTCATTGCTTTTTGCCTGTTCTTTAACTGGGAACGTTCGTCTTGGCATTGAACAACTATTCCGGTCGGAATGTGTGTAATTCGTACTGCGGTTTCAACTTTATTTACGTTTTGCCCTCCGGCACCGCCACTGCGGTAAATATCTATTCGTAAATCATTTTGATCAATTCCAACTTCTACATCTTCGGCTTGAGGCATTACAACTACCGATGCTGCCGATGTATGTAATCTTCCGCTGGCTTCGGTAACGGGAACTCGTTGAACGCGGTGAACACCGCTTTCGAATTTGAGATCACCGTAAACTCCTTTCCCGCTTAAGCCAAGTACAATTTCCTTAATTCCTCCCATAGTCGATTCACTTGCATCGATAATTTCTAACTTCCACCCTTTAAGTTCAGTAAACCTGGAATACATCCTAAATAAATCGTTAGCAAAAATCCCGGCTTCATCTCCCCCTGTGCCGGCTCTGATTTCCATTATTACATTCTTGTCGTCATCAGGATCTTTTGGAATTAGTAAAGATTTAATATCTTCTTCTAATTTAATTTTTTCTTCTTCAAGTTCACCTAACTCTGCTTCTGCCATTTCTTTTAATTCATCGTCATCAGAAGAATGAATTATTTCCTTATTGTCTTCAATGTTTTTAATTACGTCCATTAAATTGTTGTAAGCTTCTACTAATTCCGCCAGTTCGCTTCTCTTTTTGCTTAGCTCAATTAATTTTTCCTGATTGGATACAATTTCGGGATCGGATAATTGTATGTTAATTCCGTCGTATTTTTCTTTGATTTCTTTTAGCTTGTCAAGCAGTTCCATAAGATCCTCATAAATGAAATCGAAATATAGTAAAGTTGATTTAGAATTACTAAGCTTGACAAACTAATATGGGTAAATGGATGAATGGTCGTGCTCGGAAAAATTTATTGTTAGTAAAAAGTTATAGATTAGTAAATTCTTTGTAAATGGCGCTTGGTTCTGTATTAAAGTGTTTTGTTCTTAGCTCTTTTCCGCTGAAAGACGGATTAAAAATTGTTGATTTTCCACTCTCCATTATCAATTGTCAATTCTCCATTGATTTTCAATTTCCCTCAATAAATCCAAATATCTAATTTGTTCCGAAATAGAAGGAATTACATCTTTGTACTTTATACTATTTTTGACGTTTAGTATATTAATCAATTCATCAACAGCTTCGAACATATTTGTATCAGGATAAGCATTATCTCTTAAGTAGTGAATTAATTTTAAGGTTTTAAATCCATCGAACCATAATTTTTTCTGTAATTTAATTTGACCGCTTGATCTAGAATTTGTAAGGATTTTATTCCAATTTTCAGAAAATTTATTTAGTTGAAGAAAGTTGTACAATGAGTTATCAATTATTTTTGCCTTGTCCAAATATTCCTGCGAAGTCAAAACTCTATCTGAATTAAAAATATCCAGCCATTGTTTTAATATTTTGAAAGACTTCGGTGAATAAAGCAAATATTCATTTTGCTTGTGTAGAAGGAACCGTCCAACTCTCTGCCCGGTTCCGAAAGGAACACGCCAAGAACTCCTCGCCGACGGATAAACAGTTGTTGAATCAATAGTATTTATCTCTACAACTTTGGCTAATTTTTCCATAAAGTAAAAATCTTCTCCGGCTTTCCTTTTATTCATCCCGCCGATTTTAATGTAACTTTCAAAATCTACAATAATTGTAGACCCTATTGTATGAATATCATATGGAGACCGTGCAAACTTAAGTCCTAACACGTAATACCTAAGAAAAATCTCATAATTTATAATTGCTAACTTATTTTCAATATCTTCGGGTAAAGAATGAGAAAAATTAACGTATGCTGCGGAAATATTTTCCGCATTAATTTTGTTTATGATTTCTGAAAGGTAATTGTTTTGAACCCGGCAATCTGCATCCAAAGCAGAAATTATTTTCTTATTTGGGGAATTATAATCAAACACTTTCAAAGCTGCGTCCATGCCAATTTTTCTTGCAAGACCAACTCCCCCGTTTTTTTCGGGTAATTCATTTTCTGATGAAGCTGCATCAATAAAATTTATATTCAACCCGTATTTATTGTTTTTCCGTAGCGACTTTAGATAAGCAAGTAAATTTAAGTTGTCTGTTTTTACGGTTTTGGAAGAACTTTTCAGATTATTTACAACAAAAATTAGAATAACTTTTTCTTTTTCTTTGTTTCTACTAAGAGAATCCAAAAGAATTTTTACGTTTTCAAATTCGCTAATTACGGGAATGACAACTGCTAATTCATATTTCTCTTTAGAACTGTTCAGCAATTCCCAAGTTTTTATGGAGTATTTTTCAATATATTTTTGAACAGTATGTGGTAAATCGTTTCTTTTCAAAGGTTTTCCATTTTGAAATAAATATTATTATTTCGATTAATTGCGCTGACTATTTAGCGTGACTCAAATCACAGTTGCCTATCATTTTGAGACAATTTTTAAGTATTAAAATTAAGTAATTCTAATTTGTATAAAATTAATATTTATGGCTTCCCTCTAAAAATCTTCGTAAAAATTACGAAATAAGGTAATAAGCTTCCCTCTCAAATAGTATTAAGTTAAATTTTTTGAGAGAATATAAAAATATAATTTCGGCACAAAATTTGTTTTTTGGATTCGAATCACATGTTTGTGAATTGTTATAAATACGTTTAATAAATAAATTATTGAATATAGCTTTATTAAGATAAACAGAATTAGAAAAAAATCGATAATCAAATAAAACAATTATATCATAGAGTAAAAAATGCAAAATAATTTAAACTTAGCGCTTAAAAGCAATGAACTTTTTAAAAATGCTGATCTCACAAATTTTGATCCTCATGAACTGAAAATTAAAATGATTACGTTAAGAGAAGGAGAAGTGCTGTTTCGAGACGGGGATCAAGCAAATTCTATTTATCTGATATTGGACGGCGAAATAAACCTCTTAAAAAGGAAAGCAATCGGCAAAACAAGCTCGTTTATTCTCAGTCAAAATGAGTTTTTCGGTCAAGATGAATTCTTTCTTAAAGCTCCACGTAAATCCACTGCTGTAGCGCTAAAAGATTCGTATATAGCCGAACTTTTTAGAAAGGACTTAAATAATCTTTTGCAGAACTATGACCAAATTTTTAATAATATCAAAAAATCTGTTTCTAATATTGACAAATATACAAAAGAACAACTTGAACAATTAGTCGAGCGTGCCAGACAAGAAGCTCTGGGATTAGTGCAACCTCCCAAACCGTCCATTTATGAAATTGATGCTAAAAATGAAAGAAATGAAGATAAAGAATTTGATCAAAAAAAGGAAAACAAACCGTTAGATGAAGAGATCAACAATTTAAAGGTTGAGCTTAATGAATTAAAAAAAGATAATAAATTTTATAGCAAAGTTATTTTAGAAAAAGACAATTTAATTAATATGCTAAACTTGAAATTATCCGAATTAGAAAATAAATCTTATGAAAAATCTGAAAATGAGAATAATCTCAAAAGCTTAATTGAAGAGCAAAAACGAAGTATTTTAGAACTGCGGAATAAAAATGCCGAATATGAACAAAAATATTCAACGCAAAGAAATATTGTAGAGGACCAAAGTCAGAAATTAAAAAACAACCTTAATAAGCAAAGGGAATTAGAAGAAGAACTTGAAAACCGTAACGGTGCAATTGAAAGACTTCAAAATAATATCGAGGAATTAAAAGAAGAATTAGAAAATACTAAACATGGTGAATATTCAAAAGATGAACAAGTTACCGAATTAAGAGGAACGGTTAAGGAGCTTGAAGCAAGAATAGTACAATTAGACAAAGAAAAAACGGAATTTATTGAGAGTAAAACGGAAGATACTCAATCTATACTAAATAGAAATAGTGAACTGGAAAATCAGATAGCTGAACTGAATGAAAAATTAAGTGAATTTGAACAAAAAATTTCTGTACAAGAAAACGTTGTTGAAGACCAAAGTAAAAAATTAAAAGACAATTTAAATAGACAAAGAGAATTAGAGGAAGAATTAGAAAACCGTAACGGTGCAATAGAGAGACTTCAGAATAATGTTGAGGAATTAAAAGAAGAACTTGAGAATACCAAACATGGCGAATATTCTAAGGATGAGCAAGTAAATGAATTGAGAGAAACGGTTCAAGAGCTTGAATCAAGAATATCGCAGTTAAATCAAGAGAAATCCGAAATACTTGAGAGTAAAACAGAAGAAACTCAATCAATATTAAATAGAAATAATGAACTCGAAAATCAGATAGCGGAACTCAACGAAAAACTGAATGAATTTGATAAAAATATAAAAGATTCTGAAAACGAAAATGTGCAAAAAGATAACTTTATAAACACGCTAAACGTTAAAGTTGAAGAGCTAAACCAAAAAATAGAAAGTTTTGACGACGTACAAGCTGAAAATATTAATATTATAGAAAATCAAAAAGAACACTTAAATGAGCTACAGCTTAAACTCAATAAGCTATTGGACGACAGTAAGTTACAAGAGTTAACAATTAAAAATCAGAAAGAAAAAATTCTTGAATTTAAGGCTCTTGAAGCTAAATATATTGCAGCGGAACGAGCTAAAAATGAAATTTTAGGTGACCAAAGCTATAAGTTGGTTGAACTGGAAAAACTAAACGAAGAATATATAAACAAATTAGATCAGAAAGAAAGTCAGTTAAATGAAATTAAGGAAAAAGTAAACAGGTTTGAAAATGAAATTGAAATCTTTGAAGATCAACTTAAACAAAAGACCGGCTTAATAAATGAACAAAACGGTTTAATTGAAGAACTGAAGGAAAGCGAAAATAAATTAAACGAAGAGAAAAGAAATAATAGAACGTTAATTGATAATCTAAATGTCCAAGTAACAAAAATTTCCGAATATAAGACCGAACTTGAAAAGAAAATTGAGCTTAAGAACTCTGAGCTGAAAGAATTACAAAATAATATAGAAAACTTAAGAAACTCTGAAATGGAACTTAAGTTTACTGTTCAAGAGACTAATCAACTGCTCGATAAAAAAGAGTATCAAATTGAGGAACTTAATTCTCAAAGAGAAAACTTAATAGCTGAAAACACAGATAAACGAAATTCAATTGATGATCTGAACAATAAACTAAGCGATTTGACCGGGCAGCTTAAAACTGCGCTAGCCGACTATCGGCAAAGTGTTAGCAAATTAACTGAAAGCGAAAATATTATTGCGAATTTAAGAAGCGAGAATGAACAAGTTAAAGATAATCTTGAAAAGACGAAACAATTTGTTGATCAAAAACTAAACGAATTAAACGAACTAAGCTTTAAATTAAATGAGCAACAAAAATCCATTGAAGAGAAAAATGATCAGCTACATAAACTTAATATTAGAATAAATGAATTTGAAGCAACGGAATTACAACTAAGGGAATCTGAAAAAGAAAAAGTCGATACAATTCAAAAGCTGAACGATAATATTGTTCATCTAAATCAACGCATTGTTGATCTTGCTGCTTCCGAACAAGAAAAAGAAGAAACTTTGCAGAAATATACTGCAAAAATAACTGAATTAGAATCAAAAACGAAAGAATTAGTAAAATCAGAAGAGGAAAAGAACAATATTATTGTTAAACAAACTCATTTAATTGCTGAACTGGAAAATACAATTGCCGAGCAAAAACAGCTTGAAAAACAAAAGGATAAAGTTCTTGAACAGCTTAATATTGAAGTACATAACCTTAATGCGAAGGTAGAAAATTATAAAAAGGCAAATGAAGAACACGAAAATATTATTGAAAACTACAAAGGAAAAATTGATCAAAAATCAGAAGAAGTTAGTAGACTTAATATAATTGTAGAAGAACTTGAACGACGTGAAAAACAGAAAAATGAATTTATAGAGAGCCAAGTAAAACAAATTTCGGAGCTTGAAACAATAGAATTAAATCTGAAAAAACTAGTAGACGAAAAAGAAAGTTTAATTAATGAATTTGAAGAAAAAGTAAATTCCTTAAATTCAACTAAACAAAATCTGGAAAACGAAAAACATAATTTAGAAGATAAAATTAGAATTCTTGAACAAAATATTACTGAAAGTAAATTTGAGAATGAAAAACAGATTGAGATAACCAAACAGAAAGAAGAGGTAATAAATAATTTAACAACTGAGATTGAAGAACACAAAAACGAAAAAAACAATTATTTTGGAAAGATAAAAGAGCTTGAAGAATCTTTGCTGAATCAGAAATTAATGACCGACGAGTTACAGTCCCAAATTACTCAAGCTGTTGATCAAATAAATCAAAAGAACCGGTTGATTCATAATAAAGAGTCCGAAATTGCCAACTTAAATGAAGAAATAAATTCACTTCATACTGCTATTGATAATTTTAAGGAGGAAATTGAGCAACAAAGCGAGAAAATTGCACAAATTAGTGTGGTTGAAAAAGAGCTTACGGATACAAAACGGGAAAAGAATGAATTAATAGAAACATTTAATAATCAAGCTGCTGAGTTAAATTCAAAAGTAAATCACTTAAGTATAGTTAACGCTGAAAAAAGCGCTGTCATTGAAAATCTTAATGTTAAGATAAAAAGTTTAATAGACGAAAGAGATTCGATAAAAAAATCTTTGGCGGAAAAAGATGTTTTTGCAGATGAAATGAACAAAAAGGTTGTTGAATATGAATCTAGATTCAGAGCGGTAAATGAAGAAAACGCCGTAAATAAAGAGCTTATTCCAAAATTACGAAACGAAATATTATATCTTCGTGAGCGAGAAGCTGATCTGGAAAAAGCCGAAGATGAATATATGAATTTAAATCAAGAGAAATCAAATAAATTAAAAGAACTTGAATTAAAATTAGATGAATTAAATCAAAAGGCAACCGAAAAAAGCGAAATTGTTGAACGTCAAAGACAAGAAATTAATAAGCTTTTAAGTAATGATTTCATGTTAAAAAATAGTCTGGAAGAAAGAGATAAATTTATATCAGAACTTAATACAAGAATAGCTGATTTTGAGAACAGGATAGATATTCTTGAAGAAGATGATTATCAAAAAGCCGACGTTATTGAAAGTTTAACCAAGGAAGTTGAAAAACTAAATAAGCAGAAGAAAGAGCTGGAAGAATCAACAAATAATTATCTTACAATTATTGAAAGTCTAAAAGATGAAAAAGAAGAACATAAAATTACTGCGGAAAACTATATAGAGTTAGTTGAGAAAAATTCATCGAAACTTAAGGAAAGAGAAAATCTGTTAAATGAATTACAAGAGAAAGTAGATGAATTAAGCAAAATTGTTCAAGAAAAAGATGAACTTATTAAAGAAAGAGATCAAAAGATTGAACATATTCTAAATGAAGAAGCAAACGTAAAAAATCACTTAGTCGAAAGATCTAAAATACTTGATGAGCTAAACGATCAGATTGCTAATTTAAATAAGAAAATTCACTCGCTTGAGAATGAAAATAATGGCAAATCTGAATTGATCGATAATCTTAATAATGCCCTTCAAGAATTACGTAATGAGAAAAGCGAATTTGAAAACATGAAGTTTGAACAGACTAATAATGTTCAAAAACTTGAAGAAAGCATAAATTCACTTAAAGAACACTTAAACGAATATCGGAGCAAAGCGAAACTTCAAAGTGAAACTATAGATAATCAAAATAAACGAATAAATGAACTTGAAAATAAATTAAATTCAAAGGATTGTGAGTTTAAAGATAAAGAGAAAATGATTTCCAGACTAACCAATGAAATTGATAAATTGCAGAAAAACGAGGAAGGATTAAAAGAATCTGAATATAAAATTAACGAATATACCGAGAAGTTTGAAAGCATACAGAACGAATTGGAGCTTCTTCGGGAAAAATCTGAAAATGATAATAGAGTTCGGAGTGAACAAAAAGAAATAATAGAAAAACAGGAAAAAGAAATTAGCGATTTGTTAGAAAAACTGAATGAACACGGTAATATCGATAATGATCTATCTGAAGAAACAAAAAAATTACGTGACCAATTAAATTATTATGAATCCATTATCGGAGAGAAAGAAACTACACTTCAAGAAAAACAAATTCTAATTGATAACTTAAACAGGCAACTGGAAGATATTAATGGGCAACTGTCACAAGACCAATTTAATTCCAAAGACAAAGAAGATGAAATAAAAAAAATGCGCGAAGACATTGCCATTCTAAAATCGTTAAATCACGACCTGGAAGATTCAGAGAGTAAAAAAGATCTCAAAATGGAAGGAATGGCTGATCAGTTAGAAATTCTGAGAACGAAGATTGATGAATATGATTCTAAACTTAAAAACACCGAAAAGGATATTCAAGTTAAGATGGATCTTATATCAGGTTTAGAAGAGTATATTGAAAAAAATGAACTCGCTTCGAACGGTCAGAAATCTGAAGTTGAAAATCTAACTCAGGAAATGAAAAATATTAGATCAAGAATTTCCGAATACGAAGATAAAATAAGTTTACTTCAGAATGTTGTTACGGAGAGGGAACAGCAACTTAGTAAGATGAAGTTGGAAAAAAGAGAAGTTGAAATTAGTGATGAACAGAAGGAACAAATAATTGAACGTCAAGGAGAACAAATCGCGAAGCTGAAAATTTTGGAAGATGAGCTTAAGAAAATTGAGGAAAGTAAAAATGAACATCAAAAATATTTGGAAAGACAAGTTGAGGAATTGAGAGAAAACATTCTGCTAAGCGAAAGTGAAATTAATCAGAAGGAAGATATAATTGAGAGGCAAGTTCAGAAGATTGCCGAATTAGAAGCGCTGATAAGCGAAAATATAGCGGTTGAACCGGAAACAATGATCCAACCGGTGAATAATGAGATTGCTGATGTCAAAACTCCTCAAAATAAAACGGGTGAAGAAGATAAGCATGATATTGATCTTGGAAATAATTTAGATGCAATTGAAGATGAAGAAAAATATCAAATTAGTAATGTAGATGATATGTCGGAACCGATAAATGAAACTTCCGATGAGGGCGAATTAACTGAAACTATAGAGCAGTATGATGAAACAAATGCTGAAAGCTTTTTAGAAAAGTCTACTGAAGAATTTGCATGTACATTTAAAGACGGAATTAGTATTGTTACGGTAAATTTACCAAGAGCTACAATGGAAAAAGCTGTCGACTTAAAAGACTTTATTCAAAAAGTTGTGGATGAAAACGGGAATAATTTAATCCTGGATTTATCACGAAGTGAATTTGTAGACTCAACAGTACTCGGAGTTTTGGTAAGTGCACTTAAGAAAGCAAAAGCTGCCGGCGGAAATTTAATTTTAGTCTGGGATGACCAAACCGAGTCTTCAATGTTCTATATTACAAGAATGGATAAAGTGTTTACAATCTGCAAAACAGTAAGTGAAGCATTGTTATGTTTTGACGAATAAGGAGTGGATTCAAAGTTTATATTAGTAAAAGATAATAAAGAGAACTTCTTCTTAAGAATTTAAATACCTTTTTAAGGTTTATAATTGATTTGTTTTTTTTCTGATAACATGGTGTTTTGAATATCGCTACATAAAAGACGTTATTAAATAATAAGAAATCAAGTTAAAAATTTTCTTAAAGTATTCTTCCGGAAATCCAACCTATAGCACTTAAACAATTTAGCAAGATAAAACATTGAATTTAATGTTATAAAATTGTAATTTTGTAGTTCTTTTTTTAGACTTTATTTTACTCTATTAAAAGAGTAATCTGTGAAAGCAAAAGGTAAGTTAAGTAATGCTTTACTCTCATGAAGATACTATCACGGCAATTGCAACCCCAATAGGAGTTGGAGCTATTTCTGTTATTCGTGTCAGCGGTTCCCAAAGTATAGAAAAGGTTGATTCTATTTTTCGTGGAAAGAAAAAACTTGAGGACTCAAAATCACATACAATTCATTACGGGAGAATATATTCTCAATCGAACGAAGTTATTGATGACGTTTTGATTTCGATATTCAAAAAACCTAATTCTTATACCGGTGAAGATTCGATTGAAATAAGTACCCACGGAAACCCGTTGATTACACAAAAGATTATTGATGCTTTGCTGGAAAACAATGTTCGCCTGGCGGAGCCGGGTGAATTTACAAAAAGAGCTTTTCTAAACGGACGGATGGATTTGGCTCAAGCCGAAGCCGTGGCTGATGTTATAAATTCAAGGACGGAAGTTTCGCTACACGGAGCAAGAAATCAATTGGATGGATTACTTTCAAAGAAAATTGATTTATTGAGGGAAATGCTTATACACTCTTCTTCTCTTATTGAACTTGAACTGGATTTTGCCGAAGAGGATATTCAATTTGTTTCACTCAAGGAAGTAAAAGAAGAAATTGAAGATATAATTGCAGAAATTGAGGAATTATTGAAAAGTTATTCATTTGGGAAAATTGTACGTGATGGAGTAAAAGTAGCTTTGGTTGGACAACCCAATGTGGGCAAATCTTCTCTCTTAAACTATATGTTAAAAGAATCAAGAGCTATTGTTAGTCACATTCCCGGAACTACAAGAGATGTTATTAGCGAAGAAATTTCCGTGGAAGGGTTGTTTATAAAATTGTTTGATACCGCCGGTATCCGTTTTGCTGAAGATGATATTGAAAAGGAAGGAGTTGAGAGAAGCAGACAAGCAATTGAGAATGCAGATATAGTGATTTATATGTTTGATGTAACTTCAGATTTTGGGTTGGAGCTTTATGAAGAAATAGAGAAGACTATTCCTGAAGATAGAATAATTACAGTAGCTAATAAAATTGATTTAGGTAAGGATTTAAGTCATTCAGCTGATGCTGAAATTTCCGCTTTAACCGGAGAAGGGATACCCGAATTATTTAGTCTGCTTAAGGAGATATCCCTTGGCTCGAATATTTATACGGAAAAATCAGCCGTTGTTTCTTCTTTGCGGCATTATAATATCTTGAAAAAAGCAAAAGAGAATTTATTTAGTGCCGTAAAATCTATTGAAAACAAACTAAGTGGTGAGTTTATTGCTGTCGATTTGAGAAATGCGGAAAATTTATTAGGAGAAATTATTGGGAAGGTATCTACAGATGATATACTTAATAATATTTTCTCTAAGTTTTGTATTGGGAAATAACTGTTTCACGTGGAACAAATTGGGCTGATGATTTAAAAGTCGATAAATTTGTTCTAAAAATTTTTGGAATGTTTCACGTGAAACTGATATAATCAGTCCCAAGCAATGTAAATAAAAATGGTAAACATGCTTAATTATGATGTAATTGTAATTGGTGCAGGACATGCAGGAATAGAGGCGGCTATTGCTTCTGCACGAATGGGCTGTTCTGTAGCTCTAATTACAATGGAGAAAAAGGCAATAGGCAGAATGTCTTGTAATCCTGCGATTGGCGGAAGTGCAAAGGGGCATATTGTTCATGAAATAGATGCTCTTGGCGGAATAATGGGATTAATTGCCGACAGAACAGGAATTCAATTTAGAACCTTGAATAAATCTAAGGGTCCGTCTGTATGGGCTGGTCGCTGCCAATCGGATAGAAAATTATATTCGGAAGAAGCCGGGGAAGTTGTTTTCGGTACACAAAATCTGGATGTAATTGAAGATTCCGTTAATGAAGCATTTGAAGAAAACAAAAAGATTGTTGGCGTAAAAACCGAAAAAGGGAAAGAGATAAATTGTAAAGCTCTTATTGTTGCATCCGGTACTTTTTTAAATGGAGTAATGTACACGGGTACCGACCCGAAAATTGGTGGAAGATTTGGTGAACGTGCCGCGATTGGTTTAACAAAATCATTTTTGGATATGGGATTTGTTGCCGATAGGTTAAAAACGGGGACACCACCACGACTTAAAAAGAACTCAATTGATTTTAGTGTATTAGAGGAACAACCGGGAGATGAAAATCCCCAGCCCTTTTCGCACAGAACGGATATTAAAAATTTTCCGGTTCTGCCACAAGTCTCATGTCACTTGACTTATACCGATGAGCATGTGCACAAAATTCTTGAGAAGGGTTTTGATAGGTCACCGATGTTTAAGGGACTTATCACAGGTGTTGGTCCGAGATATTGCCCTTCCATTGAAGATAAAATTGTAAGATTTGCAGATAAACCCAGACATCAATTATTTTTAGAACCGGAGGGCTTGGACAGTGATCTAATTTATTTGAATGGGTTTTCTTCCTCTCTTCCTGAAGAAATTCAATTTGAAGCCGTAAGAGCAATTCAAGGACTTGAAAATATTGAAATGGCTCGACCGGGTTATGCGGTTGAATATGATTATTTCCCTCCTTATCAAGTTGATTTAACTTTAGAAACTAAGCTTATTAAGGGTTTATACTTTGCAGGACAAATTAATGGAACTTCAGGTTACGAGGAAGCTGCAGGTCAGGGACTTGTAGCAGGAATAAATGCAACTCTTAAAATTCAAGGACGAGAAGAGTTTGTGCTTAAAAGAAGTGAAGCTTACATTGGAGTTTTAATTGATGATTTAGTCGGAAAATCAACCGATGAACCGTACAGAATGTTTACTTCAAGAGCTGAGCATAGATTGATTTTGCGCCAAGATAATGCGGAAAGACGCTTGGTGAAATTTGGCTATGATTTTGGATTAGTATCAAAAGAATTATACAATGAGTTCAAGAAGAGTGAAGAACTGATGATTCAAGGTATCGATTTCGCTTCAAACTTAAGAATTAGTCCGAAAAATATAAACGGATTTCTGGCATCACAAAATTCATCGGTTATAGGTAACGGGGAAACAATAAGTAAACTGGTGAAGAGACCGGAATTAAAATTAAAAAATATTTTGGAAACATTAGACAAAAGTAGATTTCCACTTGTCGAGCCTTTACTAAATAATGAAGAATTATTGCAGAAATTAGAGATTGAGTTAAAGTATGAAGGATATATTAAGCGACAATATGAACTTGTTGAGAAAATGGAAAAACTTGAGAACACAAAAATACCTTTAAACTACGATTATCACAATTTGAATACTATATCGGTTGAAGCTAGGGAGAAATTAGCGAAAGTACAACCACGTTCTATCGGTCAAGCTTCGCGTATTTCCGGAGTTTCACCGGCTGACATTTCCATATTAACGGTTTATTTAAAAAATTAAATTTAGGGGGTTTCTCTTGCTGCAGACAGAAACATATTTAATGGAACTTAAAAGGTTGTTTTGGGAAAACAGTCTTAGCGTAAACGATTATCAACTTGAAAGGTTGGCACATTTCGCAGATATTGTTGTAGAAAAAAACAAAGATATTAATTTGATTTCAAGAAAGGATATAAATAATATTATTGAAAATCACATTTTTATATCAGCCTATATTTCGGAATTTTTGCCGGAACGTGCCTCGCGTTTTTTAGATATTGGTACGGGTGGAGGGTTTCCCGGTATTCCGCTTGCTGTTGTTAAACCCTTAATGCGAGGTGTCTTGGCGGACTCCACTACAAAGAAAATTGGCGCTGTTAAAGAGTTTATCCATGAACTTAAATTGGCTAATGTAACTGCAGAAAATTGCAGAGTTGAGAGCGAGGAGTTTAAACAGAAATATGACAATACATTTGACTTAATTGTGAGTAGATCAACTGTTCCTCTTATACTTTTATTCAGGTATGCGTTGCCATTAATCAAAGAAAAGGCTTATTTGATGACAATAAAAGGCGGAAACTTAACACATGAATTTAAAACAGCTGAAATGAAATATAAGTCTCATATTAAAAAATCAACTATTTTTGAACTGGCTTACAAACCGACAAACGTAAGGAATGAAAAGGGTAAAAGACTAATATTACTGGAAATTACCAAATGAGTAAAGAACCAAATGAATTATTCGACGAAATAAGCAGATTATCAACTGAACAAAGAAATCCTAAATCGACTAATATTGATTTAAGTTCAACTGCTGAAATTTTAAAGATTATTAATGATGAAGACAAAACTGTTCCCCATGCGGTTGAGAAAGAGCTTCCTTATATCGAAAAAGCTGTAGAATTTATAATTAAAGCGTTAAAAAAAGGGGGCAGACTATTATATTTTGGGGCTGGAACAAGCGGTCGGTTAGGTGTTGTTGATGCAGCCGAATGCCCTCCAACTTTCGGTACAGATCCGGAAATGGTTCAGGGGTTTATTGCCGGCGGTCCCCCTGCTATGTTTGTTGCGCAGGAAGGAGCTGAAGACTATGAGGAAAACGGTGCTATAGATGTGGAGAAAGCTAAAGTTACCAATAAAGATGTAGTATGCGGAATTGCAGCCAGCAGAAGAACTCCTTATGTAATTGGAGCAATTAAAAAAGCAAAAGAATTAGGAGCGGTAACTCTATTTATAACTTGTACACCCAGAGAATCGTTTAATGTGGAAAATGTTGATATACCTATATGTCCTTATGTTGGACCTGAAGTTGTAATGGGTTCAACAAGGATGAAAAGCGGTACGGCTCAAAAGTTAGTGCTAAATATGCTAACAACTACTGCAATGGTAAAACTTGGCAAAACATACGAAAACATGATGATTGACCTTCAAATGACCAATAAAAAATTGGTTGAACGTTCTAAACGAATTGTTATGACGATTACCGGTGTAACTTACGAAGAAGCTATAAAATATTTAGAACAAGCCGGTTGGCATGTGAAAACAGCGTTGGTAATGATTCTTGCAAATGTTAACGTTGAAACGGCGAAACAAAGATTAGAACAAGCCGACGGATTTGTAAGGAAGGCAATAAATTTATAGGGAATACTTTAATATTTTCTTATTTAAATAAATCTAAAATACTGCTTATCGGAATGTGAATCCCACCGAAAGAATTATTAGTACCGGAAGGATAATCATTTCCAAATAAGTTGTATTTTACTTTGTACATGTATAACATGTATTTTCTCATATTATCTCGAATTTTGTAATTTGGGAATTTTAATACTTTTATTCTCTCAGACATTATGTATTCCAAAGATAAAAAATTGTGATTAGCGACTATTAAAGAATCCTTAAATTTAATAGAATCTTGTTTTTTGAGTGAATACACCGCTAATTCCTTTATAACATTTTGAAAGTCTTTTGAAAAATAAATAAATTTAGTTTTAATCCTGTTTCGGACTTTGGGGAAATTGCTTTTATAATTTTTGCCCGGTTTTAGTTGATTTGGTTTTCTCCTGTTTGCTTTTATCGCTCGTGCTGTATAGGTTTTGAATTTTATAGTAATAAGTTTTTCCGAGGATTTTAATTTGTTGTCAAAGTTAATTAAATAGAAGATTAACAATAAGCACGAATGGATAATTAAAGAAATAATAATTGACCTAAAAAGGAAATAATCCTTTTTCACTTTGAAACTGTTCATTTTCATGTTTATACTAAAAAGTGGAGATAATAATTTGAAGAGATCATTTGCTGCTCGCTGTTTTTTAGAAGTTCTCTATCTGCTTAAATAAAAAATGTTGTCGGATGTTTTGGTTTAGTATTTAACAATTCTTATCTTCTTTTGTTGCGTTATAAATATTCTATTATTTTTAGAATTTCGTATCAATACTGTTTAACATTTATTGAGTGAGTTTTAGATTTGTTTTGATTACTTTTTTTTTCTAATCTTTACATAGTAAATTACAACGGAACAAGTGTGTTCATAAGATTAAACGAGCAACGTGATCGATTTATTTAGGGCATAGAAACTAATTTATTTGTATTATGACTTATGGCAGAAACCAAACTAAAATTTCTAAATTATTCTCCTAACCGCGATGTGGTTTTTGTGCTTGGTGCGGGTGCTTCGCACCCTGACGGTGTGCCGCTGCAAAAACATATCCTTCCAATGATTCTTTCCGGCGGTATAAAAGAAATTCAAGAATCTGAAATTGGAAAACAAGTTATTGAGTTTATTAAAAGCAACTTTGTATATAATTCGAAAAGGCACCAATATCCTCAGCTCGAGGCTGTTTTTGGTTTCCTGGACTATTTTATTCAACAAAATGAGAGTTTAAATTCTAAATATCCTAATTTCAAGATTAGAACTATTAAGGAATATTTAATTAAGTTGATTCACTATATAGTTAATCTTCAAACGGATAAACCGAGTAAGTATTACCATTTGTTTTGGAAGGGTATTTTAGATAACAATAAAAATGTTTCAATTATAACCCTCAATTACGATACATTACTCGAGCAAGCATTCGATTTTCTGTTTAAAAAATACGGTTATATTGATTATTGTTTTCACTTGATGAATTATGACAAAATTAAACCGTTAAAGAGATTTAACTTTTGGATAAATCCCCGCGAACCTGTGGTAAGAGAGAACGGTTATGATCCATCCGCATTCAAAATAATTAAAGTTCATGGAAGTTTAAATTGGAAATATTGTAATTGCTGCAATCAAACTTTACTTACACCTTGGGACAGAAAAATTGATTTGCAAAGGGGAAAATTTTTAGGTTATACATATCCAGACAAAGAAGAGTATGAATATCGTTGTCCGTTAGACGGTACCGAGTTTCAAACATTAATAATGCCGCCGTCTTATGTTAAATCATTAAATCAGCCGGTAATAACTCAGTTGCTTTCAGAAGCAGCCAGAGAAATTAGAGATGCAAAAAAAATTATCTTTGTCGGTTACTCCGTTTCGGATGCCGATGTACATATTAAAGCATTGTTTAAAAAACAATTAAATCCCAACAAAGAAATAATTGTTATCAACACAAAAATATCGGATGCATTGAAGAATAAATATTATGCTTTAAGCGACAAAATTGAATTCAAAAATTTATCATTTGAAGAAATGGTAACTAATCCAAAAATCATGACTGATCTTTTAACTTAAATTGGGCTGGAATTATGATTTCGAAACTTTCAACATTAATATTGGGGACGTTAGCGGAAAATAAAAAGAATCCGTATGAAATCACAAAAATGCTGGAAGCTCTTGAACTCAGAAGATGGTTTTCTATAGCCGATTCAACGGTATATGCCACGGTAAATTCTCTTAAGAAAAAAGGTTTAATAACCGGCGAAAAGATAAGAGAAGGTAACTTTCCGGTAAAGACGGTTTATTCTATAACTGCAGAAGGTGAATTTGAGTTACATCAGTCAATCTCAAACTATTTTGAAAAAAGTGATTCCACTACATCAGAGTTTGATATTGCTATCTTATTTATGCATAATTTGGGCAAGGAAGAATTGTTGAAAATTTTAAAATCGAAACTTGAACTGCTTGAAGTATCGAGCTACATGATTAAAAAAAGATTAGTGAATCTTGAAAATAAAAGAGATAAACAGGTTACCGGAATAATTTTACTTAAGCACAGAATGTATTTTATTGAAGCGGAATCTAAAACGATTAAAGAATTAGTAAAACATGTTAACTTGGGAGAAAACCTTTCACCAAAACATCCGCTTGACTTAAGAATAAATAAAATATAAAAATCAAATATTAAAAAGATTCTGAATTCTGATTTCCGGATTGATTTTAAATATTACATAACTTTAATACTTTAGATAAAAACAAATTTCCTAAATTTATTTACATAATAAACTTGTGTATGATAAACCATTATATTTACCTGTTTGAAATATTAATTTGAAAATTAAATTTTATGGAATTGGAGGTAAGAATGAATCTTAAAACAATTTATTTCATATTATTTTTAGGACTTTTTACTTTTGTATTTGGGCAAGTCAAAACTCCGCTGCCGCCGCAACCAAATGATGATAATTCAGCTGTTTTATTAAACATTGATGCAGTCGCTCAAATTCCCAATAATAATTTTGAGTTACCTACGGGTATTATTAAAAAATTATCCAAGCTTAATAATCTAAGCCGATTTTCTATTCAAGACGAAGATATAAGAAGAAGACTGAACGTTCGTATCCATTTCACAAATATGCACAGCTTCTTAAATTGGTACGAAAGCAAAGAAGCACAAACTTTGCTTAGAGAAATTAAGCAGACGTTTAAGAACAATTTTAAACTAAATTTTATTTATACTAAGATGTAAATACAAGGGCTGGAATAAAAATTTAAACAAGATTTTTGTTGGCCGCTGCATCGGTTGTTGTATTTTTTCTGCTAACTATAACTTGTTCAACACCAGCGGAAGATAGATATGTTCATGGGTTGTGGGCTTCGGCTGATTCGTTAAAAGTGATATCTAATGCAAATAAAGAAGTGAATTTTTCTTGTTTGTTAAAAGAGGGAACTCCCTGTGAGGAATTTGAAAGAGTTGAAACCAAAGTTGCTAACCAAAATGTTTCAGTACGGTTTTATTCTAAAGTAAGAAAATCTTCTATTAATTTAGAAGTTCTTACAAGTATAAAGTCCCATTCAATATTAAGTTAAATCCGGGCAAAAAGTATACCTTTCACTTTTGGAAATTGGAAGGGGCTTCATTTAATACGGCAATAAATGTCAATTGAAAGTTGGAGCAACAACTAAATTATTTCTTTATGCATACGCTTTAATCAACTAACTGCTGTTTACTTAATTATTTTTATTTAAATTTACAAAGTTCATCAAATACTTAAAAGCCGGCATGGGTGATGAAATGAGAAATGGATTGGGTGGAATTCCGTGTGAAGTAGTTGATCCCGAAAGCGGTTTGTCAATAAGTAAACTTGAATTTGTTGACGGAATTAAATATAATACAATCGCAGAAAAATTGCTGGTTTTTATGAATCTTACTACAAGCGTTAAAGTCTATAGTTTAGTTTATAACTTTTTCGGTTATGGCTAAATTGAAGATTTAATAAGAGAAGCGCTTCAAAAAGAATTTCCATATTTAACTATAGTCTTTGTAAATGCATAAATCTAAAAAAAATAAACTATAATGATAGCAACCGGAACACTTTCTGAACTTATTCAAAAATATTTAGGATTTTCACCGTATGCGCAATCCAATATTTTACTTTCATTAATTACTATAATTATTCTGTGGTTTTCACAAAGATTAGTTATCCGGTTAATTATATCGAGAATAGAAGATCCCCCGGTAAAGTACCAATGGCAAAAGATTATTAAATATATTGCTGTATTACTGGGAATAATTTTTATAGTAAGAATATGGTTCGGCGCTTTCAGTTCGCTAGGCACTTACTTGGGATTAGTTTCGGCGGGATTAGCAATAGCATTCAAAGATTTGCTTATCAATATGGTTGGTTGGTCATTTATACTTACACGTCAGCCATTTAAACTTGGAGACCGCATTCAGATTAACGATATAATAGGAGATGTAATTGATATAAGACTTTTTCAGTTTTCCGTAATTGAGATTGGTAATTGGGTAGATGCAGACCAAAGTACCGGTAGAATAATTCACATTCCAAACGGTATTGTATTTAACACTCCGCAGGCAAACTATACTGCCGGGTTTGAATATATTTGGCACGAAATACCTGTTCAGATTACTTTCGAAAGCGATTGGAAAAAAGCAAAAGAAATTCTAACCGTTATAATTGAAAAGTATGCGCAAGAGTTTACAGGGAAGGCAGATAAAGAAGTAAAAAAAGCAGCAAAAAAATATTTTATTTATTACAAAAATCTTACTCCAATTGTTTACACAACAGTGAAAGACAGCGGGATAATGTTAACGTTAAGATTTATCTGTCATGCCAGAAAAAGACGTTCGGTTGAACAAATAGTTTGGGAAGATATTCTTACCCGATTCGCCGAGTTTGACAATATTGATCTTGCATACCCGACACAAAGATTTTATAACAATCTAACCGAAGGTAAAGCCGGAACAAAACCTGCATCGACGTAAATACTAATATAATCAAAATAGAATACCGTCTTTTTATTTTGTAATTTAAGTAGTATACTTTTCATAATTTTCTTGAGGATGTCATGAAACATTCGGTTTTGGAAAAACAAAATAATTCAAAGCTATGTTTTGTTTGCGGAATTAATAATGAATTCGGACTAAAAGCATCATTCTATGAAGTGGAAAATAATGAACTAGTAGCTCTTTTTTCTCCGAGTAAATTTCATCAGGGTTACCCGGGAAGGCTGCACGGAGGGATTGCCTCTACTGTTCTGGATGAAACTATTGGAAGAACGATACTAATCAAAGATAAAAACATATGGGGTGTTACTTTAGAATTGAATTTAAAATTCAGGAAACCAATTCCGTTAAATGAAACAGTTAGAGTAGTAGCAAGGTTAACTCAGGAAGGCTCGCGTACATTTGAAGGAACGGGTGAAATAGTTTTGGAAAACGGAGAAAAAGCCGTTACTGCGCATGGCAAATATTTTAAACTTCCGCTAGATAAAATAACGGATAAAGAATTTAAAGAAGATGAATGGTTTAATATTAAAAGCAAAAGCGATCCAAGGGAGATAAATATTTAATTTTATCTTATTTAAAGTACTTATACTCATCTAATAATCTTAATCGTGCTCTTGTTCTTAATCATAATCCAGTTTCTTTCTTCTTCAAATGTAAAGACATTCAAAATTTTAATTACTTGGAGATTTTATGTCCTAATATTTTTTAAATTAAAAGTAAATAATATTTAAGTTAAAAGTGTAATTAAAACTGAAAGCTTGTTCTTAAATTTACATTGTGAATTCATAAAATTGTAAGGTGATTTTACTTAAATTCTTATTTATTTTCATATTATGAAATTAAGTACAAGTTAATAAATATAAAACATGAATAAATCGGACAAAATTATATTAAAACACTATTATATAGTGTTAAGTAGTCATTGATAAAAATAGGAGTAAATTTATGTTTAATCTAATGTCACTGGGAGGAATACTTGGTCTCATTATTTGGCTTATTGTTATAATTTATATTATCACCTTAGCAATAAGATTAGTAAAAGGAATTGAAAGGATTGCAGATATTTTAGAGAGAAATAAATCTGGATAAATATTCCTTTATTGCTGGTTTTGAATTGCAATGCAACTTTGATCAATTTGTATTTATCGCAAAATAAATTGGAAACTCCGGGTAGGAAAAGATGATTTTCAAAGCCAGTCTGCAGCAACATAATCCAGTAACCTCTGGATTAATTCTTTGTTGTGTCTATCTATTTCGGGTTTGCGCGGTATCGGGTCGTATGCCGGAATTTTATCGTGCAGATATTTCGGCATAGGTTTTCCCAATTTTTCTTGCCAGCGTTTGCGCCATTTTTCCGGGAGCTTATCGGGTAGATCAATGTTGTGGAGTAATAAAAATAGTAAAGTCCATATTCTTGAAGTAGCCGTAATAGAATAACCACCGCCAAGTGTAAAAAGAGCTCTACCTTTGCAATTGTTGTCTATAATTTCAAAGATCTTTTTATAAAGCTTCTCAAAGTCATGAGTAGTAAGCATTAAATCAGCAAGAGGATCGGAAAAGTGTGGATCGGCACCGGCTTGAATAACCAGAGCATCCGGACGAAACCACTCTAATGCAGGTACAACCACGCCTTCAAGAACTTCTAAGTAAGAATCTCCTTCCGTGAAGGGTTCTAAAGGTAAATTTAATTTTAATGAACGTCCCATTCCTCTCCCTAATTCGTGCAGCCATCCTGTTCCTGGGAAAAGATATTCACCGGATTCATGCATTGAAATTGTCATTACATTTTCATCGGAATAAAACATTTCTTGTACTCCATCACCATGATGGACGTCCACATCAAGATAAGCAACATGCCAGCCTTGATCAGTCATATACTTAATAGCTAAAGCAAGATCATTGTACGTACAAAAACCCGCCGCAAGACTTTTATGTGCATGATGAAAACCTCCACCGAATTGAAGTACTTTGTGAGTTTTGTTTTCAACCAGAAGTTTTGCACCTAAAAGCGTTCCTCCAACTTGATAACGAGCTCCTTCGGTCATACCAAGTACAATAGGGTTATCCTGTGTTCCGAAACCATATGCTTCTGCTTCTGCTCTTTTTTCTCCTTTGCTTAGAGCCTCAACCACTTCAATATAATTTTTTGAGTGTATTACTTCCAAATCTTCGGGGGTTACAGGTTCGGGCTGAATAATATCGGTTTGAATACCAAGCTCTTTTAACAGGTCAAAAACCATTTCCACTCGTAATGGACTGAACGGATGTTCCGCTCCCAGATCGTATTCACCATATTTTGGATGGTATATTACTTTACACATGAGATATGTATTGGCCAAAGGACTTCAAAGCCGATATCACATATAGCTTCGGCAAGTTTTCTTATTTCCATAGTATTAACACGTAGTACTAAACGTATTTTATCATTTTTTTCTTGGTACGTCAAAATTGAATGAATATTAATTTTTCTTTCTGCAAGAAGTGCCGTCAGTCGTGCAAGTTCACCCGATTTATCCGATAGGCGTATATCTAAGCGTCCGGATGGTTTATGTACTCCTGTTAAAAGCAGCATTGCGTCCAGAATATCTGCACTTGTTACTATACCAACTAGCTGCAAATCCTCAATAACCGGTAAACATCCTATTTTTAATTCCCTCATTAACTGTGTCGCAATCTCAACGGGGTCCGACGGGTTAGTGGTTTCGACCGGATGATTCATTATTTCTTTAACTTCCGCAGTTGGATTAAATGGTCTCTTTGCAAGCCGGCTTGTAGCTAAACGAAGATCACGGTCAGTTACAATTCCAACAAGTTTTTCATTTTCCATAACCGGGAGATGGCGAATTCCTTTATCCTGCATTAACTGATATGCGTCACATAAAGTCGTGTTCGGCTTTATCGTTAATGGATTTAAATGCATTATTTCACGAATTAACATGATGGCCCTTTTATTTAATCATACTTAATATGCCGGTCTTTTGGCTGCCGGATTAAGAGACATGGATAAATTTGAAATTAAAATTCGGTCCTTATTCACAGCCGCTTTTAACTCAAGCCTCCACAACCAAGGAAGTTCTTCGATCATTTGTGAAACTCTTCCTAAAATACTGCTAAAGTCTGTTCTATTTTCAATACATAAAATTTCTAATATTTCATCAATATCCTGATCAGTTAAAGGTGTAATTCGAACTATCTTTAAAGATGGTTTTTGAACTATTTCTATTAAAGGTCCGAATAATGGGTCCGGTTTTACCTTTAGAATAAATGGATTTCCTTCTTTAGAAGTTTGAGTAATGCTTAATCCGAAATTCATTAAAATATTTTCCGCTGTAGATATTTCAACTTTCACAATTTGTTGAGAAGTTAAATTGCTTAAAATTGATTGAATCTCTTGACGGGCAAGTTCGGGTTTTACATCTTCAAACCAAACAAGTTTGCCTGGAGGTTTGTTGCAGTATTCGGCATAACGAACAATTCTTCCTAAAGCACGTGCTGCAGATTCGGGAAATCTGAATGCCGGAAACATCCTTTTGTTATTATGATTGCTGTCTTCCTTAACCAAGGAAATGGATCCGGTTTCACCCATTAAACAAAGAAGTACGGGTTTTTTGTAACTCATTTCTTTTTCGGCTAACAATACTCCCCTGCGTATGGCCGCTGCAACATGTTCAGATCCACACTGACCTACATATGCATAGCCGACTAACAGGGAATCAATATTTTCATTAACCAGCGCTTCATATACTTTTGTTTCATAACTTTCGGGGGAAGTAAATGCTCCTAAATTAACAAGTTTTGGTCCGGCAAGTTCAAGTCCATTAGATTCGCAAGTATCTGCAAAAATTGTTGCTACTC
The DNA here is from genome assembly GCA_002898175.1 of bacterium BMS3Abin04. GTDB lineage: Bacteria > Bacteroidota > Ignavibacteria > Ignavibacteriales > Melioribacteraceae > BMS3ABIN04. The sequence continues at coordinate 26,784 of BDSW01000208.1, forward strand.
CTGCCGAATTTGCCAGGATACTAACACGATTGCCTTTGGGTATAGGCTGGTGATCCAAAACTACGGCTACATCAAAGAGTTCTTCTAAAGTTTCGGTTAAAATAATACCGGTTTGTCTAAAGAGCGCTTCTACTTGTCGCGTCCCCCCGGATAAGGTTCCGCTTTTTGCTTCGGCTGTTTTTCTGCCTTCTACGCTGCGGGCGCTTTTTACACACAAAATTGGTTTTTTATAAGACATTCTTCTTGCAATTCTAACAAACCTTCTCGGATTACCAAAAGTTTCTAAATAAAGAATCGCCATTTTAGTGTTTGTATCTTCTTCCCAATAGAGCAGTAAATCATTTCCTGAAACGTCGGCGCGATTCCCCGCAGAGACAAATGTTGTAAATCCGACTCCCTTTTCCATTGCATATTCAAGAATGACCAATCCTAGCGCTGCTGAATGTGAAAAAAATCCGGCACTTCCCCGTTGAACAATATTGGGGGCTAAGCTTGCATTAAGATGAACTTTCGGATCGGAATTCATAAGTCCCAAACAGCTCGGACCTAGTAATCTGACGCCATGTTCTCTTACAAGTTTTACTAAGTTTTTTTGTCTTTTATTACCTTCTTCGCCTGCTTCGGCAAATCCTGCCGATACTACCAATAAACCTCTTGCTCCGGCGGTAATAGATTTTTTTGCTACTTCTAAAACTTTTTCTGCTGGAACAGATATTACAGAAAGATCAATTTTCCCCGGTATTTCCTGAAGTGATGAATAGGCTTTTACCCCGTTTACAGAGGTAGCTTCCGAGTTTACAGGATAAATAGTACCTTGGAAATTACCGTTTAGAATATTTTTAAAAATCATATGTCCAATTGACGACGGATCTCTGGATGCCCCTACAACAGCTACTGATTTGGGTCGCAATAAAGGGGCTAAAGAGTTTGCAACAGCAATACGTTCTCTTAAATTTGATTTTCGCCAAGTTGCTGCTGCTCCGCTTGTTGGAAGCTCAACATGAACCGTATCTGAATGCCAAACTTTATGAACCTCGAATCCTGAGCTTTTAAAAACATTAATCATAGGTTGATTATCGGGAAGCACTTCTGCTTCAAATTCTATATAACCGTTCGCTGCAGCTAAACCGGCGAGTCGTTCCAGCAATAGTGTGCTAATTCCTTTTCCTTGATAATCATCTTCAATTAAAAACGCAATTTCAGCCGATTTTTTATTTCCCATAGCAATATAATTACCAAGACCAACAATTTTGGATTCTGATCCTTCACTTGTAATTGCCAGTAAACATCCGGACTCGGTAAAATCTCCTTCACAAAGATTTTTAATTACATCGTGTGGAACTTCGGAGACAGCAGCCATAAAACGCATTCTTAAACTTTCTCTGGATACGCGTTTCATAAATTCTTTAACTTTGGGAATGTCATTTGGTAAGGCAGGTCTAAACATTAGACCCTGTCCATCTTTAAGTATTACATGCTCTTTATAAGCGAGACCTTCAGGAATTATACGGAACATTTATTAACCACTTAAAATTTTATATATAAACATATAAAATTATCATAAAAAAAGAGGTTTCAATCCGAAGAAAGAAACCTCTTTTGTGAAAGAAAATTAATAAAGCTTTTTAATTTCTTCAACAATTTCCGGATTTGCCAATGTTGTAACATCACCGGCATCTTTTCCCGCAGCAATTGCACCAAGCACTCTGCGCATAATTTTGCCTGAACGAGTTTTCGGCATATCGGGAACAATCCACACTCTACCCGGTTTTGCAATAGGTCCAATCTCTGAAGCCAAAGTATCAGAAATCTTTTTCTTTAATGCCTCTGTAGGCTCAATGCCGGGTTTTAAAGAGACAAAGATATGAGGAACTTTTCCCTTTATTGGATCTGCAACCGGAACAACAGCAGCTTCACCAACTTCGTCAACCATAAGTCCGGCAGATTCAAGTTCTTTAGTTCCGAGACGGTGCCCGGCAACATTGATAACATCATCTATCCTACCGAGAATTCTAAAATAACCGTCCGGAGCTTCTACCGCACCATCACCGGCAAAGTAAGGCCAATCATGCCAATCTTTACTTTCAGGATCTTTATTGTAACGAGCGAAATACACATTCTTGAATCTTTCGTCGTCACCCCAGATAGTCATCATTAACCCGGGCCATGGATTACGAATTACAATATTACCGGCTTTCCCGCAACCTTTTGGAAGCGGATTTCCGTCGTCGTCCAAAATTTCGGGATAAATACCCGGTACACCGGGGCCAGTACTTCCCGGTTTCATTTTATGCAGACCTGGAACCGTAGAACATAAAAATCCGCCGGTTTCAGTCTGCCACCAAGTATCAACAATAACAGCTTCTTTTTTACCTACAGTATTATAATACCAACGCCAGACATTTGGTTCAATCGGTTCACCAACAGTAGTCATGTGTTTAAAATGATAATTATATTTTGCCGGTTCATCCGGACCAACTCGACGAAGAGCACGTATTGCCGTAGGTGATGTGTGGAAAATGTTTACATCGAGTTCTTCAGCAACACGCCATGGACGACCAGCATCGGGATGTGTTGGAACCCCTTCAAAAATAACGGAAGAGGCAGCAAGAGCCAAAGGTCCATAAATAATATATGAATGACCGGTAATCCAGCCTATATCCGCCATACACCAGTAAACATCTTCGGGATGAATGTCCTGAATATATTTTGATGTGCCTGTTACATAAGACATATAACCGCCTATAGAATGCTGAGCTCCTTTAGGTTTCCCAGTTGTACCTGAAGTGTACATCAAGAACAATGTATCGGTTGAATCCAAACTTACAGGTTTGACTTTAACATTCCTATAGTCTTTTAATATGTCATTAATGAATACATCTCTTCCTTCTACAAGTGGTGTAGCTGCAGAATATTTGCCGGGATAACGCTGCCAAATCAGTACTTTTTCAACATGCTGTCCTTCTTCTTCCGCACGCCCGCAAGCAATATCTGCTTTTTCTTTGTGATCTAATAATTTACCGCCGCGATAGTAGGAATCCGCTGTAATTAAAAATTTACTCTTTGCATCCACAATTCTATCGGCACATGCTTTGCCGGAGAATCCGGAAAACACTTGTGAATGTATTACACCGAGACGTGCACAAGCAAGCATTGTAATTGCTAATTCCGGTATCATGGGCATATGTAAAGTTACAGTATCACCTTTCTTAAGCCCGCAATAATCTCTAAGTACAGCTGCAAATTCATTTACTTTGTTATAAAGTTCCTGATAGGTCATATGAACAATAGGCTCATCTTCTGGTTCAGGCACAAAATGAATGGCGGTTTTATTTTTATATTTGGCTAAATGTCTATCTATACAATTGTAACTAGCATTTAGCTTTCCGCCGACAAACCATTTCCAATGCGGAGGATCACTGGTATCGAGGGTAGTGCCCCAATATTTATCCCATGTTAGCAAATCGGCATAATCTTTATAACATTCAGGAAAATTTTTCTCCCCAAACTTTTCTAAAATATCGGGGTCTGTTAAATTTGCTTGTGCTATAAATTTAGTATTTGGTTCAAAATATTCTTCTTCTTTCCAGTGTACAGCAATTTGGGCTTCGGAAACAATATTTTCATCGTTTTTTTCATCAGCCATAGCTTTATATTCCTTATTTTAATTTAAGAATATTATTAATTATTTTTCACCAATTGGAAGAACTGTCTTTCCATAAGTTTCATTTATAACTAGCGCTAAAGAAAGGTAAACCGCAGACAATCCGCAGAATAATCCTTCCCATCCGGCAATTATACCAACTGTTGCACTTCCTGTTGCATCTTTAATTGCAAGTAGCCAAAATAGGATAAAAAGAGTAAAAAATACTACCTGCAAAGCTTTATTATGTTTAAGAGTTGCTACCCACATACCAAAAGTGAACAGTCCCCACATAAACAAATAAGCTACCATAGCTCCCTCTGCAGGCGCATCAAACCATTTCCAATGCCCGCCGAGAATAAGAAATACAAGTGTTATCCAGAACAGACCATACGAAGTAAATGCTGTAGTTCCAAATGTATTCCCTTTCTTCCATTCCATCCAACCTGCAAATACTTGTGCTAAACCCCCGTAAAAAACACCCATTGCAAGTATCATTGTCCCTAAATGAAAAATGCCGGCGTTGTGTAGATTTAGTAGAACAGTTGTCATACCGAATGCCATTAATCCTAATGGAGCCGGATTTGCGGTTGTGTCTACTATACGAGTTTCTTCTGCCATGTTAACCTCCAGTAATTAAATTATTTATGGAATTATGAACTACAATTAATTTCACCGTTAGTGAAATCGTATTATTGTTATGCTAAGTTAAGGGAATTGATGTGCAATCAGAGAAGGGTTTAGAATGATATGTATTAAAAAGTTGTGTTCAAAAAAACTTGTAGTATTTTGCGCCTTTGAAATGCAACCTTTATTATGGAAGATATTTAAAGACCTACTAACAAATCTATTGTTAAAAGAAAGTTTAGACCGTACCATTTGCCAATATTAGTAACCTAAAATAATTGAATATTTTGGTTGACAAAAGAAAATCAGCCAATGTGTATTTATATTAAAGAATATATAAAGTATAGTCTTTTAATAAGAGAAGCTATAACAGGTTCTCTTAAAGATAGATCAAAAAATATATTTTGTAGTCATATAAACGCGGTGTAAAATTGCCTTATAGTATATGTATTTATCATAAAAAATTCAAGTGTTTTTTTAATAAAAGTGAATTTTATTTTTTGGACTACCGAACTATAAATCAAATAAAGATTTGTTTTATTTTATAGTCATTAAGCAAATTGAACTATTAATATTTTGAACAATAAAATATCTTATCATTTGTATCAGAATTAAATACTATAAATTATTATTGTAATCATGGTTTGTTAAAAGCTAAAGATAAGCTCTGGGAAACAACATGTTATTGCAGTTGGGTTTATAAATTGAATGAAGAATATGTGGAATAGCTTTTTAATTTTTGCTGAGGTATAAGGTTAAGGGAATATTGTTGGATATTAAAAGTAGACTTTATCTTTATGTCTTTTTGGTAATGGCATTATTTGTTGGGAATCCTTGGGGTTTTTAAGAACTAAATATTAATCCTATCAGCATAATAGCGGTCTTTATTTCGCTTATTTAGGATATTTTACTCGCAGCATTTTTATTTCTAAAAAGGATTTATGGAAATCAAGAAATACTTTCCCGGTGTTTCTGCAATTAGTATTTTGATAATTATATTTTTTTCGGTAACTAAGATCACAAAAACAGTAATTTAAAATCCCATTGTTCTTTTTCTGGTTCCGGTTGTATTATTTAACTATTATATAATCCAAACTTATTTAAGCTTTCTTGCTGTTAAATGACTTAAATTAAAATACGAGGAAAACATTATACTTATTATTGGCGCTGCTGCAAGTTTATAAGCCATATTATTAGCGGTTGCTGCAGCATTATTCAGCAGCTTAACGGTCTTTGCTTTATTGTTTTAACCAATAATGCAAATTTTATATTTACTACTTTTGATATATAAATTTGGACCAAAAATTAAAAGATCGCTCGGAGCAATAATTACGAAGGAATAATTCGGATTAGCGCAAAGAATTCTGTTAATGTTTTTAAGTCCTTTTTAAATTATATTTCATTTTTAAAATAAACGGAGAAAATAGTGCACGCATCAAAACGACTTAGTTATATAGGTGTCTCACCAACAATGAAGGTTTCTGCAAAAGCTAAAAAAATGAAATCCGAAGGAATTGAAGTAATTGACTTAAGCGTAGGTGAACCGGATTTTCCAACCCCGGGAAACATTAAAGAAGCTGCTAAGCATGCAATAGATGATAATAGAACCAAGTACACTATAAATGTAGGTCTACCAGAACTAAGAGAAGCAATTGCAAATAAATTGAAAAGAGATAATAACCTGGATTATTCTATTTCAGAAATTGTTGTTTCCAGCGGCGCTAAGCAAAGTCTTTTTAATACGATCCTTTCCATGATTTATGTTGGTGATGAGCTTATTATTCCCGCACCATACTGGGTATCTTATCCACACATGGTAAGCATTGCCCAAGGAGAAACTGTTACAATTAATACGGAAGAGGAGAACGGATTTAGGGTTACTCCCGAGCAATTGGAAAGTGCTGTTTCTCCTTTTACCAAAGGTATTTTAATTTGTAATCCTTCAAACCCGACCGGATCGGCATATTCAAAAAAGGAGCTTGAAGAATTAATAGAAGTTTTAGATGGTAAAGAAATTTATATAATTGCAGACGAAATATATGAAAAGCTGGTTTATGACGATTATAAATTTGTGAGTATTGCTTCGTTTAGCGAAAAGATTAAACGTAAAACAGTTGTTATCAACGGAGTTTCAAAAGCATATTCAATGACAGGTTGGAGAATAGGGTTCGCTGCGGGACCTGAAGAAATTATTGGCGGGATAAATAAAATACAAAGTCATAGCACCTCAAACGCTTCTTCTATTTCACAATACGCTGCAATAGAAGCATTTAACGGTCCGCAAGAAGATGTTGAAAAAATGCGGGTAGAATTTCAAAAGCGTAGAAATTTTATTTACGATGCTTTAACATCTATTCCTAATATTACTTGCTACAAGCCAAACGGAGCTTTTTATTTGTTCCCTAATATTTCAAGTTATTTGGGAAAATCGTATGGAAAGTATAAAATCAATAATTCCGTTGATCTTGCTATGTACTTATTAGAAAGTGCGGAAGTTGCCGCCGTGCCGGGAAGTGCCTTCGGCTCTGAAGGATTTATAAGAGTTTCTTTCGCTACTTCCTTGCAAAATTTAGAACTTGCATTTAAAAGAATTCAAGAGGCTTTGATGCAATTAAGTTGATTTTATAGAATTATTGATTGAGTTGTGCGGTTAATTTTTCATATACTTCACTAACGTTCATCTCTTCCCCTGTCCAAAGTTCAAAAGATTTAGCGCCTTGTTCAATAAACATTTGTAGACCATTAATAATTTTTGCACCCTTTGATTCTGCTAATTGTAAAAATTTAGTTTTTAGAGGATTGTAAACAACATCAAATACTATCTGACCTTCATGAAATGAATTGGGAAAATCAACGGGTGAATCATCTATATTCGGGTACATCCCCAATGATGTGGTATTAACAATTAGTTTAGAATTTTTAAATACATCAACCAGGTCGGGAGAGACAAGTTCTAAAGGGGTGATATTATTGAAATGCATTTTGGAAGAAAAGTAATCTCTAAGGAATTCAGCACGCTGCAAAGTCCTATTTATAATATTCATTGATTTAATTTTGTGATGTCTAATCAAGTTGTAAACTACACTCCGTGCAGCGCCGCCTGAACCAATTACAGTTACAATCGCCCCGTTTAATTCTTCTTTATAAGGTTGAAGACTTTTAGTAATACCATGTGAATCCGTGTTATAACCATGCAGATAGCCGTTTTCGTTTACAACTGTGTTAACGGCGCCAATAACACCGGCTTCTTCCGAAACATCTTCTAAATATTGAATTATTTTTTCTTTATGCGGCAGAGTTATATTAAATCCCCTGATTCCCAAAGCCAGCATACCTTTAATAGCATCTTCTAAATTATTGGAAGGAACATCAAAAGGAACGTAGATATAACTTAATTTTCCTAAGGCAAAAGAAATGTTTTGCATAAGCGGAGAAAGAGAGTGTTTAATTGGATGACCTACAATCCCAATTAATTTTGTGTTATTGTCTATGATAGGATAAGTCATTTATTAGTTCTTCCTCATCTGTTTCCAAAAAGTTTCCTAAATAAGCCGGACTGAATAATGTTTGGAAAATCTAAATTAAAATGGTCTTTCAAATTAGGATCAATTAAAAATGATATTTTTAAATCGTTTATCGCATCGTCAATAAATCTGAGGTAAAACTCGGTAACGGCTTTACCGTAGAGCGCTTCAGGAAAATTAGGTTGTAAAAGCAAACACTGTTTGTAGGCTTCTAAACCGTCCTTCCAGTTACCAACTTTCAGATAACCTTGAGCCAGTGCAAACCATGCATTAAAATTAGAACTATCTTTTGAAACTAGTTTTTTGTTTTTTAATATAATTTTGAACGACTTTAATACCCAATCGGATTTACCGTCGTTCCACGATGTATTAAAATTATGTTTTAGAAGAAGCGCTTTATTAAAATCTTTTTTTGCTAAACCCTCTATACCTTTCTTCATAAAACAATTTCCTCTTCCAAGGAAAGCTTCATAATAAGAAGAATTTAGTTTTAATGTTCTGTAATAATATTCGATTGCTTTATCAATATAATCTAAATCCTCACAAATTTTAGCTAAATTAAGTAAGTTTAAATCATCTTTAGGGTCCAATTCTAAAACTCTTTTAAAAGCTTTATAAGCATCTTTTAATCGATTGATATTGGCATAAGCAATACCGCAATTAAACCATGCGTTTGTTAAGTTATCGTCAATAGCTAAAGCTAATTCAAAAGAATCAATAGCCTTTTCATAATCATTTAGCCGGGTTAATACAATACCTTTATTATACCATCCGGATGAACTATATGGTTCAATCTCTATGTAGTGATCGTAACAGTTTAAGGATAAGTCCAATTGATCAGTACTTTCGTAACAATAACCCAATTCATACCATGCATCAGAATATTCTTTATCTATATTAAGTGCTTTAAGAAAATAGTGAATTGCCAGCTCAAATTGTTCTTGCTTTTCGTAAATTGTGGCAATGCTAAATAGTGCTTCCTCGTTATTGGGATCAAATACTAAACTTTTCTTTAGAGATTCAATCGAATCTTCAATCATACCAAGATTTTCTTCAGCGATGGATTTATTGATGAGGATTTCAGAATCGCTGGGGTTTAAAGAGAAAGCTTTATCAAAACATTTTAGTGCTTCGTCAAAAGCAAACAAGCTGTTCAGAAAAATACCTTTTGAATACCAAAGTTCAGAATTGTACGGAGCAATTTGAAGCGCGGCATCAGCTAAGAAAAATCCGTCTTCTATATAATCATATTCCAGGCATAATTGAATTACTTCTTCAATATTTTCAAGATAAGTGAACGCTTGTCCCGAAGATATATACTCTTTACATGCCTTTACTTTTAGAGTAAGCTCTTGATTACCTATAGAGGAATTTTCTTCATTATTAAAAAGATTATCAGAAAAATTCATTTTATTCTTGAATTTGTTTGAGTGAAAAACTATTACTATACTTGATCAAAATCAAGTTCAATTTGCAGTATGTTAAACTTTATTGAGAGTAATATTTGAGAATAATAAATTTGATACTTGCATTTATAATTGTAGCAGTATACTATCGATTTTTTTTTCAACTGTCAGCGGAGCAGAACCTTTATAATAATTGTTAACGTTAAATTATATGTTTACTTTTTAATAATATACAAATTAGACTTCTAATTACTAGTCCCAATTCTTAGTTTGTCCATGAATTTTTCTCATGTTGAATTTTTTGAAGCAAAAAATATATATAACTATTGATTGGCATAATTAACCAAACTACCTTAATTTTAGGTTAATAATAAATAATTACGTAATAAAATGAAAATTATTGTTTCCGGTGCAGGAGAAGTTGGGTTTCATTTAGCCAAGCAGTTGGCAAGCGAAAACCACGATATTACCTTAATAGATATCGATAATGAAAAACTAGATAACATTGCTTCAAGCGTTGAAGTTATTCCCGTAAGCGGTTCTTCTACTTCCATTCGAACACTAAAAGAAGCTGATGTTGCAAATACCGATCTTGTTGTGGCAGTAACCTCTTTAGAGTCGGTCAATATAAACACAGCCATTTTGTCTAAGAAGTTGGGTGCGAAAAAGGCTATTGCAAGAGTAGAACATGCCGAGTATGTCTCTCCCGATCATTTAGAATTATTTAAATCGTTAGGTGTTGACCACTTAATTTATCCTGAAGAGCTAGCTGCTTTTGAAATCGTTAAGCTTATTGAAAGAGTTGCCGCTACTGATATTATTGAGTTTGAAGAAGGTAAATTATCTTTAATGGGATTAAAGCTTGAACCTGATTTACCGATTGTGAGGAAGAGCTTAAAGCAGGTAGCTCAGGAGCTGGTAGATGTAAAGTTTAGGATAGTAGCTATACATAGAGGGTTAAGAACTATTATTCCAACCGGTAACGATGTGTTTCTACCATATGATCAAGTCTTTGTTATAACAACTCCAAAAGGTATTGATGAGATTCAAAAGGTGGTTGGGAAAGATAAAATCAGGATGCAAAATTTAATGATTCTCGGAGGAGGTAAAGTTGGTAGAAAAGTTGCAAAGATGTTGGAGAATACTTTAAATATAAAATTAATTGATGCGGACAAGGTTAAATCAGAAGACCTTGCGGAATATTTAAGTAAAACACTTGTAATTCAAGGAGACGGAAGGAATATTGATTTATTAGCTCAAGAGGGCATTGTTGATATGGATGGTTTTATTGCTTTAACCGAAGACAACGAAACGAATATTATAACATGCCTTATGGCAAAACATTTAGGTGTTTCCAAAACCATAGCTCTTGTAGATAATGTTGATTATATTCCTTTAGCACATACGATCGGAATAGATTCTCTTATCAACAAAAAACTGATTGCAGCAAATAATATTACACGTTTTATTCATAAGGCAAATATTATATCTATTATTAGTATGCAGGGAATAGATGCAGAAGTTCTCGAATTTAATGTGCTCCGAAAATCGCTTGCTACAAAAAAGCTTGTCAAAGATTTAAAATTTCCCAAAAATGCACTAATAGGCGGCTATATACGGGGTGATGAAGGATTTATTGCCGAAGGTGGAACTCAATTTCAAGAGAACGATAAGGTTGTTGTTTTTGTTTTGCCCGGAGCTGCGGATAAAGTTGAAAAGTTTTTCAAATAAGCATGTCTTTACATTATTAATTTAGAAGTATAAGGATATAAATGAATTTAGTTAAACAGATTATTTTTTTGTTATTTCTTATTAGTAATGCACTAAGCGCTCAGCAAATTTATTTTTGCAAAAGTTTTACCGAAAACGGCAAACCTATCGAAGCAAGAAATGCTTGGAAAATAGAACCATGGGGAGGTCAAGTTTATATTTTATTCGATAATGAACATAAAACTATTGGGGATTCTTTGCTTTATTTGTTTATTGATAAAAAAGTAGATGGCACATTTAAACCGTTTGACAGCCAAATTATCAAGATAAACAAAAATGATAATTGGGCTGTTTTTAATTATGAATTTAAAGAAGCAGGTAAATATGAAGTTTATTTTCTGAATTCATCTCAGACAAAATTGTCTATCGATACGGTTGATATTCAAATAGACACGGAATATTCTTCTTCAAAAATCGCAAACTCCTCCAGGTATTATGAAAACTGTGATTTAACTTTCTGCGAGGTTGTTGTGGGCGGAAAACCTGTTAATGTTATTACTTCCTTATCCTTATCAAAGAATTTGGGTGTAGTTTATATTTATTTAAAAAACTATATGCCTTTTAAAACCGATACAATTAAAGTCCAAATTTGGTTAGATCAGGATAATGATTTTGAATATGAAAAAATTATCGGTTCAAAAATGTATAAGTTAAACCCCGATTGGAAAGATACATTTTTTAAATATGTTTTCTCAAAACCCGGTAAGTACCAAATAAAAGTATTTAATCAAAATGATATTTTTATAGCCTCCGGACAAATTGAAGTTGTAAAATAATATCTAAAATAAAGGTGAATATATGAAAGGAATAATTCTAGCCGGCGGAGCCGGAACGCGGCTTTACCCGATAACCAAAGTATATAGTAAACAGCTCACAATAATTTACGATAAACCTTTAATTTACTATCCTCTTTCAATTTTAATGCTGGGTGGAATTAAGGAAATATTAATTATTTCTAACAAAGAAACCATTCCGCTTTATAAAAAACTTTTTTCGGATGGTTCACAAATAGGACTATCTATTACTTATCAAGTTCAAGATGCACCCAACGGAATTGCAGAATCTTTTTTAGTTGGGGAGGAGTTTATAGGAAACGATAGTGTTACTCTTATTTTAGGAGATAATATATTTTATGGGAAGTTAAACTTTTTATATAACGTTTTGGATGATCATAAAGAAGGAGCAAATATTTTTGCATATCAAGTAAAGGATCCTGAAAGGTACGGCATTGTTGAGTTTGATGAGGAAGGCAATGCTATTTCAATAGAAGAAAAGCCTAAAAATCCAAAATCACCATTTGCTGTTCCCGGTTTGTACGTATATGATAATAAAGTTATTGAAATTTCTAAAAATCTTAAACCTTCCGCTAGAGGCGAATTGGAAATTACCGATGTCAATAAAGTTTATATGAATTCGGGTAAATTAAAAGTTCAGCAAATAGGACGCGGTGTTGCTTGGCTGGATACCGGGACACCCGAAGCGTTGTTAAGCGCCTCTAATTTTTTTGGCGTAATTGATGATCGGCAAGGGTTAAAGGTCGCTTGTATTGAAGAAATTGCTTATAAAAAGAACTTTATAACTAAAGCTCAACTACAAAGTTTAGTCTTGGAAATGCCGAATTCTTATTACAAGGATTATATGAAAAGAGTACTAGCCGAATAATTTTTTAATGCTAAATTATTTTTACTTGGTTAGTTTAAATGAGTAACGAATTTCTACAGACTTTTATTTTGTAGACGTAGTATTTTATTTTACGTTATTGCATTCGAAAATAACTTTAAATGTGCTTCCCATTCCTTTTGTGCTTCTTACGGAAATAGAAGCGTTATTGAGTTTACAATATTGATAAACCAGCGCTAAACCTAAACCTGTACCTTCAAATTTTCTGGTATAGCCGCCTTCTTCTTGAGTAAAAGGTCTAAATAAATTTGGTAAATACTCCTTCGAAATACCGATACCTGAATCTTTAACATTAACACACAATTTATCTTTTGCATTTCTATAAAGTTTTATCTCAATTTTTCCTTTTTCAGTATATTTAATTGCATTATCAACTAAATTTGAAAAGATTTGTACAACGGAATATGAGTCTGCTACTATATAAGAAGAATGTGTTTTGTTTATAAATGCTAATTTGATACCTTTGCTATTTGCTAAACTTCTATATTCGTTTATTA
>BDSW01000209.1 GCA_002898175.1 bacterium BMS3Abin04
CTTCACGATTATTTTTGTTAATTCTAAATATTCTCAACTCATCTAAATCAGAATCATCCGATGGACCGCCGGCAAATGACAGCAATTCCGCAGCGCTGGTTTGATCGGGTATCATATATTTGCCGGGATACCTAACAAAACCCCAAACATTAACTTTAATATTTATTGCTTCCGGATCGGAATAATCATAGTAGGCACCGTAGCGGGAACCTCTCGATTCAACTTGAGCACCAAGTTTATAACCCTGGTTTTGGGCATAAATAAAAGTAGGTAAAGAAAGCAGGAAGATTAAAAAAACAAATTTTTTTAACATGAATGGGTCCTTTAATATTTTTGATAATGGAACTTAAAAATATTTATAAATATACAATAAAAACAAATTAAAACTTAAAAAAAAATGGAATAAAATGCAGGGAAAAATCAGTAGTCAGTAGTCAGAAATAAAAAAAGATATCTTTGTATAGCCGGTTTCTAAATTTTTTATCTCCTCCGCAAAACAGCATGCTAATCTGTAATGATCTGCTTATGATCTTTTAAGATAAAAACTATTTTTTCATAACTTCATTATTCTATGAAGTTCTAGCAAAATAGATTTTTTTTTAACCGCAATGTGCGCAAAGAAAATTAAGTTATGCAAAGAGCACTCCAATTTATTCTGATCCGTCAAGAGCCGGATTTTCAACCCGTCAAGAGCCGGATTAAAATTTCTGATTTCTGCTATTTGACAACCAATGACCATAAATGACTCTTTCCTACTGACCAATGACTTTCTCCATTCTCCCTTTTTAACCGCAATGTGCGCAAAGAAATCACAAAGCACGCAAAGAAGAATTTATATAAACAAAAGCTATTTTACGTTTCTACGTTTCACGCATTTATCTCTTAACTCCTAGATACTAACTCCTTAATTGCTTTAGTGTAATAGGAATCTTTGGTTCCTCTTTTTTACACAAGGACTGCCAAGTATAAAAAAAATTAATTTATATTTTTATCATATCTATCTTCTTAAACGGAACTATTTTAATATTATTACTTCTTTTCTGGAAAATTTCCCCGGCATAAATTATATATCCCCCTTCTTGCTTTGTTAATTTATTCCAAAATTTCAACCCTTTTAAAAAATCGTTTACTATCGTTTGTCCCGACTTAATTTCAAGAGGAATTAAGCTGTCACTTTTATCAAAAATTAGGTCTATCTCATTCCCGGTATTGTCGCGCCAAAAGAATAAATTATTTTGTTTTCCTTCATTATATCTTTTTTTAAGAAACTCTACAGTAACAAAATTTTCAAATAGACTTCCCCTCAATGGGTGGAAGGTTAATTGTTTAACATTTTCAATTCCTAATAAAGACGAAGCTAATCCGGTATCATAAAAGTATAACTTAGGCATTTTTACAACACGTTTATTGAAATTTTTATAGTAAGGAAGTAATCTGAAAACGATAAAACTCGTTTCTAATAATCCTATCCAAGAACTAATTGTTTTAACGTCAACCCCAACCTCTACTGCAATACTATTCATATTTAACAGTTGACCCACTCTACCTGCACACAAACGAAGAAATTTCTCGAACGCATATAAATTTGTAATGTTTTTTATTAACCTTACATCTCTTTCAACATACGTTCTTATATAATTAGCAAAGTATTTTGAAGGAGAAATATTTTTATTATAAAGTGCCGGGTAACAACCCTGATATAGATACTGATCGACATTTAAGTTTTTATCATTAATTTCTTTAATACTAAACGGCAAAAGGATAAGATATGCTACTCTTCCTGCCAAACTCTGAGAAATATTTTCTTGTAGTAAAAAATTATTCGACCCTGTTAATATGAACAGTCCGTTAACATTACTTTCATCCAGAATTTGTTGAAGGTAAGAAAATAATTCGGGAGTTCTTTGAATTTCGTCTAATATTGCTCCTTTCGGATAATTGGATAAAAATCCCCTCGGGTCCTCCACAGCAAACCTGCGAATATCGGGATTTTCGAGATTTACGTATGGTTTATTCTTAAAAACCTTAGTCACTAACGTGGTTTTACCTGATTGCCGAGGACCTATTACCGCAACCGATTTAAACTGAGTTGCTAAAATTCGCAATTCTTTTTCAGATTCTCTTTTTTTCATGTTATAAATTTACAATATTGGAACAGAATTCCAAAATTGTAAGGATCAAAATTTGATAAATTTATTAATAAACTAATTGTTTGAAAATGATCTGCCGTGTTCATTTACCTATAGTAGACGGGTCTGTGGTTTATCTTTTTAACCGCGAAGTGCACCGAGGAAAAGCAAAGTACATCATCATTTTTTTACATAAAAATTAATTTTTATAATTCCACTATTCCAACATTCCATTATTCCCTCTGTAGTTCCTTTTTTAACCACTGATTCGCATAGCTTTTTCCATAGATTTTCACAAATTACTCCAAATCTATTTGAGAATTATTAAAGACTTTTTCTTGTTAGATTATTATCACTCAAGAACATGACTAGCGTTCGTCAAGAGCTGGATTTACAATCCGTTAAAAGCCGGATTTTTAGCTCATAAATTCTAGTTCCTAACAACTTACAATCCGTAATATACTGCAAAAGAGAATTCGTTAAACGATTCTGTACTAAATGAATGATCTTCCTGTTCTGTTTCAATTTTTGTGTATTGAAACTTTGCTCGGGCGAAGAGGGCGTGGAGTATTTCGTACTTTACATCCAGACCCAAATGTGTGTAGTTTGTGCGGAGACCGAATAAAAACGGTGGTTGAGGTTTTTGTGTGTTCCATTGCTGCTCAGGGGTTCCTTCAGAGCCTTTTCTAACATATTGGCCCCATAATGTTGCTTGAAGTCCTCTAATAAACCTGTAATTAAGAGAACTATAAATTAAATCTCCATTATGGCCTATCCAGTGACCCAAATTATAGGAATTGTTTTGATAAGTAAGCGAAGGGATATAGTGAACATAAGCAAATGGATAGATTTTTGTATACTCAACCTTCCAAGTTAAATTTTCCAAAGGTAA
>BDSW01000210.1 GCA_002898175.1 bacterium BMS3Abin04
GAACCGGTACGGAAAAAAGCGAGCCTGTAAAGAATGAAAATGTAAGCGCGGAACCGGAAGCTGTAAAATCGGAAAGTGAAAATTTGGTAGATATTCCAATGCCTAAAATGGGAGAATCCGTTACGGAAGGAACTGTAATTAAATGGTACAAGAAAGTTGGTGATAAAGTTAAACGGGATGAAACTCTTTTTGAGATTAGTACGGATAAGGTTGATACCGAGGTCCCATCGCCGGTAGTAGGAGTGCTGGCTGAAATTTTGGTTAAAGAAAATGAAACGGCCGATGTTGATACGGTGGTTGCAAAAATCTATACTTCGGATAAAATTTACAAAACGTCTGCTGCTGAAAAAGAAGAAACTGAAGCGAAACTAACAAATGATGAAGCAGCTAAACAAGTTGAAAAAGTAATTCCGAGAAAGAAGAAAGTCAATCAAAATACAAACAGATTTTACTCACCGCTTGTTATGAATATTGCCCAAAAGGAAAATGTTTCCTTTAATAAACTTGAAACTATTCCCGGCAGCGGTATTAACGGTCGTGTGACAAAAAAAGATATACTAAACTATATTGAAAATAGAAATACAGGCAAAACATTTACATCACAAGAGGCGAAAGAAACGGTTATTAAAAGAGGGGAAAGTGTTGAAGTTATTCCTATGAATAATATCCGTAAAAAAATTATGCAGCATATGATTCAAAGTCGCGATACTTCTGTCCACGTTTCGGAAGTTATGGAAGTTGATATGACGAAGATTCATAATTTCATTGTTAAAAATAGAGAAAAACTTTTAAGTGATGAGGGAATCAAATTAACATACATGGCGTTTATTTCTTATGCAGCGGTAAAAGCATTAAAAGATTATCCTTTCGTAAATGCTTCGATTGATGGTGATAATATATTAGTTAAAAAATATGTGAATCTTGGCATAGCGGTGGCAGTTGAGCCGAACGGATTAATTGTCCCGAATATTAAAAATGCGGAAGATAAGAGTGTCCGTGGTTTGGCGAAAGCAATAGCGGATATAGGATATCGTGCAAGAAATAAAAAATTAAACCCCGACGAAGTTGCGGACGGTACATTTTCGATAACAAATTATGGTGTATTCGGAGCATTGTTCGGTAGTCCGATAATTAACCAACCTGAGGTTGCAATTCTTGGTGTCGGTGCAGTAGTTAAAAAACCCGTTGTGGTTGAAGTTGACGGAACGGATGTAATTGCAATTAAACCAATGATGTATTTATCTTTAAGCCACGATCATAGATTAGTCGATGGAATGCTCGGAGGAATGTTTTTAAAAGCAGTAAAAAATTATTTGGAAAATTTTGATGTTGGAAGTGTTTAGCTAAATCCAGTTAGCGACTTTCAACGCTTTAACTCGTTTGTTGATATATCCTTTTGATTGTTGAATTTAAGATCTGAAGGTTCTTTAAAAGAATCATCTTTTAATGATCCAAAAAGATTAAACCATCCTTCCGGCCAACTATTTTCCAAAGATGATTTTATTTTGGAAGATATCCATTGGGAAACGGATTTATTTTCCAGTTTAGCGGCATACTCAATTTTTTTGATTGTATTCTTGTCAATATATAAAGATATTTGTGGCATTATAGTTTATTTCTCGGCGGAACTTTATTTATCCTTCCGCAGCGCGGACATTTAATTTCCGACTTTTTATATGTGGGCGGTATTTTTAGTGTTAATCCGCATACACAATGCACAAAAGAATAACCATTGACGTTCATAACCAAATCGCCTAGATTTCTTCTATAATTTTTCTTATCAATGGTTTCTTTACTAACAGATGTATCTCTAATAGTCACTTTCTCATTGCTGTCTAATACCGAGTTTGGTATTAGTCTTTCCGTTTTATGTTTTACTTTCATATATGCATTTTGATAGTCCATATAACCTGCACCTTGCGACATGTTTCTCAAAATTCTAACTCTCTCCGATATTGGCGGGTGGGTGCTGGTTAAATCGGAAAGTTTCATGCCCTTCTTTTTAAGGGGATTTACAATATACATCCCCGCAGTTGCCTTATTAGCTGCACGTAGGTCTAATCGATTATCGGCTAATTTTTCCAATGCAGATGCAAGCCCCTCGGGATAACGGGTTAATCGTACTCCGCTTGCGTCTGCTAAATATTCCCGTTTTCTCGAAATAGCAAAGTATAACAGTCGTGCAAGTATTGGTGCCAGAATAGCAAGAACCAAAGCTGCAATTGCAATAACGGCTTGACCAGAACCGCCGCCGGACGACCTGTTTTTATATCTATTTAGTGAACCTCCTCCAAACCATAGCCCGCGAAGAAAAACTTCTGAAACAATTACAATTGTTCCCAGCATAACACCTGCAAATGTCATGTAAAGAATATCCCTATTTTTAATATGACTCATTTCGTGTGCAATTACACCCTGAAGTTCATCGCGATTTAACCGCGAAAGTAATCCTGCCGTAACCGTAACGGCACAATTTTCCGGGCTTCTTCCGGTTGCAAAAGCATTCGGCGCTTCTTCATTTATAATAAAAATTTTGGGTATCTTCGGTAATGCCGATGCAATTTTCATTTCTTCAACTATATTGAACAGCTGGGGATGGACTTCTTTTGTTACTTCTTTTGCTCTACTGACGGAAAGCATTATTGAACTGCCTGCGAAATAGCTTACGAGGGACACTACTGCCCAAATTAATAAAGCAAAAAATACCCCTAACTCACCGCCGCCATTTGTACCCAAGAACATACCGCCTATAAAATAGCCGAGCAGCAATAAGATAATTCCCATCGCAAGGAAAAGTATAAGTGATTTCCTTTTATTTGATTGAATTAATTCCCACACAAAAACCTCTAAAAAAAAATCAAATAGCAAAGATCAAAAAGCAGAAAAATTCAAGAAAACAATAAGTAATGAAGAAAGTATAATTCAGCAGCTTGAATTTCCGTCTTATTGGAATTTGCGAATTACAATTTGATATTTATATTAAATTTTTATTTAATTAAATTTTACTTTTGGAGCTTCCCGCTCGGCTTCGTTTTCAACTTCGAAAAATTCTTCTTGTTTAAAATTAAACATATTTGCCATAATGTTCGAAGGGAACATCTCAATTTTATTATTATAGAAAAGGACCTGATCGTTATAGCTTTGTCTGGCAAAAGAAATTTTATTTTCAGTTGAAGTTAGCTCTTCCTGAAGTGCAAGAAAGTTTTGATTTGCTTTTAAGTCCGGATAATTTTCAACAACAAGATTAAATTTACCAAGAGCGCCGCTTAACGCAGACTCGGCTTTCGCCTTTTCAGCCACACTTGATGCACCCATTGCGCCGGCTCTGGCTTTTGTAATGTTCTCTAAAGTATCCCTTTCGTGGGTCATGTATCCTTTAACTGTTTCTATGAGATTTGGAATAAGGTCGTGTCTTCTCTTTAATTGAACGTCTATCTGTGACCATGCATTTTTTACCCGGTTGCGTAGTTTAATAAGGGAATTATACATTCCCGCAAAGAAAAATCCTACTAAAACAATTAAAACTATGAAGATTAAAAAAGCACTCATCCCTCCTCCTTTTTATTTGGACTAATTTTATGGCTATACATTTCCATTAATAACTTTACAATTTCATTTTCTTTATTTAGTGAACCCATTTCAATTACTTCAAGTATTTCTCCTTTATCGAACCAAAGACCATGACCATGTTTGCATTCATCAATAATTACTTTCTCTTCCTTTCCCACGTATACTTTTTCCATCTTAGTTCTGCATATTGGGCACCTTATTGCTTTTTCTTTTATCTGTTTATCTGATATGAAAAAGTTAAGTAGTTCATCCTTTACTGAAGAATCTTCTATAAGTAATTCAAGTTCGCCGGAATCAAGCCATATCCCTTCGCAATTAGGACAGTAATCCGTTTCTACATTTGCTAGCTCAAGGACTATCATCGGATTTTTACGATGAGGACAATTCATAAAAATCAATTTTTTGGTAAAAATTTTTCTCCTATAATATACATATTTATTTGATATTTTTATAAGCACAATAATAAAACGTGTAGAATGGATAGTATTTTTCTTTATGAAATAATTTGAATGAAAAGCTATATCACAAAGACACACAAAGAAAAGCTAAGCTGCACAAAGAAGAAATTTTCCTTCGTGAAGCTTTGAGTTAAACTCTGTGTAACTTTGTGAAATAGTTCTTAGTAATTGAAAAACTTAAAAAATGGAAGAAGTAAACCATATATCAAATAAAATAATTGGACTAGCTATTGAGGTTCATAGAAGTTTAGGTCCAGGTTTATTAGAGTCAGCGTATCAAGAATGTTTATACTATGAATTGAAAAATGAAGGTTTTAGAGTTGAAAAAGAAAAGCCGATGCCGATTGTTTATAAAGACATTAAATTAGATCATGGATATAGAATTGATTTATTGGTAGAAGACAAGGTTGTTGTGGAAATCAAAACTGTCGATGCTTTAATTGATGTTCACTTTGCCCAACTTCTCACTTATTTAAAACTTGGTAAATATAAATTAGGTTTGCTGATTAATTTTAATGTTCCTTTGTTGAAAAATGGAATTAAGAGGATTATTAATTAAAGGCGGTGTCACAAAGACACACAAAGAAAAGCTAAGCTACACAAAGAAAGGATTTTTTTACTTCGTGAAGCTTTGAGTTAAACTCTGTGTAACTTTGTGAAATAGTTCTTAGTAATTGGAAAGATAATTTATGATAAATCAACATCAAAAAAAATATAAAGAAAAAGTTGAGAAGAATAGAGAGGAATTAGGGAAAAGACCTTCCTGGTTAAAGGTTCGTTTGCCGAGCGGCGAGAACTATAAAGAAGTTCTTAACCTTATGCGTTCATCTCATCTTAATACTGTTTGCGAAGAAGCCCGGTGTCCTAATCTTGCCGAATGTTGGCACAATAAAACAGCTACATTTATGATTCTTGGGGATACATGTACTAGAACGTGCGGGTTTTGTAATGTAAAAACCGGCATCCCAAACCACTTGGATTTAGACGAACCGCGCAGAGTTGCCGAATCCGTAAAACAGCTTGGTCTGCGTCATGCGGTTGTTACATCTGTTGATAGAGATGATCTCGATGACGGCGGTGCTGCTATCTTTTCTGAGGCAGTTAAACTAATTCGGGAAACTTTACCTAATTGTACCATTGAAATTCTTACTCCGGATTTTAAGGGTGATGAAAAAGCATTTGAAATTGTAATGCAGAATCCACCGGATATTATGAATCATAATCTTGAAACGGTTGAACGACTCTATCATGCTGTCCGTCCGCAGGCAAAATATAAACGTAGTCTTAATTTAATAAATTGGTTCAAGCAGAAAGGGTTAAGAACAAAAAGCGGAATAATGGTTGGAATTGGTGAAAAGACCGAAGAGGTGATAGGAATAATGAAAGACCTCAGAGCTTCCGGGTGTGATATTATGACTATTGGTCAGTATTTACAACCTACGAAAGAACATTTACCCGTTGATAGATTTGTTGATTTAGATGAATTTAAAATGTATCATGATGAAGGAATGAAGCTGGGCTTTTTGGCAATTGAATCCGGTCCGCTTGTTCGTAGTTCATACCATGCCGATAAACATGCGAGAGATTTGTAGAAGTTATAATTATTGTTTGAAATTAAATTACTTCTATTTAGTTTGAAAAAGGGAGATTAAGATAGTATTTTTATAATAATATTGTTGCTCAATAAAGATAAAAAATTTAAATTTAGTAAGTGATAAAACAATGCAGAAAGAAAAAAGAATTAAAAATCAGAATAAAAAAGTCAAAAAGAGTTCAAGAGAAAAAAATGTGGAAATTTATGTTTCAAAAATGCTCGATAAGCTAAGTTGGGAAATGGGAGAAAAGAAATATAAATATCGAGAAGATTTGTATGTTAGATAAAATTTTTTTTGATACTAATATACAAGTCTATTTATTTGATTTGACAGAAGCGAAAAAAAGAGAAAGTTCAATCCAATTATTAAAAAAAAAGATTGGCAATTCGCGATTAATTATTAGTACCCAGGTAATCAATGAATTTATTAATGTTACTTCGCGGTTAATTGAGCATAAAGTTTCACATAAGCAAATTTTGGCTAAGCTTGATTTTATAAATAATTTATTTATAGTTGTTCCTTTACGATATAGTACTTCTTTATTGGCTCTATCTGTGCAAGAAAAATATTCTTTTTCGTTTTGGGATTCGCTAATTATTGCCTCTGCTATTGAGAATAATTGTAATTTATTATACAGAGAAGACTTGCAGCACAATCAAAAAATTGAGTCTTTAATAATTCAAAATCCATTTCAAAATTAATTTTGTTTATGAAAATACTTTTACTTGTTATAATTTTATTTTTTTA
>BDSW01000211.1 GCA_002898175.1 bacterium BMS3Abin04
AACCGTTTAAGTAATAAACCGTTTTTGTAAATCCGCTGCAGTCAAATCCTTTTGCCGAAGTTCCGCCCCACAAATAAGGGATTCCGAGAAAAGTTTTAGCTGTATCAATTATTTTTTCCATGGTCGGTTTAACGGATTTAAGCCAGTCATTAAATCTAACACTTTCATTTTTCGAAACGTATGCTTTTCTACCGTCAGGATATTTTACTTTGAAGTAGTTCCGAACCTCACCATCAAGTAATAAGATATCACCAATCACAAGATCGGAAACTCTTAATGATTTCCTATTTAATGCGGAAAAAGAAAAACCATAGTCATTAGTGAATAAAATCCTTTCGGATTTCAAATAATTATTTCGTTTTATTGAATCAATTAAAGTTAAAGCGCCATCATCAATCCATGCGATGTATTCATCCGGTGTTTGTATTAAGTACCAACCGCCTTTCTTTTTTAAAACATTTACAACTGTTCCCAACAATGCTTGAGTTGCCAATTCGGCGGAATGTTTTGGTTTAGAACGAATATTAGCAACAGAGACATTGATAATTCCAAATATTTTATTTCCCAATTTTTCCTCTGGTAATAATTTAATATTAGCTTTAATCTTTATATCCTTAGATGTTAAAAAGTTCTTTAGCTCTTTTACTGCTTCTTTATGGTTGGTTTCCAAGTCAAGCGTTAATTTGTTACCATGTTGAATTTCGTATTTGAAAATAGAAGTCCGGGAATCAGGTGCATATCTTTGAGTTAAAGAATTAAGTTCATTTCTTAGTTCATTCATCTGTTTATTTCCATCACCACAAGAAAATAAGAGGATAAATCCAAGTAAGAATATTGTTATATAATTTTTCATTTGATGCCCGAAAATTTATTAAAAATAAATTTAGTTATTTTTTTTGAAAATTAGTTAAATTTAATGATGATATTTTTTTTCAGAAACTTTTTTGGTATTAGAACATCATATTACATTCAATTAAAATGGAGAGGATATGACAACTACACAACCAAAAGTAATTATTTTTACTACACCGACTTGTAGTTTTTGCAACACTGCAAAAAGATATTTTAGAGAAAAGAAAATAAGATTTAAAGATATTGATGTATCCCGGGACCGAAGAGCTGCAATGGATATGCAGAGAAGAACCGGTTCGACAGGCGTACCTGTAATTTTAAT
The DNA here is from genome assembly GCA_002898175.1 of bacterium BMS3Abin04. Lineage (GTDB taxonomy): Bacteria > Bacteroidota > Ignavibacteria > Ignavibacteriales > Melioribacteraceae > BMS3ABIN04. The sequence goes on from BDSW01000211.1 coordinate 1,175, forward strand.
TAACAACCGCCCGATTGTTGGGTTTGATAAACCAAAAATTAACAAAATGTTAAACATAAAATAATAAAGGAGAAACCATGAAAGTTAAACCAATGGATGACAGAGTTCTTGTTGAACTTTTAGAAGAGGAAAGTAAAACTGCTTCAGGAATTATTATTCCGGATTCTGCAAAAGAAAAACCTACTATGGGTAAAGTAGTTGCTGTTGGAACCGACGAAGATTTGCAAGAACATATTAAAGAAGGCGATAAGATTTTGTTTGGCAAGTACGGCGGTGAAGATATTTCTTTAGACGGTGTTGACTATAAAATTATTCAAAGAAGTGATATCTTGGCTGTTGTTGAAGGTTAATCTTTAATAATTTAATACTAGATTTATAAAGCCTCGGGTTTTTATCCGAGGTTTTTATTTTTAATCAAATTATTACAATCATAATTTCTAAATCCATTCTAATTTTAAGAATTTTCAATTTTTGTTAAGATATAATGTTTGTTGGTTCAACAAAGCTTCAAAATCTATTATCATAATTCTTTTATTTTCCTATTGAATTTAACTCATTATTATTTGTAATTTGCGTCATTTCGTTTTTTAAAACCAAAAATCACTCTTTTTTTAATATCTTGATTGAGAAAATATGTCGAAAAACAAACAACGCGAACATTGGGGATCCAAAATTGGTTTTATCTTAGCCGCGGCAGGATCTGCAGTCGGTTTAGGAAATATATGGAAATTCCCATATATAGCAGGTGAAAACGGAGGAGCTGCATTTATACTAGTATATTTAATTTGTATTGCTATTATAGGTCTTCCCGTTTTAATTGCAGAAGTTTTAATGGGAAGAACTACTCAGCGAAATCCGGTTGGAGCTTTCCGCAAATTATCTAATTCCCCGTTTTGGGCTTCTGTAGGTGGATTAGGTGTATTAGCAGGTTTTGTAATCCTTTCTTTTTATGCTGTTGTTGCAGGCTGGTCATTCGGGTATATAGTTGAAGCATTTAAAGGTTCTTTTTCAAACTTTTCAAAAGTAGGAGCTTCCGGCGATTATTTTACTTCTCTCACGGGCAATATTTATTGGATAGTAGGTTACTTAGCCGTTTTTATAGCGCTTACTATGTCTATTGTATATTTTGGAGTACAGAAAGGAATTGAGCGTGCCAGTAAGATCATGATGCCCCTTTTAATCGTAATATTGTTAATATTGATGGTTAGAGGTTTAACCTTGCCGGGGTCCGGGAAAGGTCTTGAATTTTTATTAAAACCTGATTGGAGTCACATAACAGGGCAAGCAGTTTTGATTGCATTAGGTCATGCATTTTTTACTCTTAGTTTAGGTATGGGCGCAATGATGACATACGGAAGTTATATGTCGAAAGAAGACAATATTCCTTCGGCAGCTCTTCAAATTGTATTCCTTGATACGATAATAGCTTTAATAGCAGGCATCGCAATATTTACGGCTGTATTTGCAACCGCTGAAAACCCTGCTGTTGGTCCTGGTTTAATTTTTCACACTTTACCAGTTGTTTTTTCTAAAATGGCAGGCGGCTATATTTTTGGCATATTGTTTTTTATATTGCTAACAATTGCTGCTCTTACCTCCGCAATTTCCCTTCTTGAAGTTGTTATTGCATATTTTGTTGATGAAAGAGGTTGGAAAAGACATAACGCGGTTATAACATTTGGTTTTATAACCTTTCTTGTAGGTATTCCAAGCGCTCTTTCATTTAACGTAATGTCTGATTTTAAAATATTCGGTCTTAATTTTTTTGATTTCGTAGATTTCTTAGCTTCAAATATTCTTTTGCCGTTAGGCGGACTACTTATATCAATTTTTGTAGCTTGGATATGGGGTTTTGATAAAGCTCTTGCTAATTTGAAAAGCGGAGCAGAAAATTTATTTGAAAGAAATTTTTGGATAGTTTCAACATGGAAAGTGTTTATAAAATATTTTGCCCCCGTACTTATTTTTATTGTTTTGCTTAATTCAATAGGAATTCTCTAACTAATTAAAAATTAATAATCAAAATTCGCTGAGCAATTTATGTCTAGGACTAAACTTGCAATTATTACTTTTGCCGTCATCTTCTTAATTCTGCTAATTTGGGGTATACCATTTTATAATGAAGTTTGGGTTTTCCCGGGGAACTTTGAGGTTATTAAAAACTTACCTTCTAAAAATATTCCACTTGGATCAATTCCATTAATGGTTATTGCACTTGTTGGAACCGGGATATTTATTTCGTTTAAGTTAGGGTTCCCTCAAATAACTCATTTATGGCACGGAATTAAAGTTACAGCAGGTATATATGATGATCCGAATGATGAAGGTGACCTTAACCATTTCAAGGCTCTTTCAACCGCGCTTTCAGCAACTGTTGGTATTGGAAATATAGCAGGTGTGGCAACTGCTCTTTATTACGGAGGTCCCGGAGCACTATTTTGGATGTGGGTAACGGCATTTTTTGGGACTGCGTTAAAATTTTCTGAAAGTACACTGGCGCTTAAATATCGCGATATTGATCCGGATGGACATACAGCCGGAGGTCCGATGTACACAATTGAGAAAGGGATAGGCAAAAACTGGCGTTGGCTAGCAGTTGCCTTTGCTTCATTCGCAATTATCTGTTCATTCGCAACCGGTAACGCTATTCAATCCTTCACCGTTTCCGATCAAATTTATTCTGAAGTCGTACAAATTGTGGGTACTACTCACTTCTTAACACTCAAACATATTTTATGGGGCGATTTTGGAGTTTCAATTGAACAGGTTATTAATGGTTTAGTTTTAGCCTTTATTGTTGGAGTTGTTATAATAGGAGGAATAAAAAGAATTGGAAATGTGACCGGTTTTTTAGCTCCGTTTATGGCAATTATTTATGTCTTTGCTTCCTCTTTAATTTTGCTTGCTTATTTTGATAAACTAGGTGAAAGTTTTAACATGGTTGTTTCAATGGCTTTTAATCCTCCTGCAAAAATTGCAGGAATAGGCGGCGGAGCATTTTTAGTAACACTCAATACAATGTTGTGGGGAATTAAAAGAGGTTTATATTCAAACGAAGCCGGACAAGGCAGCGCTGCAATAGCACACTCTACCGCAAAAACTAAATACCCGGTAAGAGAAGGCTCAGTTGCTATGTTAGGTCCCTTTATAGATACAATCTTGATTTGTTCGCTTACGGGATTTGCTATAATTGTAACCGGAGCATGGCATCATACATTATTTTATGTCGAGAGAGTTGATCCTAGTTTTTCCGGGACATTGCTTAATAGCAGTTTATTAACTTCGTTTGCTTTTAAGGAAGGCTTAAGTTGGTTATTTAGTTATGGTGATAAAATTATCACGCTTTCGGTTTTGTTATTTGCAATTTCAACTGCAATAAGTTGGTCATATTATGGTGATAGAGCTACTGATTATTTATTTGGACCAAAAGCAATTTTAACTTACAAGTGGGTTTTTGTACTGTTTGTTTTTATTGGAGCAATAGCACAATTAGAATCGGTTTGGGCTTTTGGTGATGCTGCTTTGGGATTTATGACATTTCCAAATTTATTGGCAATCATAATTTTATCAACTAAACTAAAGAAAATGTCAAAAGAATATTACTCAAAAGATTATCCTGTTTATAAAAATAAAAAATAGGTATTATAGTTGTTTGAGATGAATTGGAATTATAATATATTTGTTTCGTTTTTTAAATGATATTGGAGAATCAATGGCTAACATAAAAAAGAAGAGGGGTGTTATAGCAATATTAACCGGCGGCGGCGATGTACCCGGATTAAACCCCGCAATAAGAGCAATTACAATTAGAGCTTTAAGGGAGGGTTATAACGTAGTCGGGATCCGACGCGGATGGGCAGGTATGGTTGAAATTGTAAGAGATAAAAAACACGACAACAGCAACAATTTTATAGAGCTTACCGAAAACATTGTTAATAGAGCCGGAAGAACCGGAGGTACTTTTTTACATTCATCCAGAACAAGACCTTCCAAAGTACCAAAAGATGCTGTTCCCACGCATTTAAAAAGTACTTATAATAATGAACTGAACGATTTAACTCCTGAAGTATTAAAAAATCTTGATTTTCTTAATATTGATTATCTCATTCCAATTGGCGGAGATGATACTTTAAGCTATGGTGTTCGTTTACATAAAGAAGGCATGAAAATAGTGGCGATACCGAAAACAATGGATAACGATGTTCCCGGTACCGATTACTGTATTGGCTTTAGTACTTGTGTTACCCGAACAATTGAGTTAACACATAAATTAAGAACAACCGCCGGTTCACATGAGAGGTTTTTGGTAATAGAAGTTTTTGGAAGATATGCCGGTTTTAGTGCTTTGTTGCCTACCATGGCAGGTGCAGCTAATAGGTGTGTAATACCTGAATATAAATTTAGTATGGAGCGGCTTACTGAATTATTAGTTGCCGATAGGTATACAAACCCTAGTAAATATTCTGTTGTTTTAGTTTCGGAAGGTGCAATGTTTGATGATATTGACCAGATGGTTTACAAAAACGAAGAAAAGGATATGTTTGGTCACAAAAAATTGGGCGGTATTGGAGATTTGGTTTCAACTAAACTGAAAGAGCTTTCGCCAAAGTACAATAAAGGGAAAAGAATTAACGTAATCAATCAAAGACTTGGATATTTAGTACGCTGCGGTAATCCCGATGCATTAGATTCTATAGTTCCGATGGCTTTTGGTAATTTAGCTTTGGATCTTATTTTGGAAGGGACTACAGGCAGATTAGTAACTTTGAAAAACGGCAGATATGACAACCAACATATTGAAATTGTTACAAGTTACAAAAAAGTTGTTGATGTACATAAATATTATAATACAGAAAGATTAAGACCGGTTTATAAGAGTTTTGAATCGAAACCTTTATTTATTATGACGAGTGATTAAAACAATTTTAGAGACTGTAAAATAATTTGTGTAAATGGAAATTTATTAGATTAAAAATCATCAAATCTATCCTGAAAATAAATAGAAAAATTAGAAAGAACAATAGCCCAATTCCTAATAGGCATAGTCCACTTTTTAGATAAATCTCTGTAAGCTAAAAATAACATTTTTTTAAGCGCATCGTCATTAGGGGAAAAGAGCTCTGTTTTTAGTTACTTTTCTAAATTGCCGGTGAACAGCTTCTACGGCATTTGTTG
>BDSW01000212.1 GCA_002898175.1 bacterium BMS3Abin04
CAGCTAATCAAAGGTGAAATATATTATTATGCTAAACAAATATTTGAAGCAAACGATTCCACCTTAAAACTAAAACAAGAAAAGTATCAGGAATTCTTTAATGCCATTGATGAAGTCTTTAACTATTATGAAGGTGAGTTCGATATTAGACATGATCATTCATTTGCTTACCGACATAGAAATAAAAAAAAATATCCATACCAATCTTATACTTACCAGGAATTGACGGGATTAATAAATTTAATCTTTGATGATATTTTCGAACCTCAAAAAAAAGAACCTCATATACTTTCTTCAGACTTCTTTTTTACTGATTGGAATCTTGCCTTGGTACAATTAACCGGCAGTCATTACTTGGGGATAGATAATAGAGACATACTATTTAACAAACTACAGCAACCGGTTCCAAGAATTTATTATCCTGGAAGGTATATAAAATTTGAAATGGAATTATTTGTTCTACAGCCAATAAGAGCAATTATAAACCTCGGTTTAGAAGAGGAGTTAACCGAAGAGAGATTAAAAGAAAATATTAGCAGTATTCCTAAAGTCTATCTATTTATTAATAAATATCATTTATATAATCCATATTATTTCAACGCAGTTAAATACTATCTCGAATCAACATATGATAAAGAAGTAAGTTTACTATATCAATACGGTGTAATTCAGATAGTAAAAACAACACAATATTGTGTTGGTTTTCATCTTTATCAACTTGGGGATGAAGGATTAAAAATTTTAAGAGAAGTGAAAAATAGTAAAGGGTTTTTTATTTCCAACGGGCAAAGCGCTGCAATGATGACAGATATTTTAGAAATAGATCGTTTTCACATAGGAAAAATAAAAAGAGAATTAATTTCAAAAATTATGGGAATACCTATCGGAAGCGGGTTTATTCAATTTGTACCGGCTGCTGTTAGAACTGCCATAGCTTATCCAACCCCGATTCAAACATCAAAAGATTTTGAGAGAGCCATTAAAAGTAAAAGATTTAAAAATATTGCCGATAGAATTGGAGAGGACAAATTATTTAATCTTATTAGCAAAGATGCAAAAATAAATGGGACACCGATAGCAGATTTACTCAAAAAAATTGAATCTGACACATCAATCAAGAAAAAAAAATCATTTGTTAAAACAAATTATGTAAGCGGTGTTTATAATGACAGCATGCCCTGGAGCGGTGTACTTGCTGAAGTAGACATAAATAGCACAACAAAAAAATGGAATTTTGCCGCACATATTTCTATAAATGATCCTAAACCGGTTACAGAACAAGCAATTGACTTTTACAACGCTACCGGGAAGAAACCAAACATTGCCTGGAATGGGGGATATATTCTTAATCCTGAATTGGTTGGTAAACTTGGGTTATCCGAAGCATATATCGGTTCACCTCTTGGTTTGCTAATCATAGATGGACAAATAGTCTGTCCGCCCCTCTTTAATAAACCGGCATTTATTGTTTATAAGAACGGTTTATTAAAAATTAAACATGTAAACTCAAGTAATGGGCTGAAAATTGTAAATGGAAAAGAATCAATAGTATTTGAAAAAGAATTTTATAACAAGCATTCGGACAGATTGCCATGTTATTATGATCTTAATAACGACTTTGATGAAATTACCGGTAACGGTAATGTAATAATTAGATTGGCAGGTGTAACGGTAAAAGAAATAATTATAACAAAAAAAAATGAAAAAGTTAAATTAATTCCGGTTGGTTTAACTTTATCAATTCCGAAAAAATTATTTAATGAAAATATTTTTGTAAAAAAGCATTTGATAAAAATAATTCCTTTGCTTAATGAAAAAATGGAATTGGAAAAAATCAATTATGCAGTTGAGGCGGGTCCGATGCTGGTTGACAATGGGAAAGCCTGCATTGATATGAAGAACGAAGGTTGGAAGAGAACTAACTCTATAAAAACCCAGGCGGCAAGATTGGATTTTACTGACATGCGCGGACCCAAAATAGCAGTTGGGTTAACAAGTGGCGGAAAACTATTAGTACTTGCAATTAATGGAAGAATTAGAGAATCAGTAGGAGCAACACATAAAGATATGGCAGACATTCTTATTTCATACGGGGTTAATAAAGCGATGGGTTTTGATCCCGGCGGCAGTACAACACTTGTTGTAGAAAAAAAGCAACTGAATATTTCTCCTTACAACAAAAGATATGAAGAAGATATTTATTCACTTTCGCCGGAAGCAAGGTTTGTGGCGAGCTCAATTTTGGGTTGGCATGAACCAGTTTAATTTACGGAAATGAAAAATCCAATCGCATAACAATTTTAGCGCTGAAATAATTATTGTATTAAGCAGCGTATTTGTTAAAAAGGTATATTTCTCCTATCTTAATATAAGATTAAAGAAATATTTTCGAAGTTAAATTTTTTTTTGAGTTGATTAAGTTAGAGAATTCCCATTATATTTCGATAAGAAATCTTTTTATGAAAACTGCAGGTAATTTCTGTTCCGATCATTAATTCTAAATAAGTCGCTTTTTTTTACCATTCAATGTTTTTTTACTTCAAATAATAGTGAGGGAATAGTTCTCTCTCAAACTAAAAATCTTTATCATCAAACTAATATTAATCCCAAAATATTATTAGAAATAATTTCTCTGATTAAGGCAGCCCCTAAAATATTTTATAAAAACATCTTGCCAGGTATGATTCGAAGAACAAAGGTTGAATGAAAAATTGGGATAAATAATTATCTGCTTTTTTGAGAAAGAATCTCATTATGAAACT
>BDSW01000213.1 GCA_002898175.1 bacterium BMS3Abin04
GGTCCATTATTAGGAGGCAATATGTATCAAAAAATGGGATTACTAAAACCATATGTTGATACAACCGATAAAGGACGATTTGATGTTACAGGTTTTGAAGCTGATAAGTATATGTTCAAAGTGCCTTCTTTAAGAAACGTTGCACTTACCGAACCTTATATGCACGACGGTAAGGTTAAAACACTTAAAGACGCAATAGTTTTAATGGCTGATATTCAGCTTGATAAAAAATTAACTAATGATGAAGTGAATAAGATTGAAAAATTCTTGAAGTCAATGTCGGATATTAAATTAGCTAAATCTAATAAATAATTGCCGGTAATTTTTTAGATAAAATAATTATATTAGAAATACACGTTATGTGCAATTATTTTGCAACAATTAATTATTTATAGTTCCACACTACTTGCACAAAAGAGTCCGGTTTTTGCCGGACTCTTTTGTTATTAAATTATCTAAACTTTAAAATTAGAATTCTTTTAAATCTTGCTCTGTCGGAATTATTTAAATTTCCTAAATCAACATCAGTTAAAAACGATAACCGGTGCGCCGGGCATACCATGCATAATTTTACCGGATATTAAGATTTTAGCTTGTTCCCAAATTATAAAGAATGACAGCAGTAGAAATATATTTATGATTGAGTAAAACAATCCCTAAATTATTAGATGAAAAAGCAGCTGAAAGTTTACACGATTTTCAAATTAAACAATGGAGAATTAGCCGAAAAATTATTATCATTAATATTCAAAAAATTTTGTTGTTTGACAGAATAATTCCTTTTTTTAGGAGGGGTGGCAGAGTGGTTGAATGCGGCGGTCTTGAAAACCGTTGAGGTGTTACAGCCTCCGTGGGTTCGAATCCCTCCCCCTCCGCCAAATGTACTTCAGCAAATCAACGTCGTGCTTTGCTCAATTCAACTTATTATTATAGTATTTTTCCAAAGTCATTAATTATGATATCTTGTTAGAATAAATTTAAATATTTGACCTTTATAAAATAAAATTTTGCATGTAGAATAAATATTTTATATTTTCATTCACTAGCTCAATATAAATTGGTCTCCTAATTCATTTATCACTTTAATTTACTAGGATCTTAAATGGAAGACACTATTAATCTGGAAATTAAATTACCGAAAGTACCTAATATTGAATTGGTTGCATTAGAAGGTCTTCATTTAATGGGCGGTCATTTAGGTATACCCGAAGACAAAATAGGTGAGGCTAAAATTATAGTAACTGAAGCAATAATTAACGGACTTGAATATTCGGGTGACAATAATCCCTCTGTAAATGTTGAATTTTTAATGACAAAAGAAAAACTAACAATTTTGGTTACAGACTATGGGAAAGGCTTTAAGCCGGATAATGTTGAAGACCCTAATATTGAAAATAAAATCAATAGCCAAAATAAAAGGGGTTGGGGATTAAAACTTATGAAATCAATGTCTGATGATTTTATAATTGAATCCGGGGAAACCGGAACAAGAATTACAATTATTAAAAACTTAGTATAAAAGGATAATTACATGTTAACAGAATTTGATTTAAAAACCGAGCAAAATAATAATTGTGTAATAATTAATACTTTCGGTTACATTAATAATGAGGGCGGTCAAAAAATAGTTGATGAATTTTCCGAATATCATCAAAATGGACTGAACTACTTTGTCCTTAATCTGGAAGGTACGAAGATTGTTAATTCTATTGGTATTTCTTTCTTAATTGAAATGATAGAAAAACTTAACGATTCCAATGGAAAACTGGTTTTTATAAATCTTGATCCTACAATTGAGAAAACTTTTACTATTATGGGATTGTTCCAGTTTGCAGAAAAGGCAAGTTCGGTTGAAGAAGCGATTAATTCTTTCAATTAACCGTCAAACAAATTCATTCCAATATATGAATTCTTAGATGACGTCTAAATTTCAACAAAATATTATATCAAAACTTTCACTTCAAGTTGCATCTTTTCAAGAAGGTTTTAAGATACTGGCAAAGGCTTCTTCCATAAGAGAATTGGGAAGAAACTTCAATCATATTTTACGCGGATCAATTTTGGTTGTTGATCTAAATTTATTTTACAAAAATAATAAGAATTCTAACTGGGAAGAAATTTATGTCTATAATAAAAAGAGTAAAGATTACTTAAAAGATCTGGCAATAAGCGAAAACTTTTCACTTATTGCGGCAAAAAGAAAATCATATAAAATCAGAATTCTACTTCCCTTAAATGACGGTTCATATTTCGGTTTGTTCTTGGGGAAAAAACTGGATGGAAAATCCTATTCGGAATTAGATAGAATTATCATCCAAATTTTTTTGCAACTTTTGGATAATGCTTATCAAGCTTTTATAAGCAGGCAGAAAGAAAAACAGTTGATTTTTTCATTGAATAATAGGGTGGTGCAGCTTAACAGTTTAATCGATACCGGAATTGAAATTTCAAAATTGAATAATAAAAAGATGCTTATGGAGCTTGCATTAGAGCGCTCAGTTTCATTAACCAACGCATCTGCAGGACTTTTAAGAATTTTTAATAATAACAGAGTACTTTTCCAGATTGAATTTCCCGGCGGAAGTAATCCTAAAGAGATTTTGAGTTCTGAATTTCAAATTGAAAGAGAAGTTGAATATCGGGGTTTGCGATATCTTGTGACTTTAGCAAACAAAGAAAGCAGAAGCGGATATGTACCCTTTGACGAGACAGACGAAATATTGCTGGAAGCTTTTGCTCGTCAGGTATTAAATGCAATGGAAAACGAATTCCTTCATAAAGAAGCCATTGAGAAAAAAAGTATTGAAAAGGAACTTTCGTTAGCCGGAGAAATCCAAAAGAAACTGCTGCCAAACAAAATGCCTGACATAAAAGGTTACGATCTTGCCGGAATAAATATTCCGTCTAAAGAGGTCGGGGGGGATTATTATCAAATTATAAAATTAAGTAACGGCAGATTTGCGCTCGTTATTGCCGATGTTGCGGGTAAAGGCGTTCCGGCTTCTTTGTTGGTTAGCACTTTAGATGCATGTTTGGAAGCTTATTTGGAAATGCAAATAGCACTTTCCGAAATGGCAAAAAAAATTAACTCGTTAATTTATAAAGCCTCCCCGCCGGATAAATTTATAACGTTTTTTATTGCCGTTCTTACACCTAAAACAGGCGAGCTTGATGTTATTAATGCCGGTCACAATCCGGTTTTACTTTTAAGAAAAAATAACAAGCTTGAAAAAATTAAAGCCGGTGGTGTAGCATTAGGAATGTTTGATATGGGTTTACCTTTCGATGGTGAAAAATTAAAAATTAATATTGGTGACAGACTATTTCTTTATACTGATGGCATTCCTGAAGCAATGAACAGAAGAGAAGAAGAATATTCGGATGAAAGGATGGAAAAGTTTTTTAAAAGTAAATGTCCTAAAAAGTCGGAAACTTTTATTAAAAACATAGTAAATGATATTAAAATATTTACCGGTAACACGCCCCAAAGTGATGATATAACTGCACTTTATTTGATTAGAAAGTAATTCTTTCTTCATTCTATTATTAATATTATCACAAACGCAACGTAAGCGCTGATTGCAGCGGTTTATTTTTCCTAAATATTTGTGCATTTGATATAAGAAAGAACTATGTATAAACATTTTTATAGAAAAAGAATAGCAAAACATTTAATTGAAAATTTATGTTTTAAGCTAATTCCTGAAAAACCTTTCAAAGTGTTAATAGTATACTTTGTTTTTATCTTAACCAGTGCAAGTTTTGCCGGCAAAAAAAATATCTCTTTTAAGCATCTAACTATTAACGATGGTCTTTCACAAAATGCGGTATTTGCAATTCTTCAAGACAGTAAAGGATTTATGTGGTTCGGTACAAAAGACGGATTGAATCGTTATGACGGTTACAACTTCACTGTGTATTATCATAATCCATTTGATACAACTTCTATTTCATCAAATTATATAACTATATTATTCGAAGACAGCAGAGGACTAATTTGGATTGGAACCATTGGCGGAGGAGTGAGCGTTTATCAATATAAAACCGGCAAATTTAAACGTTTGAAGTTAAATACAATCGACGGATTGTTTGGGGACACTAGGATTAGTTCAATTGCGGAAGACAAGGATTCTAATATTTGGATTGGAACAACCAGCAATGGGCTGTTCAAACTGGAAATAACCAACTCAAATAAAATATTATACAGATATAAACAGTATTTGAGTGATTCGAATTCCACACCAAGTTTGGGTAACAATGATATTACATCTCTGTTGGTAGATTCCGAAGGAACATTGTGGATTGGAACTTTAACAAATCTTATTCGTTTTAATACCAATAATAATAGCTTTAAGAAAATCAAAGTTTTAACTAAAAATTCTAAAGCACCTCGGGATATAATTGAAAACGGAATTACTTCAATTTACGAAGATAGAAATAAACGTTTGTGGTTAGGTACTTTAAGCGGACTTGTTTTATATAATAAAAAATCCGGAAAATATAAATTATTCCCACATCATTTCAATGTTTACCGTTTTGGCTGGGGAGCCATTAATGATATTATTGAAGATAATTCCGGAAATTTATGGCTTGCCACGCCTGCCGAACTTATGATATTTAATCCCGGTAATAAATCGTACGAGTACTTCCGGCATAATCCTTTTAATTCAAAAAGTTTAAGTTTTAATACAGTAGTAAATTTTTGGATGGACCGGACGGGAAATTTATGGATTGGGACCTCCGGCGGCGGTATTAATATATATGATCAAAAAGCAAATAGATTTGAAACGGTGAAAAGAGAAAATAATTTGATCTCGCGCATAAGTGGTTTCAGTGTCCGGTCAATCTTTGAAGATAGGAAAGGTTTTGTATGGATCAGCGGTGATGTACTTTATCGATGGGACAGGAAATCCGGAAAGTTAAAAAGTTATGAAGCAGATTCGGAGTATCTTAATAGATTTGGTAATACCGGAGCGTATTCTATTATTCAATCGTCTTCAGGATATATTTGGTTTGCAACCACGCAAGGTTTGTACCGCTATAATCCAATAAAAGAAACTACTAAACATTTCAAATATAATCTTAGTAATAAATTAGGATTACCTCAAAGGGAGGTTTACAGTATTTTTGAAGATGATCAACTCAATATTTGGGTCCTTACGGAAAATTACATTTGCAAACTCATTGATACGGAAAAGGGATACTTTAAGAAAATAAAATACATCAATCTTACTCAGACAAATGAACGCGTGCGTCCGGTTGTTTGTCAAGATGGCAAACAAAGATTTTGGATAGGAACGAAAGATGGTTTGTTAAAATTTAATCGAGAGGATAATTCGTTCATTATTTATCGAAATGACCCATCCGTACCAACAAGTTTGAATAGTAACTTAATAAAATCTTTGTGTCCCGATCCGAATGATCCGGAAAATATTTTGTGGATTGGTACTGCAGGCGGAGGTTTGAACAGATTTGATATCGAGCGAAATATATTTACTTACTTTATGGAAAAAGACGGTTTACCGAATAATGTAGTTTATGGAATTTTACCGGATGAGAACGGCAATCTTTGGTTAAGTACAAATAAAGGTCTATCCCAATTTAACGTTACATCCAAATCTTTTAGAAACTTTAATATTAGTGATGGATTGCAGAGCAACGAATTTAACACCGGTGCGTATTTTAAAAGTAAAAAGGGAGAAATGTTTTTCGGCGGTATTAACGGAGTTAACTACTTTTATCCAAATAAAATAAAGAGCAATCCATTCAAACCCACGATAGTGATGACCGATTTTAAGGTTCTGTCAAAGCAACAAATATCAAGTAAAAATAATATTTTTTTAGGAAAACCTGCCTCTGAGATAGATTCGATAATCCTTTCGTACGATGAAGATATTATTCAATTCGAATTTGCAGCTTTAGATTATTCTGCCCCCGAGAAAAATCAATATGCTTATAAACTTGAAGGATTTAATAAAGATTGGATTTACTCAGGTTCAAAACGGACTGCAACTTTTACTAACCTTTCACCCGGCGAATATGTTTTCCATGTTAAGGGCTCGAACAATGACGGCATTTGGAATGAAAAAGGAACATCGGTTAAACTTTTAATTACTCCTCCATGGTGGAATTCTTGGTGGGCATACGGAGGTTATCTTGTTTTAACTGTAATGATTTTATATTTAATTAGGAAATATGAATTGAATCGTATTTTTTTGAAGAATCAATTGGATATTGAAATAGTCAAATCGGTTACACTTAGTAATTTGGATCATTTGAAATCAAGATTTTTTGCTAATATCTCTCATGAATTCAGGACTCCGCTCACTTTAATATTGGGTCAAATTGATAATGTAATGGATTCCGGAATAACCCCTAAGGAAAAGGGGAAACTTCAGGTTGCAAAAAAGAATGCCAAAAGGCTTCTCATATTAATTAATCAATTACTGGATTTATCAAAACTTGAAGCCGGAAGTATGAAATTACATACAAAAAAAAATAACCTCGTAACATTCTTAAAGAGTTTATTCTTTTCCTTTGAATCGATTGCGGAAGTAAAACATATTGCGTTGGAATTCGATTGTGAGCATGAGGACATTAATGTTTTATTTGATCCGGACAGAATGGAAAAAGTGTTTTTCAATTTAATTTCCAATTCTTTAAAGTTTACTAATAACGGAGGTCAAATAACTGTTAGTGTGATGTTATCGAATTCTAATGAGGAATTTAATTACAACGGGAAAGGAAAACTTTCTCAAAAAAACAAAAATGATTTAGTAAAAATTGTTGTAAAAGATACAGGCATAGGAATACCGGGAAATAGAATTGAACATATCTTCGATAGATTCTATCAAGTAGATGGTTCACGTACAAGAGATTATGAGGGAACAGGAATCGGTTTAGCTTTAGCAAAGGAATTAGTTGAGTTGCATAAAGGTAAAATAGAAGTTAAGAGTGAAGTGAATGTTGGGAGCGAATTTATAGTTTACCTGCCGTTTGATAACGCTCAAAATTATCCTGAAAAAAATATAGACAAAAAATTATATACATTAGATTATAATCAAGTGAACGATTTAATAAATAATGACATTACGAATCAAGAAATATTGACCGAAGATCAAGACAGTGGAAGTATGAATAAAAAAACTGAGAAAAAAAAGATTATTGATAGAATTATTTTAATAGTTGAAGATCATCCGCATATACGTTCTTACATCAAGGAACAACTTGAATCCAAATATAGAATTGTTGAAGCAGAAAACGGTGAAGTTGGACTGGAAAAATCATTTGAACTAATTCCCGATTTAATAATTTCGGATGTAATGATGCCTAAATTGGATGGATACCAATTCTGTAAAAAAATAAAACAAGATGAAAAAACCAGTCACATCCCGGTCGTAATGTTAACTGCCAAAGCTTCGATAGATAATAAAATTGAAGGATTGGAAACCGGTGCGGATGCTTATATAACAAAGCCGTTCAGTTCTAAGGAGTTAGCTGTAAGGGTCGATAGCTTAATTTATCAACGCGAACAATTACGAAAAAAATTCAGTAAAGCTACTGTAATTAAACCTTCCGAAATTTCCGTCACTTCGGTTGATCAGCTATTTATGAATAAAGTAATTGAATACATAGAATCGAATTTTGAAAATGATCAATTTGGCGTTAGCATTTTAGCCGGGGAAGTTAATATGAGTATCTCTCAATTAAATAGAAAGTTGAAAGCATTAGTTGATCAACCTGCCGGTCAATTAATCCGTTCGATGCGTTTGAAAAGAGCGGCAGATTTGCTCAAACAAAATGCCGGATCTGTTGCCGAAGTTTGTTATATGGTCGGTTTTAACGACCAGTCGTATTTTACGAGAACTTTTAAAAATCAATTTGGTCAAACACCTTCCGAATATAAAAAAATTCCTTAAGCAAAATCGACTAATCCATATACTTGCTATGCATACTCTTCAATGAATTTACCAATATAGAAAATCAACTGCGCTTTATAAAGTATTCTAATATAATACTTTAGATTTATAAATTAAATATGCTGCATTTCATCTTTTCTCAAATAAGACAAAATTGGATAAAAAGTCCTAATATTTGCGTCGAATCTACAAGACTTCGCGACGAAATAAATTTACCTTGGTAAAGGATTTTTGATTGCTGCTGAGATCGAAATAACAATTTATTATATATCATGTTTCAATTTAGCATTCGGGATAAAGATTGTTTTTATGACACACTTAATGATCAGACTAAATGGAATTTATAAAGATATCGGAGAAATCGAATTTAAATCGGGTCAAAATTTATTTTGGCATCAATTGAGTATGGAAGCACCGCCTCAAATTCCATTCGGTAGTTCAATTGAAATTACTTTATGCTTTGAGGAAAGGGATTTAACAAATGGTAAAAACGGCATTATCTGGGCATCATACGATTTACGTCAAGCTGAAATAATTCGTGATGCGCTTTTATCCCAAAATTTATCGGTCAATTTAAGAACAGAACGGATTGGAAAATATGTTTTACACTTGTTAGTTATTCCTGATGAAGTTGATATTGATGCAGCAATCAATTTTGTGTGGAAGGATAGGTCGGGTTTGCGGTTAAAACCTGATTGGCATTATAAAGCAGATCAGGGAAATGAAAGTTTTAATAAGTGGATAAATAATCTTTAAATAAGTAGCTAAACTAAAACATATGTAGAGGAGTAAGATGAAAACCAAACTATTTTTAATAACTTTTTTAATGTCCGTTTTTTTTACTATAAATTCTTTATTCGCACAGGATAATCAAAATAACACATCTTTATTTTTAATTCATCAAGATCAAGTACATCCGTACATGTCTGAAAAGTACGAGAGTGCATTAAAGAATTTTAGAGATTTATTGGCTAAAAACAACGTTGATGAAATGTCCTTTACAGTTGCTCAACAAGAATATTTTACATACAGTGCTGTAATACCTGTAAATGACTACAACGGACTCGCAAAACATTTTGGGATGTCGGGCGAAATGATTAGCAAAATAGGCAAGGAAAATTTTAGTAATGCTATGAAAATGTTTGACGGATGTTATGACAACCATAAAAATTTTATTCTCCGTTTGCGTAATGATCTATCTTATATTCCTAAATATGGACTTGATCCCAAAGAGGGATTAAACTTCAGACATTTAGATTATTTGCACATAATTCCAGGTAAAGAGGATAAAATGTTGGAAGTATTAAAAGAGTGGAAAGACTTATATGCTAAACATAATATTAAGAATGGTTATAGGGTTTATCTTGGAGATTTGGGTACAGACACACCTATGGTTCTGTTTGTTGGTCATTTCAAAGATAGAGCATCATGGGTATTAGAATCAGGCAAAATAGCTGAAATACTTGGGGATGAACAAAAAACTCTTCTAAAAAAGACATTTTCCATAATGCAAAAATTTGAACATAAAAATGGGACCATGAGACCCGATCTTGCGTATACAAAAAGTAAATAAATGGACAATAGAAAAAACAAGGAAAAATGGAATTAATTCAAAAAGAGGTTGAATATGAAAAGTTTATCAAAAAGTAAGTGTCAAAGTATATTACTTGTTTTAATTATAGTAATATTTTCAGCCGGTTCTGCATTTGGTCAAGACGCGGCAAAAGTAGATTCTAATCACTATAAAGTTGTTTTTGAAAACAATGAAATGCGTGTCCTGCATATTTCATACGGACCCGGCGAGAAATCAGTCATGCATTCTCACCCGGAAGGGTTGGCTATTTTTATAACCGACGGAGTGGGAAAATTTACTTTTCCTGATGGAAAAACTCAAACTACAACATTTAAAGCCGGTCAGGTTGTCTGGCTGCCTCCACAAACTCACTTGCCTCAGAATACAGGAACTAAAAGATTTGAGCTTTATCAGGTTGAAATGAAACCTCAAACCAAGAAGATGGAGATGAAGCCAAAGCCGGAAGGTAAATAAGATAATAATGAAGATTCAGAACTAGTATATCAAAAACAATATCAACAAAGGAGAAACATTATGAAGAAGCAATTTGGAGGTTTAACCGTTATAGTATTAGCATTTTTTCTATTCTTTAATGGATCTGTAAATGCACAGAGTGAGGTACATGTTTATACTCTTACAACGTGGAAAATGACAGTTCCCGAGGATGGAAGTAATAAAGAATTAAATCAGCTTTTTAAAGAATGGAGCGACAAAATAACAAAGAAAAATGATAAAATTTTAAGTGAAAAAGTACTTAGACACCAGAGTGGATCCGATAGCCGTGATTGGCTTATAATTACCGAATATGCGAATTGGGATGATATTAATGCAGCAGATAAAATCCAGGTTAAGTTGATAGACAAAGCTTGGCCAAACAAAGATGACAGAAGAAAGTATTTCAAAACTTTTCGCAAATATAGTGTCTTTCATTCGGATGAAATTATGAATGAAATACCAAGCTTAACAAAATAAATATAACTCGGGAAGTATATTTTGATTAATTAATGTATTAAAGCAATATATAAATTAAAAAGTTTTTGATAAAAAAATAATAACTATAAACCAATAAAATAAAGGAAAATCAAAATGAAAAACATAGTAAGAGTTAGTATAATCGCATTGTATATAACAATATTCGGTTTTGTTAATGTAGTTGCTCAGCAATGGTCTGATGTTCAAAGGGAAGTTTGGGCAGGCGTTGAAAAATATTGGGAGGTATCTTCCCAAAACGATGCTCAAGGCTTTCTAAGCTATTTTGATGAAAGCTATATTGGCTGGAGCTATCAGACAAAGGTTCCGCAAAATAAAGCTAACACTGCAAAGTGGATAGCAAATGACTTTAAAAATAACATGACTGTTCTCTATACTCTAACGCCGGTTACAATATGGGTAAAAGGTAATTTTGCTTTTGTAAATTATTTTTACTCGGAGTTAGACAAAAACAATAAAACCGGAAAAGTAGAAACCGCTTCAGGGCATTGGACAGATATTTTAATGAAGAAAAACGGTAAGTGGGTTTTAATTGGTGACCGTGGCGGACGTACTTCTAAGAAAAAATAAAATTTATTGAACTCATAACAAGAATAAAGCAGTTTGGTTAAAAAATATGGGGAATTTATAATAATTCGTTAAAGCTATGCTCTGTTAATTTTACCCATAAAAGTTATTGTTTTATTGCTGTTCAATTTAAAGAACAACCTAAAGTTAGTTTGGGTAATGATATACAAGTTATCAAATTAGATGAAAATACAGATATGAATAAAGTGATTGAATAGTTGGATTGGATGAATATAAAAGGGTTTGAATCTCCGGCGTCGGTTGAATTTTTAGGCGGTTATCAGGAAATGCCGGTTGATTATACTTGTTGCTTTCAAGTTGATTTGGAAAAGGGTAAGTATGCTTGGATTGCCGAATCAGGAGCTGGCAGAGGGTTGATTAAGGAATTTAATATTGATTAATCATCAAATAACCGAATGAAATTAGTTATAATTGAGAATAATAGAAAGGATAGCAAAATGAGAGTTTTAGAGGAAAAAGAAATTGTGGCAAAACAAATTGATCCTTCCAAAATTATGCAGGTAGGAACAGGATTTTTTGCTTCAAAAACATTATTAACAGCAGTTAACTTAGACCTTTTTACTCTGTTAGCGCAGGGGGAATTATCAGGCAAAGAGGTTCAGTCCAATTTAGGACTTCACAATAGAGCCTTTTACGATTTTTTGGATGCGCTGGTTGCACTTGGCTTTTTGAGCAGAAAAGGCACAAAAGACAGTGCCGTTTACAGCAATGCTGCTGATGCAGATCAATTTCTCGATAAAAATAAACCAAGTTACATTGGCGGTATTTTGGAAATGGCTAATAATAGACTCTACCCATTTTGGAATAACTTGGAAGAAGGACTTAAAACCGGTAAACCGCAGAACGAAATAAAATTGCATGGTAAAGATTTTTTCAAGGAACTTTATGCGGATGAGGAAAAATTGCACGAGTTTATTAATGCAATGTCCGGAGTTCAAATGGGAAATTTTATCGAATTTTCGAAAAACTTTGACTTTTCACATTTCAATTCACTTTGTGATATCGGGGGAGCGGGCGGATATTTAACAGCACAAATTGCTAAAGACCATCCTCAAATAAATTGTATTTCGTTTGATCTGCCGGAGGTCTCAACAATTGCCGCTGATATTATTAAAAACATGGGGCTGGAAGGTAAAGTTAAGATTCAATCCGGCGATTTCTTCGTCGATAAATTTCCTAAAGCAGATATGATTACTATGGAGAATATATTGCACGACTGGGGACTGGAAGACAAAAAAATGCTTATTAGGAAAGCATATGAGGCTTTACCTGAAGGTGGAGCTTTAGTAGTTATAGAAAATATTATTGATGATAACAGGTGCGAAAATGTTTTCGGTTTGATGATTTCTCTCAATATGCTGATAGAAACCGAAGCGGGTTATGATTTTACATTTGCGGATTTTACTAAGTTAGTTAAAGAGGAAGGTTTCAATGAAGCATCGATTATTCAATTAACGGGACCGACCAGCGCTGCAATTGCGTATAAGTAAAACATGATTATGTAATCTAGAATCTTTATGCCGGACCTGCTTGCCGAACGGGCTGATCCGGTATTACCCAAGATTTTAACTAATGTGAATTAGTTAAAGTTTTGACGTTCTTCTAAGCACTAAAAAAATACCATTCAAAAATGCCAAACTATCTAAGTTTGCCTTCTTTCGAAAACAAAACCGTTTTGAGCGAAAAATCCTATTATTTGCGTTAAAAGTACAAGATAATGTTCTAAGTCTCATTTATTTTATGATCATAAAATATTTATAATTTATTGGATTTTAGGATTTTAGGATATTAGGTGTTATTTTGTGTTGAATCACATCTAAATTATAAAGAGAATTTAATAACTCACTCGTTTTTCATTTCCGGATGGTTGTTTTTCTAATTACTGCCGAAAATTATTTGATTTATACAAAATGCGAAATAAACTAAATATACTTCAAATCTTTGTTCTCCTTGTGTTATCTACTACTTGGTTATTTGGACAAAATGCACAATTCAAATTCCAAGAAAATGGTCAACCGTTTGTTAGATATTTTGGACCCAAAGAATACAAAGCTGAAACAGTAAACTGGAAAATATTGCAGGATAATCGCGGGGTTATTTATATTGGAAACGGAACCGGGGTTCTGGAATATGACGGCGCTTCATGGCGAAAAATTAGAACTCCTAAAGATGCTAATGTTCGAGCAATGGCTTTAGATTCTAACGGAACTATATTTGTTTGTGCTACGGGAGACTTTGGTTATCTTACGCCGGACTCTTTAGGACAACTACAATATAAATCATTATTACCATATCTGGATAAGAAATATCACAAATTTGGCGAAATGTGGGATGTAATTGCTTCGTCAAAAGAGGTTTATTTCAAAACAAGAGAAAAGATTTTCGGATGGAATGGTTCAAAAATTAGTGTTTGGGACTCCGTATTTTCTTACCGCTTTTACAATGTTAATGACACAATCTACACTAGAAATGATAGTACCGGACTAATGTATATTGATGGGGATTCACTTAAACTAATGCCCAACGGTGAATACTTTGCATCGACGGGTGTTTTTAATATGCTGCCTTTTGATGGTAAAAATGCAAGACAAAAAGGAAGAATACTTATTACTTCTAATTTGGACGGAATGTTTATCCATGACGGTAAAAAGTTTTCAAAATTTAAAACCGATGCGGATTCATTTTTAATTAAAAATCAAATATATAATGCATGTATTACTTCCAACGGAAATTATGCATTGGCAACACAAAGAGGCGGTGTAGCAATTTTAAATCCCAAAGGGCATTTAATAAGAGTTATTAATGAAAAATCAGGTATTCCTACAAATGTGATCTTTAATGTTTTCAATGATCGCTATGGTGGTTTATGGCTTGCTACGGTTAACGGTGTAGCATATTGTGAATATCCTTCGCCGTTTACAATTTTTAAAAACTACGGCTTATTGAAAAATATATCATATTCGGTTTACCGTTATAAAAACAAACTTTATGTTACAAATGAATTGGGAGTACTTTATTTACCCGATAAATATTCAACTTTCAAATTAATTGAAGGTAGTAATAAGCCCGCATATGCATTGTTGGATGTGGGTGGAATTTTACTTGCCGGTACAAATTGGGGCGCTTCGGTTATAGAAAACGGGAAATTACAGGAACCGTTGGTTGATCCTTCTGTAAACGCACTCTTGAAATCAGAACTATTCCCGGATAGAATTTATGTAGGGCATAGAAAAGGTATTTCCGTTATACGGAAAAGTAAAAACAATAAGCTTGCAGTTAGTTATACGAAAATTTTGGAAGATGAGGTTAATGCCGTTGTTGAGGAAGGGAATGGTAATTTATGGCTGACCGGGTTTTTCCCCGGATTATATCATGTTAGCGGAAATATGCAAGAGCTATCAACCGGGAATGATCAAAATATTGAATATAAATTCTATGATGAAAACAATGGACTTCCCGGAACAAAATGGAGTATTTATAAAGTTAAGAATAAAATGTTACTCACAAGTGATAAAGGCGTATTCCGTTTTGATAGTGAGTCACAGAAATTTTTACCTGATTCTACTTTAGGAAAAATTTTTATTGATTCAACAAACTCAATAGTGTTATTAAAG
The DNA here is from genome assembly GCA_002898175.1 of bacterium BMS3Abin04. Taxonomy (GTDB): domain Bacteria; phylum Bacteroidota; class Ignavibacteria; order Ignavibacteriales; family Melioribacteraceae; genus BMS3ABIN04. Next base: position 14,685 of record BDSW01000213.1, read on the forward strand.
AAAAGTATAGACGGAAATTATTGGGTACTTGCCGAGTTGAAAGGTAAAAGGGAATTGGGGAAAGCGGTTTTACAAAGCGATGGAAATTATAAATGGCAACCATCAATAGAGTTTAGAAGATTGGATCTGTCTTCAGCAATTGCCTTGTATTCGGATATTGACCCTAATACCAATAAAGAAATATTATGGATTAGCACAGATGAAGCTCTTGTGCGTTACGATTCTTTTCGGGTGAATAAACATAAAACGGATTTTCCAACTTTAGTGAGAAAAGTTATTGTTAGCAATGATTCGCTTATTTATGGAGGCGCTGAATTTCCACCAGGAAAAAATAATAAGATAAGTCTTCCGTTTTCTCAAAATGATATCCGGTTCGATTTTGCAGCGCCTAGTTTTGATAAATCCGGAGCTACTAAATTTCAGTATTTCCTTAAGGGTAACGATGAAGACTGGTCTCAGTGGACAACTGAAAATAAAAAAGAGTACACAAATTTATCTCAAGGGAAATATCAATTTTATGTCCGCTCGAAAAATGTTTATGGTTCTAACGGAGAAGAAAATATATTCACATTCACAGTTTTACCGCCGTGGTACTTGTCGTGGTGGGCTTTTGTCCTTTATGGTCTGTTATTTGCGCTTGGAGTATTTATTGTTGACAGAATTATGAGAAGAAAGTTAATTGAGAGGGAAAGAGAGAGAGCTAAACTTAGGGAAGCAGAATTAATCAAAATGCAAGCGGAAGAATTAGAAACCGTTGATAGATTGGTTCGTATTATAAACAGTGCTAAGGATCTTGAAACTTTATTTAACTCTTTATTAGTTCAGACTGTAAGTTTTATTCCGGCAGCGGAAAAAGCCGCTGTGTTTTTACTCGATCATATTGACGGATTGTTCCATATTGCATATACTCTCGGTTATAACGTTGATGATTTGGACTCAATAACTTTTTCACCCGAGGAACTTCACAGAAGATACACGGAAGATTCAGTAGAAATCGAAAAGGGAATATATATCATCAGCAATACGGAAAAAATGTATGCCGATGAAAAGATGTCAAAATTCAGTAAGGCAAAATCAATGTTGGTAATGGCAGTTGACTGGGATCAAGAATTGGAAGCTTACGTTGTATTTGATAGTTTTGCCGATAAAAATGCATTCGATCCTTCTACCGCAAGAATCTTAAACAAATTTAGAGAACATGCGGTTTCCGCCATAAGAAAAGCTCAGTCTATTAAAATCCTTCAAGAAAAAAACGAAGAGATTGTTAGAACTCAAGAACAACTTGTTACTCAGCAAAAGCTTGCATCGTTAGGTGCTTTAACCGCAGGTATTGCACATGAAATTAAAAATCCTCTCAATTTTGTAAATAACCTTGCAGAAGTATCTTCCGAAATTTTGGATGAATTAAGTGGTGTGCTTGACAAAGATAAGAAATTTCTCCCAAATGAAAACTATAACGAAATTTCTGAATTAATGGAAAATTTGCAGCAGATTTTTAATAAAATTAACGCTCACGGAAACAGAGCCGACAGTATAATTAAAGGTATGTTACTTCATTCAAGGGAAAGCTCGGGAGACAAAACCCTTACCGATCTGAATGAACTTGTAGATCAATACATAAATTTGGTGTATCACGGTTTAAGAGCTAAAGATAAAAAATTTAATATTAGAATTGAAAAGAATTACGATGATACTTTAGGGAAGATTAATCTGGTTCAACAAGATATAAGTAGAGTATTGCTTAATGTTATTAATAATGCATGTTATGCTGCTTACAAGAAGAAATGCAGGAATGGAGCCGGATTTGATCCCACTCTTAAAGTATGGACGAATAATTTAGCTCGTGAAGTTGAAATACATGTTTGGGATAATGGAGATGGTATCCCGCCGGAATTAAAAGATAAATTGTTTAATCCTTTTTTCACTACAAAACCAAGCGGAGAAGGGACAGGACTGGGTTTATCAATTAGTTACGATATTATTGTGAAACAACATCGCGGGGAAATTAAATTCGACACAAAAGAAGGTGAGTTTACGGAGTTTATTATTAGTCTGCCGAAAAATTAAAACAATAGATGAATTTTTGAATGTTATTTAAAGTGATTAAATATAGCATAGTGTTTGTAGTAATTTTTATTAACGCTATAACAGCGCAAAATAAAAGTGTAAGATTTAATCACATAGATATTGATCAAGGTCTGTCTCAAAATATGATAAGAGATGTTATTCAAGACAGCCGCGGGTTTATGTGGATTGCAACTTGGGATGGACTAAATAGATTTGACGGTTATAATTTTAAAGTTTATAAAAACATTGATGGCGATTCAACAAGTCTTCGTATCAATAAAATTATTCGGGTTTTAGAAGATCATAATGGCGTGATCTGGGTTGGAACATTCGGCGGCGGTTTGGCAAAATTTAACAGAAAATCCGAAAGCTTCAAAAATTATTTATACAATTCAAAAGATCCTAACAGCCTTGGGGATAATCAAGTACTCGAAATTTACGAAGACAGTAAAAACCGTATGTGGATTGGCACAAGGAATGGCGGAGTTTTTATGTTTCAAAATAAGGATAATCAACATTACCAAGAAGAGCAAATTAAATTTGTTAATTATAGAAATATTCCTAATGACTCAACTACACTAAGCGACAACGGAGTTATATCGGTATTTGAAGACAGTTTCGGGTCACTCTGGTTTGGCACACTCGATGGTTTGTTAAACAAATTAGTTATGGTTAATCAGAAAGATAATGCATTCAAGTTTTTACACTATGATTCAAAATCCCTTCAGGTAGTTGACAAAAGCAATTATTCTTACGAAAATATAATTGAAGATAAAAATTACCCCGGACTATTGTGGCTTGTGGACTATTATACCGGTATCACTTGGTTTGATGTTAAAAAGGAAAAATTTATTGATAGCTATCCGTTTTATAACTTTTCGAAAAAATTTCCGAAGGAAAATGTTGAGAGTGTTTTACAAGACAGCGACGGCATAATTTGGATAGGTACATACGGAAATGGAATTTATACTTTGAATTTGAATGATAAAGAAAAACAATTTGATCATTTCCGTTTTACTACGGCTGACCCTACTGGTATAGATGCTCCGAATATTACCGGTTTTTATGAAGACAAATCCGGAATGATATGGATTGGAACTAACACAAATGGATTATATACTTATTACAAGGGGGCAAAGAGTTTCAAAAGTTACTATCACATTTCAACAGATAACAATTCGTTAATTAGTAATAATGTTTTAGGAATTTTGGAAACAAATGACGGATTTTTGTGGATAGCTACTGAACTCGGCTTGGATAAATATAATCCGGTTACCGATAAATATATACATTATAAAAATGATCCTCAGAACTCGGCAACAATAAGCAGCAATGTAGTTTATAGCTTGCTGCAAGATTCCGAAGGAACTTTGTGGGTCGGTACTGCAGACGGATTGGATAAGTACAATAAAATATCCGATTCTTTCTCGCATTATTTACATAATCCCGATGATCCCAACAGTATAAGCAAAGGCGAAATAATAAAATTATTTGAAGATTCAAAAGGGACTCTTTGGATAGGTAGTTGGAACGGCGGTCTGAATAAATTCGTTCCGGGTAAAGAAAATAAGTCCGGCAAATTTATGCATTATAAATATGATAAAAATGATCATTTCAGTTTAAGTGATAACCGTATTATGAGTATGGCAGAAGACAAGAACGGAAAATTTCTGATTGGTACATCAGATGGCGGATTGAATATAATGATTTCGGATTATAAAGTAAATGATGATGGAACATCGGCACTGCCGAAATTTAAAAGATATCAACATCAAGCAAAGAAAGCAAATAGTTTGAGTAATAATGATGTTAGATCAATCTTAATTGATAAGCGCGGAACTTATTGGCTCGGTACGATGGGCGGCGGATTAAATAAATTTGTTCCCGGCAAAAACGGAAATGATAAATTCATTCACTTTCGCCAAGCGGACGGATTGGTAAACGATGTAGTGAGAGGTTTGCTTGAAGATGACAAGGGTAATATTTGGATTGGAACGGGACATGGTTTGTCCAAATTTGATCCGGTTACAAATACTTTTTGGAATTTAGATAAATCGGATGGTTTACAAACATCTAAGTTTGAAGATGCTTCTTTTAAAAGTAAAAGAGACGGAACCATGTATTTCGGTGGTGTTGGGGGAGTGGTTGCTTTCCATCCGGGAAAGATCCAAAATAATAAGTATGTTCCTCCGGTTGTTATTACATCGCTTAAAAGGTATAATATTACAAATACTGTAAACAGCATCATAGAGGAAAAAGGGATTTCTGAAAAAAATGAAATTGTCCTTTCATACAAAGACAATATAATAACATTTGAATTGGCTGCATTGAATTTTTATAATTCTTACAAGAATGAATATTCTTATAAGTTGGAGGGATATAATGATAATTGGATAAACATAGGAAGGAAACGCGATATTACTTTTACAAATCTGGATCACGGTAGTTATACTCTTTTTGTTAGAGGTTCAAATAATGACGGTGTATGGAACCTAAAAGGGAAATCGATTAGAATAATAGTGATACCCCCTTGGTATATGACCGGATGGGCTTATTTAGGTTATGGTATAATTTTAATATTTGGACTTTTTTTAATTGATAAAATTCAGAAAAAAAAATTAATCACTAAGGAACGTAACAAATCACAATTACGCGAAGCAAAATTAATAAAAAAACAAGCCGGTGAGCTTGAGACTGTTGATATATTAGTAAAGATTATTAATCGCGCTAAAGATTTGGAAAGTTTATTTAATTCATTACTCGAACAGACTATTAAATATATTCCGCAAGCTGAAAAAGCTGCCGTTTTTCTTCTAAATAAAAAGGAAAGTTTATTCAGAGTGGCATACACATCCGGATATCAAGTACATGATCTCGAAAGTATTTCTTTTTCAGCCGAAGAATTAAAAAAGAGATATATACAAAATTCCGAGGAAGTTGAAAGGGGAATCCTTATTATAAAAGACACGGAAAATTTACCCGGCGATAAAAAAATGTTAGGATTTACAAAACCTTTATCCATGATGGTAATGGCAGTAGAACGAGATAATATATACGAGGCTTTTGTAGTTTATGATAATTTTAAAGATAAAAACGCATTCGATCTCTCGGCAGCCGGAATTCTAAATAGATTCCGTGAGCATGCTGTTTCTGCAATATTGAAAGCTCAATCATTAAAAGCTCTTCAAGAAAAAAACGAAGAAATTATTAAAACGCAAGAGCAGCTTATAACACAGCAAAAACTTGCATCTCTCGGTGCGTTGACCGCAGGTATTGCTCATGAAATTAAAAACCCGCTTAACTTTGTAAATAATTTTGCCGAGTTATCAAAGGATATGCTCGTGGAGCTGGAAGAAGAAATTGAATCGGAGAAGGATAATATTGCTTCCGATAAATATGAATTAATAAAGGAACTGATAGATGATTTAAAACTAAACTTCGAGAAAATTAATAGTCACGGGAATAGAGCTGATAGCATTATAAAAGGGATGTTACTCCATTCAAGAGGTAAGTCCGGAGAGCGTGCAATGACAGACTTGAACTATTTGCTCGATCAGTATTTGATGTTGGCTTATCATGGATTACGGGCACAAGATAAGGAATTTAATATTTCAATTGAAAAAGAATATGATGAATCAATAGGTAAAATAAATATTATTCCGCAAGATATCAGCAGGGTCTTTCTTAATTTAATAAATAATGCATGCTATGCGGCAAACAAGAAATACAAAAGTAACGGAAGGGATTTCTCGCCTATGTTGAAAGTAAAAACTAAAAACTTAAAAAATAAGATCAAAATTTACATTAGAGATAATGGAACGGGGATACCTATGGAAATTAGAGAAAAGTTATTCAATCCCTTTTTTACAACTAAACCAACCGGCGAAGGTACCGGTTTAGGACTTTCGATTAGTTACGATATTATAGTGAAAGGACATAACGGAGAAATAAATTATGACAGCAAAGAAGGCGAATATACGGAATTTATAATTTCATTACCAAAAAATTAATGAGGGGAATCAAATGAGATTAATAGTTGTAGATGATGAAAGTGATATTCAGTTTCTGTTCAAACAAAAATTCAGAAAGGAAATTAAATCCGGTGAAATGGTAATTGATTATGCACTGAGTGGTCAATCGGCGTTAAAATTGATAGAGCAATTGGAAAGCAAGTCGGGTTATTTTGTGCTTACGGATATCAATATGCCGGGAATGACCGGCATAGATTTATTAAAAAAGTTAAAGAAAAAATATCCTGAAATGAAAGTTATTGTAATTACTGCATACGGAGATGAAGATAACTTCAATTTGGCAAAAAAATTCGGAGCCGATTATTACTTCACAAAACCGTTAGAATTTAATTCACTGAAAGAAAAACTAAATTACCTAACTTCAGCATAGGAGGTTGAATGGCTAAGGCTCAAATTCTTGTTGTTGATGATGAACCGGATCTGGAATTTTTAATCTTACAGAAATTCCGAAAACAAATCAGCTCGGGCAAATATGAATTTCACTTTGCCGGAGATGGTAAAAAAGCGTTGGATAAAATAAAAGAAAACGATTCGATAAATCTTATTCTAACCGATATAAATATGCCTGTTATGGACGGACTTACTCTTCTTTCGAAAATAAATGAACTCGGAAATAGGTTATTACGCTCGGTAATAGTTTCCGCATACGGAGATATGGAAAATATTAGGATTGCTATGAACAGAGGAGCGTATGATTTTATAACTAAACCGATTAATTTATCCGACTTGGAAATTACAATCGAAAAATCGTTGAGGGAAATTGAACTTTATCAACAAGCTATTTCTTCGCGGGAAAGATTAATCGCATTCCAGCAAGAGCTTGATATTGCCAGGAAGATTCAAACTTCAATACTTCCTAAAACTTTCCCGGAACGAAAAGAATTTGAAATTTATGCCGAAATGATTACTGCAAAAAAGGTCGGCGGTGATCTTTACGATTTTTTCTTCCTCGATAAAAATAGACTTGCGGTGATTATCGGAGATGTTTCCGGTAAAGGAATTGCAGCGGCAATGTTGATGACAGTATGCAAAACTTTGTTGAAAGCTACTGCATATAAAGGTATTTCTACCGATGATATTTTACTTGAAGTTAATAATATACTTGTGGAAGACAGCCCGGTTAACATGTTTGTAACGGTTTTCTTTGGTGTTTTGGATATCCGAAACGGAGCTTTTGAATATTCAAACGGAGGACATAATCCGCCATATTTAATCTCGTCGGATGGCAAAATAAATCAGTTGGAAAATATCGGCGGACTTTTACTCGGTGCAATGAAGGATATGAAATATGAATCGAATTTAATAATGCTTAAACCGGGAGAGAGTCTTTTCTTTTACACCGATGGAATAACAGAGGCATTTAACGATAAAAGTGAAGAATTTGATGAAAATAGATTGGAAAATTCCCTATCAAACATAAATAGTGCTTCAGCTAAAAATTTGACTCAAAAGGTTTTGAGCGATGTAAAAGAATTTTCAAACGGTGTCGAACAATCGGACGATATTACCTGCCTAGCTCTTAAGTTTCTATCTAATTAAAAGTTTTCGATAAATATCCTTGTTTTCTACAGAAAAGCTTTGTTTTTTCTCCATATGAGTTGAAAATCCTAATAAATGCGTCATAATTACAAGACTTAATATCTTATTACACTTAAATTCAATATGGAATTATTCAATGTGAAAATGCAATAATAGACTAAAACCTTACTCAGTCTAAATATCTAAAAACAAATAGGAGAAAAAATGAAAGTGAAGTTATTTTTTACTGTATTAATTTTGATAGGATTTTTATCCGTTCAAAATTATGCTCAGGAAAGAAGTCATACTCACCGAGTAACAACATGGAAAATGATAATCCCGGATGATGGTTCGGAGCAACAACTTAACCGTTTATTAAACGAATGGATTTCGAAAATCGGTAAAAAGAATTACAAGATATTGGATTATAAACTTGTAAAAAGTAAAAATAATAATAATGAATTGAAATTTATTGTTACCGACGAACATAGCAATTGGGACGTTTTCGAAGTCGGAAATAACGAACGAGAAAATTTTGTTGAAATTGCTTGGCCAAATTTAAAGGATAGAAACTTATTCTTCCGGCAGCTCAAAAAATATATCGGATCTCATACCGAAGAATTATATGAAATACATGATAATTATTATAAATAGAACAATATTAAAATATCTAAACATCCGGCAATATCATTATACATATTGTAAGACGCATAATAAGTTTAAATATATTTGAGAGGTCGGTTCTTAGTCTAAAATGATAAAAAGTTCCTCCGACAATTTTTTATCTGAACCGGCATCATCTATAAATCCGCAAATAAATTTTTCATGCAAGTCCAATAGTCAAATAATAAAAATTCGGCGTTTCTTTTATGAATATAAAGCGATATATTATCTTATTAAGACTTGCTAAGTATTATCTCATAGCCAAGAATAAATACAAATTAAAACCGGAATGGAATTTAAATCTTTATGATAGTAAACGGTATCAATCTGAAATTGATATGTAAATAATGAAAGGATTACAAAACGAATTGAAAGAATATCAATGTGAAAGCAAAATCAATAAAAGGAAAATCTCATGAAGAAATTAAAAATGCTTTACAAATGAGTATGGAAGATAGTTTTAAACCAACATTAGCAATTGTGTTTTTATCTATTAAGCAAGATCGTGCTACGGTATCAGAGCTTCTTAGCGAAAAGGGAATAGAAATCTTTGGAGCAACAACTAACGGTGAATTTATTGATAAAAAAACAGAAAAAGGTTCCATTGCTATCCCTTTGCTCGATATTAAACATGACTATTTTCAAATCTTCTTGCAGGAATATCCTTAAAAAAATTACAGAGAAGTTACAAGAGAAATTGCTGAAAAAGCAAAAGAGAAATTTTCAGCACCAACTTTTCTTATTGCGGGAAGCTACATGGAAACCGATGCAGAACAATTATTATTCGGTTTTGAAGACGTTATAGGTAAACAAGTAAACGTTTATGGTGAAATGGCCGGCGATGATTTCTTACTAAAAGAACAATTTGTATTTACTAATGAAAAATCGAGTAACAGGGGTATGGTTGTGCTAGCTTTAGATGAAAGGAAAATTGAAATAAAAGGAGTTGCAACTTGCGGTTGGAAAGCTGTTGGAACTGAAAAAACAGTCACAAAAAGTGAAAGCAACCATGTATTTAGAGTTGATAATATACCGGTATTTGAACTTACAAAAAAATATGGCTGCATTGATGATCTGATAGAAAAACAAGAAATGCTCGCGCTTGAAATTGCAATAAATTTCCCGCTTCAACTGCAGCGTGAAGAAGGTGATCCGGTAATGCGCCCCGGTCTTGCTATTGATTGGAATGACGGTTCTTTCTATTGCAGCGGAACGGTTCCGGAAGGATCGAAAGTTAGATTTTCACTCCCGCCCGATTTTGATGTTATGGAAAAAGTAATCAAAGGAGTTGAAAAACTGAAAGCAACTGAAATGCCCGAAGCTGATGCTGTGGTCGTATTTAGTTGTGCTGGGAGAGTATTGTCATTAGGACCATTAGTGAGCCAAGAGATTGAAGGAATTAAAAATGTCTGGAATGCCCCCATGGTTGGCATGTTTTCTAATGCTGAGTTAGCAAGAGCAACCGGCGGCAATCTGGAAATGCATAATCTTACAACTTGTTGTATAGTGCTTAAGGAAAAATCGTAGATGTATAAACAACTCCAAACTATACAGGATTACATTCAACAATCCGAAAAACTTAATTCCGAAGAAAAGACTTTACTTTTAAAATCTCTGAAGGAAGCGGATGAGGAATTAGAAATAACTAATTCCAAACTGGACAGAATTGAAAAAGTAAAAAGAACAACGGCAATTTTGCTTGAAGAAACAATTGAGGAGTTAGAACAGAAAAGGAAAGCTGTTGAAGAACAAAACCGTGAACGGGAAATTGAAAACGCTTTGGAAAGAGTAAGAGCAAGAACGATGGCAATGCACAAAAGCGATGACCTAACCTCGTCTGTTTCAATAGTATTCTCTGAACTTGAACAACTTGGATTTAAAACAGTACGATGTGGGATTGGAATATTTAATGATAATAGCAGGAAAGTAAATGTTTGGACGGCTTCGGAGAATGGGGGTAGTAAGACTGCGCTTCTTTCAGGCGATGAAATTCTAGAAGGTCATCCTTTGTTGGAGGGCATTTATAATGCACATCAAAGTCAGGAAGATTATTCGTATGTTTTGGAAGGGCAAGATTTAATTGATTATTATAGTGTGGCGGCAAAATCTAATCTGCCGGTTTCAGCTCCTGAAATAGACTTTGAAGAACCTAGACAATATTATCATTGTGTTTGTTTTCCCGCCGGCGGTCTCTTTGCTTTTAGAGAAACTGAATTAAGTGATGAAGCAAAACAATTAATGAAACGTTTTGGCGATGTATTTAATTTAGCATTTACTCGCCATCTTGATCTTAAAAATGCAGAGGAACAGAATAAAATTATTCAAGCGGAAAATGAACGGAAGACCAGGGTGCTTGAAGAAGCAAGAGATCTTCAGCTAGCTATGCTGCCAAAGGAATTACCTCAATTACCGAATTTGGATATTGCCGTTTACATGCAGACAGCTACGGAGGTCGGTGGAGATTATTACGACTTTCATATTGATAAAGATGGAACATTAACGGCTGTTATTGGTGATGCAACCGGTCACGGAATGAAAGCCGGAACGGTTGTAACTATTACAAAAAGCTTATTCAACAGTTTAGCGTCTTCAAAAAATATCTTAAAAACATTTTCAAAGATATCTAAAGTTATTAAAGATATGAAGTTTAGACAGCTTTCAATGTGTTTAATGATGCTGAAAATTAAAGATAATAAATTGACAATATCAGCAGCTGCAATGCCCCCGGCTTTAATTTATCGGAAGAGCAATCAAGAGATAGAAGGACTATCATTTGAAGGAATGCCTTAAGGAGCTATGAAGAACTTTCCATATAAGAGTAGGGAAAGTAGTTTGAATAGCGGAGATACAATTCTATTGTATAGCGACGTCTTACCTGAGTTGGAAA